>NZ_JBIUBL010000015.1:0-233007 GCF_044548015.1 Streptomyces sp. NPDC052236 | reverse complement strand
GGGGCCCGGAGCACGCCGCACAACAGAAGAAGACCGGCCCGTACGGCCAGACCCAAACCCGACCCAGCACTCACTCACGCTCACCAGAAGTCACTACCGCTCATTACTTCGGCAGCAGTCCACAACCCCATCATCGAACTCATCTCACAGGGCCTGGGCAAGCTGCCCGCCGCAGCACTATGGAGGACACTGGTGGCCGTGGACCTTTCTTTCTACAAGTCGCCCATCTCGGAGGAGATCCGAGACGAAGGCCGCGCCGAAGGACGCGCCGAAGGACGCGCCGAACGTGCCGCCGAGGACGTCCTGTCCGTCCTGGCGGAGCGTGGCGTCGATGTCCCCGAAGAGGCCCGTGAGCGCATCACCGGCTGCGTCGACCTCGAGATCCTGCACCGCTGGCTCCTGCGCGCCGTCACCGCCCCGTCCGCCGAGGAGATCTTCACCCAGGAGTAGCCCCGGCTCAGGCGGCGCAGGCCAGTTCCGGGCTGGGGCCTAGCTCGAACCGGAGGAGTTTGCCGCCGCGGCCGAAGTGGTCGTCGCAGAGCGCGGTTGGACCGGCCTCCGTACCCTCGGCTGATTCGTACGGACCCGGGGCGCGCCGCTGCTGCGGCGCGCCCCGCCCGCGTGACCGATCCCACCCGCCACGCCGTCCCCGCAGCCCCGACAATGTGTCTGTGATCTCTTCGCCGCCACGAAGCACCCACCCGAGCACCCACCGCCGGGCCGAGCCCGCCTCGACCCCGTACGTCGACCTCACCCGCGCCGAGTGGAGCGCTCTGCGCGACCGGACCCCGCTCCCCCTCACCGCCGACGAGGTCGAGCAGCTGCGCGGTCTGGGCGATGTCATCGACCTGGACGAGGTGCGGGACGTGTACCTCCCGCTCTCCCGGCTGCTCAATCTGTACGTCCAGGCCACGGCCGGTCTGCGCGGCGCGCTCAACACCTTCCTCGGTGACGCCGGCAACGGCCACGGCGAGCAGCGCGGCACCCCCTTCGTCATAGGCGTCGCGGGCTCGGTCGCGGTCGGCAAGTCCACCGTCGCCCGGGTCCTCCAGGCGATGCTGGCCCGCTGGCCCGAGCACCCCCGCGTCGAGCTCGTCACCACCGACGGCTTCCTCTACCCCATGGAGGAGCTCAAGCGGCGCGGCCTGATGTCGCGGAAAGGTTTCCCCGAGTCGTACGACCGCAGGGCGCTGACCCGTTTCGTCGCCGACATCAAGGCGGGCAAGGACGAAGTGACCGCCCCCGTCTACTCGCACCTGATCTACGACATCGTGCCCGGCGAGCTCCTCACCGTCCGCCGCCCCGACATCCTGATCGTCGAGGGACTCAACGTCCTCCAGCCCGCCCTGCCCGGCCAGGACGGCCGCACCCGCGTCGGCCTCGCCGACTACTTCGACTTCAGCGTGTACGTCGACGCGCGCCCCGAGGACATCGAGCGCTGGTACCTCAACCGCTTCCGCAAGCTGCGCGAGACCGCCTTCCAGAACCCCTTCTCGTACTTCAGGAAGTACACCCAAGTATCCGAGGAGGAGGCGCTGGACTACGCCCGTACGATGTGGCGCACCATCAACCGGCCCAACCTTCTGGAGAACGTCGCCCCCACGCGCGGCCGTGCCACGCTGGTGCTGCGCAAGGGCCCCGACCACAAGGTCCAGCGCCTGTCCCTCCGCAAACTCTGAGGAGCGCTTCGGCGTGCTGCATCTGCGACTGCTCATCCCCGCCGACCGGACCACCGAGGTCGTGCACCTCATAGAGAAGACCGTCGGCACGACGCACCTCGCGCTCGTCCCCGGCGCCGCCCGCGACCCCCGGGGTGACCTGGTGCTGTGTGATGTGGCGCGGGAGGCGGGCGACGAGCTGATAGCCGGGCTGCGGTCGCTCGGCATCGACAAGTGCGGCTCGATCTCCGTGAACAACATTGACCTGTCGCTGTCCGAGCGCGCGGACCAGGCGGAGGAGGACGCCCCGGGCGAAGCCGCGGACGCGGTGCTGTGGGAGCAGCTGGAGGAGGCGACCCACGAGGAGTCGACGCTCTCCGTCACGTACATCGCCTTCCTGGCGCTGGCGACGATGATCGCGGCGTGCGGTGTGGTGCTCGACAACGCGATCCTGATCGTGGGCGCGATGGCGGTGGGCCCGGAGTTCGGCCCGCTGGCCGGCTTCTGTACGGCGCTGGTGCAGCGCGCGCCCCGGCTGGCGTGGCGTTCGTTCCTGGCGCTGATCACGGGTTTCGCGGCGGCCATGCTCGTAGCGGTGGTCTTCAGCTACTTCATGGACTGGGTCGACCTTTTCGAGGCGGCGAAGCTGGATGCGGAGCGCCCGAACACGAACTTCATCTACCGCCCGGACTGGTTCTCGTTCGTCGTCGCGGTGCTGGCGGGCTCGGCGGGGATGCTCTCGCTGACGTCGGCGAAGTCTGGCGCGCTGGTCGGCGTGGCGATCTCGGTCACGACGGTCCCGGCAGCGGCGAACGCGGCGGTGGCCTTCAGCTACCAGAAGTACAACCAGGCGTGGGGCTCGGTGGAGCAGCTGCTGCTGAACCTGCTGGGCATCGTGCTGGCGGGGACGCTGACGCTGCTGCTGCAGAAGTTCCTGTGGAGCGAGCAGCGGACCCGTACGGCGTCGAAGTCCCGCACCTCATAGCCGCGGGACGCGAGACGCCGCCCGACCCTGGTGGCGTCGAGCGGCGTCTCCATCGAACCTCTTGCCCTAGCCGAGGGCGGACTTCACCGCGTCCGCCAGCCTCCCGGCCACCGCTCGCGCCTGCTCGATGTCCGCCGCCTCCACCATGACCCGTACCAGCGGCTCGGTCCCCGACGGGCGCAGCAGTACGCGACCGGTGGAACCCAGCTCGTGCTCCGCCTCCACCACCGCGCCCGCCAGCTCCGCGGAGGTCTTCACCCGCGACTTGTCCACGTCCGGCACATTGATGAGCACCTGCGGCAACCGCTGCATGACCGCGGCAAGATCGGCCAGCGAGCGGCCCGTCGCGACGACGCGCGCCGCCAGCATCAGGCCGGTGAGCGTGCCGTCACCGGTCGTCGCGTGGTCGAGGACGATGACATGCCCGGACTGCTCGCCGCCCAGCGCGTAGCCCTCGGCCTTCATCGACTCCAGTACGTACCGGTCGCCGACCGCGGTCTGCACCAGCTGCAGCCCCTCGCGCTCCATCGCCAGCTTGAAGCCGAGGTTGGACATGACGGTGGCGACGACAGTGTCCCCGCGCAGCGTCCCGGCCTCGCGCATGGCGAGCGCCAGTACGGCGAGGATCTGGTCCCCGTCGATCTCCTCGCCCGCGGCGTCCACGGCCAGGCAGCGGTCCGCGTCGCCGTCGTGCGCGATGCCGAAGTCCGCGCCGTGCTCGATGACGGCGGCCTTCAGCGGGCCCAGGTGCGTGGAGCCGCAGCCGTCGTTGATGTTGAGCCCGTCCGGGTCGGCGCCGATGGCGATGACCTCGGCCCCGGCCCGGGCGAAGGCCTCGGGCGAGACGCGGGAGGCCGCGCCGTGCGCCTCGTCCACGACGACCTTCAGGCCGTCGAGCCGGTTCGGCAGCACCTGCATCAGGTGGGCGATGTACTTCTCGAAGCCTTCGTCGTAGTCGGTCACGCGCCCGACGCCCGAGCCGGTCGGCCGCTCCCACGGCGCTCCGGTCCGGTGCTGGTCGTACACGGTCTCGATACGGTCTTCGAGGTCGTCGGCCAGTTTGTGCCCGCCACGCGCGAAGAACTTGATGCCGTTGTCCGGCATGGCGTTGTGGCTCGCGGAGAGCATCACGCCGAGGTCGGCGTTCAGCGCGCCGGTGAGGTGCGCGACAGCGGGGGTGGGCAGCACCCCTACGCGCAGGACGTTCACGCCCGCGCTCGCGAGGCCCGCCACGACAGCGGCCTCCAGGAACTCACCCGAGGCACGGGGATCACGCCCGACCACCGCCGTCGGCCGATGACCCGCGAAGGTTCCCACTTCGGCGAGCACATGCGCCGCGGCGACCGACAGGCCGAGCGCGAGCTCCGCTGTCAGATCCGCGTTGGCAACACCGCGCACGCCGTCCGTGCCGAAGAGTCGTCCCACAGCTGTCCTCCGAAAATGCTCCGAAACCGCAAGCCTCTGAGCGCGGTGTCCCGTCATACGCCCGAGGTACTCCGTGTACTTCGTACTTCCATAAACGAACGCCCCGGCAGCACAGGAGTGCCGCCGGGGCGAACGAAAAACCGTACAGACCAAAGCTGTACAGGCCAGCGTGCGCGTGAAATTTAGCGCTTGCTGTACTGCGGGGCCTTACGGGCCTTCTTCAGACCGGCCTTCTTGCGCTCGACCGCACGGTCGTCGCGCTTGAGGAAGCCGGCCTTCTTGAGCGTGGCGCGGTTGTTGTCCACGTCAGCCTCGTTGAGCGAACGGGCCACGCCGAGGCGCAGGGCGCCGGCCTGACCGGACACGCCGCCACCCGAGATACGGGCGATGACGTCGTAGCGGTTGTCGAGCTCGAGCACCTTGAAGGGCTCGTTGACTTCCTGCTGGTGCACCTTGTTGGGGAAGTACTCCTCAAGGGTGCGACCGTTGATCTTCCACTTGCCGGTGCCCGGAACGATCCGGACGCGGGCGATGGCTTCCTTACGGCGGCCCAGGCCGGCGGCCGGCTGGGGCTCGCCGAAACGGCCGGCGAGGGACTCGGAGGTGTACTCGCCCTCGACGGGAACCTCCGACTCGAAGGTCGTTACCGCGTCGAAGGTCTCTTCTTCCTCGACGGGGGTCTCTGCAGTGGTCTCGGCCACGATGCTCCTCAGATTTCTTTTCGTCTTAGGGGGTGGCCGGAACTACTGCGCGACCTGGGTGATCTCAAACGGGACCGGCTGCTGGGCGGCGTGCGGGTGCTGGTCACCCGCGTAGACCTTGAGCTTCGACAGCATCTGACGGCCCAGGGTGTTCTTCGGGATCATGCCCCTGATGGCCTTCTCCACAGCCTTCTCCGGGCTCTTGGCGAGAAGCTCGTCATAGCGCACGGAACGGAGGCCACCCGGGTAACCGGAGTGGCGGTAAGCCATCTTCTGGGTCTTCTTGTTGCCGGAGAGGTGAACCTTCTCGGCGTTGATGATGATGACGAAGTCGCCCATGTCCATGTGGGGGGCGTAGATCGGCTTGTGCTTGCCCCGGAGGAGGTTCGCTGCCGTAGTCGCCAGACGGCCCAGGACGATGTCCTGCGCGTCGATGATGTGCCACTGGCGCGTGACATCGCCGGGCTTGGGGCTGTACGTACGCACGGTCGTAGCCTTCGCTTCTTCAGTGATGGGGCCTCCCTAAGCCCCAGGGCTTAGGGGAAGGGTCCTGACAGGCCACCCGGACGATCACGACAGCCTTGGCGGCGCTACGGGGACGCAACCCGAGTGCCTGCCGCTGGTCATCGGCCCGGTGAGCCGGCGTAAGGGCCCCTCACGTGAGATGGAGCAAGCCAATACGCATAACGAACCAGCAGAATACCCGCGGTCCCCCGCCTGGGTCAAAACGGCTCCGCGACCGGGGGCAGAGTCGTGGGGGCGTGGGGTGCCAGGGTCCTGAGACCCGGAGGGCTTGGATCATGGCGCGCCGAGCGCCTTCGCCACGAACTCGGCCGTATTGGCGCCCAGGTCAACCGCGATGACCGCGCTGCCACCCGTCAGCCGGTCCATGATCACAAAGCTGGCCAGCAGCCGTTTGTCGCCCATGACGACGGCCAGCCTGGCCCCTGGGTCGTCCGCCGACAGAGACCGATCCGCGATCTTCCCCGTCAGCTCGGCGAATTTCTCCCGGTCCGCGTCCTCGAAGGTGACCCTGATGGACCAGCCATCGCGCCCCGGCGATGTGTCATTGAAGGCGGTGACGTCCTTGAATTTGTTGACGGTCATCCCGGGGGCTGTCGAGACGACGACGCAGGTGCTCTCGCCGCCCGATTTTTCCGAGGTGAAAGATCGCCCGTCCCACGCCGGGGACGCCGTCGCCAGGGGGTCTGCCGGTGCCGGCGTGCCGGAGTCGGTCCCGCACTTCCCCTGAGATTCGCTCTCAACCTCCAAGAGGCGCACCGGCTCGTCCGGAACGCCTGCGGCCCGCGTGCCCTCGCTCTCCCACGGCCGCACCACCAGGACGCCCGCGAGCGTCGCGGCGAGCACCGCCCCGCCGATTGCCGCCCACCACAGCCGCGTCCTGCCGTACGGAAGGCCGGCGGGCGCCGTCGATCCCGCCGTCGCGAGGCGTGCGGTCGGCCGGGGCGCCGAGACCGCTCCCGTCACCGCCTCGGGGTCGACGCGCCGCCGTGCCTCCTCCACCGCGCGGATCCGGCGCTCCCGGTGCCGTTCGATGGCCTCGATCCAGGCCGGATCGAGCCAGTCCTCCCCGCCGCGCGCGTCCGGCCGGTTCCCCAGCCGGGCCCCGCAGTGGGCCAGCACCCCGGCCGGAGTCGGACGGTCCGCCGGGTCCAGGGCGAGACAGGGCATGATCAGCGCGTCCAGCTCGGGCGGCAGCCCGGAGACGTCCAGTTCGCCCCTCGCGGCCCGCACCAGCTGCTCCAAGGCGGGGCCCGCACCACCGTCACGGTAGGGCGCCCGGCCGACGGCGAGACAGAAGAGGGTGGCCCCCAGCGAAAACACGTCCGAGGCGGCGGTGGTCGGCTCGCCGCGGGCCTGCTCGGGCGCCGCGTACGCGACCGTCCCCAGCGCCGCCTGCGTACGGGTGACGTCCCCCGACTGCGAGATGCCGAAGTCGATCACCCGCGGTCCCTCGATCGGTAGCAGGACGTTCGAGGGCTTCACATCCCGGTGCACCAGGCCGGCCGTGTGGATGGAGACCAGGGCCTCCGCCATACCGGCGGCCACCCAGTACAGGGCGCTCGCCCCGAGCGTCCCGCAGCCCTCCACCAGATCCCGCAGCGACGGCGCCGGAATGTACTCGGTCGCCATCCACGGGACTGCCGCGGTCGCGTCGGCGTCGACCACACTCGCGGTGTAGACACCCCGTACCCGCTGCGCCAGCACCACCTCACGGGCGAAGCGCCGCCGGTCGTCCTCGCTGTCGGTGAGCAGGGTCTTCACCGCGACCGTACGGCCGCCCGGCGACCGGGCCAGATAGATCCGTCCCATGCCCCCGCTGGCCAGCTCCGCCAGCACCGTGAACGGCCCGAAGCCGCGACCGGGCCGCAACGCATCCGCCACTCCGTCGGCCTGCATGCCCGCCCCCAGGATTCACGCCACGCGACAACGGCCGTCACTGTAGCGGCGATTGCTCCCTTTCCTCCAGGGAGCGCCACCGGCCAGAGCTACCGCGCCCGCTCCACCCTCCGCTCGTCCCAGACCGGCTGCGCTGTCTCCCGTACCACCCCGTCCGAGCCGAACACCAAGTACCGGTCGAACGACTTCGCGAACCACCTGTCGTGCGTCACCGCCAGCACCGTCCCGTCGTACGCCTCCAGGCCCTCCTGCAGCGCCTCCGCCGACTCCAGGTCCAGGTTGTCCGTCGGCTCGTCCAGCAGCAGCGCCGTCGTGCCCGCCAGCTCCAGCAGCAGGATCTGGAAACGCGCCTGCTGGCCGCCCGACAGCTTCTCGAACGGCTGGTCCCCCTGCCGCTCCAGCTCGTACCGGCGCAGCACACTCATCGCGCCGCCCCGGTCCTTCGCGTGCTCCGTCCACAGGATGTCCACGAGCATCCGGCCCAGCAGCTCCGGATGCGCGTGCGTCTGGGCGAAGTGGCCCGGCACCACCCGCGCGCCCAGCTTCCACTCCCCCGTGTGCGCCACCGACGTGTCCCCCGCCAGCAGCCGCAGGAAGTGCGATTTCCCCGACCCGTTCGAGCCGAGCACCGCCACCCGCTCCCCGTAGTAGATCTCCAGCGAGAACGGCTTCATCAGCCCGGTCAGTCCGAGCCCCGTGCACGTCACCGCCCGCACCCCCGTCCGCCCGCCCCGCAGCCGCATCCGGATGTCCTGCTCGCGCGGCGGCTCCGGCGGCGGGCCCGCGTCCTCGAACTTCTTGAAGCGCGTCTGCATCGCCCGGTAGCGCGACGCCATGTCGGGGCTGATCGCCGCCTGCTGCCGCAGCCGGAACACCAGCGCCTTCAGCCGCGCGTGCTCCTCCTCCCAGCGCCGCTTCAGCTCCTCGAACCGCGCGAACCGCTCCCGCCGCGCCTCGTGGTACGAACCGAAGCCGGCGCCGTGCACCCACACATCCGACCCCGCGGGACCCGGCTCCACGCTCACGATCTTCTCCGCGGCCCGCGCCAGCAGCTCCCGGTCGTGGGAGACGAACAGCACCGTCTTACGCGTCTCCTTCAGCCGCTCCTCCAGCCACCGCTTCCCCGGGACGTCCAGATAGTTGTCCGGCTCGTCCAGCAACAGCACCTCGTCCGGGCCGCGCAGCAGTGCCTCCAGGACCAGCCGCTTCTGCTCGCCCCCGCTCAGCGTCCTCAGCTCGCGCCACTGCGCCTGGTCGTACGGGATGCCCAGCGCCGCCACCGTGCACATGTCCCAGAGGGTCTCCGACTCGTACCCCCGTGCCTCCGCCCAGTCGCTCAGCGCCTGCGCGTACCCCATCTGCGCGGCCTCGTCGTCGACCGTCAGGATCAGCTGCTCGGCCGCGTCCACCGCTGCCGCCGCCTGCCTGATCCGCGGCTGCGCGACCGATACCAGCAGGTCCCGTACGGTCCGCTCGTCCCGCACGGAGCCGACGAACTGCGGCATCACCCCCAGTCCGCCGCTGACGCTCACCGTCCCGCCGTGCGGCTGCAACTCCCCCGCGATCAGCCGCAGCAGCGTGGTCTTGCCCGCGCCGTTCGCCCCGACCAGGGCGACGACCGCGCCCTCCCCCACCCGGAACGAGACGTCGCCGAGAAGCACCCGTCCGTCCGGGAGGTAGTACTCCAGATGCCCCGCCTCAAGATGTCCCATGGCCCCGATTGTCCCCGTCGGCGCCGGGCTCGCCCAACACGATTAAGATGCGGCCCATGAGCTTCGGGCAGGGGGGACCCCAGTGGGGGTCCGGCGGACAGAACCAGGACCCGTACGGGGGACAGAACCAAGACCCGTACGCGGCACAGCGCCAGGACCCCTACGGAGGGCGGCTCCAGGACCCGTACAACCCTCTCCCGGCCCCGCCGGACCCCTTCGACCTGCGCGCCTCCTCCCAGCCGGAGGGCCCGGACTGGGCCGCGCTCGCCGACGCCTCCGAGGCGCGCGCCCGCCGCAAGCGCTGGCTGCTGATCGGTGGCGGGGCGCTCGCCACCGCCGCCATAGCGGGCATCGTGGCGACCGCGATCGTCTCGTCCAACAGCGACAACGCCGCCCAGGCGTCGGACAAGAACGCCAGCCAGCTGCCCGCGGCCCCCAACCTGCCCGGCGACACCACACAGCCCGAGCCGTCGTTCTCCTCGGTGGCCCCCCTGCCGCCGCCGAATCCGAAGGAGTTCATCTCCAGCGAGAAGAAGGACACGGCGCTGCTGAGCGCCGAGACCCTCTTCCCGGGCAAGAAGATGACGATGGGCGACCGGGTCTACGCCAAGGGCGCCACCGCCCGCACCGGCACCTGCCCCTCGGCCACCCAGGGCGCTCTCGGCCGGATCCTCGACACCAACGGCTGCGACCAGGTCTTCCGCGCCACGTACAGCAAGGACGGCATCGCCGTCACCGTCGGCGTCGCGGTCTTCGGGACCGAGGCGGAGGCGAAGAAGGCCGCACGGCAGGCGGACGGCAATGTCGCCCCGCTGCCCGGCGCGGGGATCGCCACCTTCTGCAAGGGCGGCCCGGTCTGCCGCTTCACCGCCAATTCCTACGGGCGGTACGCCTACTTCACCGCCACCGGCTACACCAAGGTCAAGTCGGTCACCAAGACCGACTCCAAGGCCTTCGCGGCCGGTGACGACCTGGCGGAGTTCACCTTCCGCCAGATCGTCCGCCGCGGCGAGGCGCAGGCCTCAGCAGCAGCCACCGCCGCCGCCGGGCAGTGACCTCTTGTTGCGGGCCGCCAGATTCCTGGCGGCCAGCAAATCGTCCGCGGGGTAGCCGACTTCCTCCAGCGTGAGGCCGTGCGGGCGTACGACATGGACCGCCGAGTCCCGTACGCCCGCGGCAAGCACCTTCGCGGGCCACTCCACCGGCCGGTGCCCGTCGCCCACGAACACCAGCGCGCCGACCAGCGAGCGCACCATGTTGTGGCAGAAGGCGTCCGCACGCACGGTCGCGGTGATCACCCCGGACGCGTCCCGCTCCCACTCCAACTGCTGCAGCGTACGTATCGTGGTGGCGCCCTCGCGCTTCTTGCAGTACGCCGCGAAGTCGTGCTCCCCGACCAGCCCGGCCGACGCCGCGTTCATGGCCGCCACGTCCAGCGGCCAGTCGTGCCAGAGCACATGGCCGCGCAGCAGCGGGTCGACGCCCCCGGGGTTGTCGGTCAGCCGGTACGCGTACCGCCGCCAGACAGCCGAGAAGCGCGCGTTGAACCCCGCGGGCGCCTCGGTCACCCGCCACACCCGCACATCGCGCGAGAGCCGCCCCGCCAGCCGCTTCAGCAGCTTCTCGCGGTGGTCCTCCCACACCGCCAGGGGCAGGTCCACATGCGCCACCTGCCCGCGCGCGTGCACCCCCGCGTCGGTCCGCCCGGCGACAGTCAGTTCGTACGTCTGCGAGGAGCGCGTCACCGTACGCAGCGCGTCCTCGATCTCGCCCTGGACCGTCCGCCGCCCGGCGGCCTGCTTGGCCCAGCCCGAGAATTCCTTGCCGTCGTACGACAGATCCAGCCGCACCCGGACCCACCCGGGCTCCACCTCGTCGCTCACGCGCTGATCCTCAATCCTTTCCTGTCCAAGCGGAACGGGCCCGCACCCCCCGAAGGGAGTACGGGCCCGTCCGTCAGCCTCAGAACGCTCAGGCGTCCTTGGACTTGTCCGCCGGAGCGGCGTCCTCGACGGCCTCGGGCTTGGCGTCCTCGACAACCTCGTCCTTGACGGCCTCGTCCTTCTTGAGGGCGTCTTCCTTGACCGCGCGCTTGGCGGCGGCCTCGGCCTCGGCGACGGTCGCCTTCTTCGCGATCTCACCCTCGACCAGCTCGATCACAGCCATCGGGGCGTTGTCGCCACGACGGTTGCCGATCTTGGTGATACGGGTGTAGCCACCCGGGCGGTCGGCGTACCGCGGAGCGATCTCGGTGAAGAGCGTGTGCACGATGCCCTTGTCCGTGATCGTCTGCAGCACCAGGCGACGGTTGTGGATGTCGCCCTTCTTCGCCTTGGTGATCAGGCGCTCGGCGACCGGACGCAGGCGGCGGGCCTTGGCCTCGGTCGTGGTGATACGGCCGTGCTCGAACAGCTGCTTCGACAGGTTCGCGAGAAGCAGCTTCTCGTGCGCGGCGCTGCCGCCCAGACGGGCACCCTTGGCGGGCTGCGGCATGATGTTTCTCCTTGTGATCTGCACCGGCCGTATCAGGTACCGGTGTCAGTTACCGACGGACTACTGCCTGCCGGAAGTACTCAGTACTGCGGTGGTGCTCAGTACTGCTCGGTCTCCACGAAGCCCGCGTCCGCGTCGTCGTCGGCGCCGAAGGCGTCGGCGGCAGCGGTCGGGTCGAATCCGGGCGGGCTGTCCTTGAGCGCCAGGCCCATGCCGGCCAGCTTCGCCTTGACCTCGTCGATCGACTTCGCACCGAAGTTGCGGATGTCGAGCAGGTCCGCCTCGGAACGCGCCACGAGCTCACCCACGGAGTGGATGCCCTCGCGCTTGAGGCAGTTGTACGACCGAACGGTGAGCTCGAGCTCCTCGATCGGCAGGGCGAGATCGGCGGCGAGCGCGGCGTCCGTCGGCGACGGGCCCATGTCGATGCCCTCGGCGTCGATGTTGAGCTCGCGCGCCAGACCGAACAGCTCGACCAGGGTCTTACCGGCCGACGCCATGGCGTCACGCGGACGCATGGCCTGCTTGGTCTCGACGTCGACGATCAGCTTGTCGAAGTCGGTGCGCTGCTCGACACGGGTCGCCTCGACCTTGTACGTGACCTTGAGCACCGGCGAGTAGATGGAGTCGACCGGGATCCGGCCGATCTCCTGACCCACCTGCTTGTTCTGCACGGCGGAGACGTAGCCGCGACCGCGCTCGACGGTCAGCTCCATCTCCAGCTTGCCCTTGCCGTTCAGCGTGGCGAGGACCAGGTCCGGGTTGTGGCACTCGACACCGGCCGGCGGGGCGATGTCCGCGGCGGTGACCAGGCCGGGACCCTGCTTGCGCAGGTACATCACGACCGGCTCGTCGTGCTCCGAGGAGACGACGAGCTGCTTGATGTTGAGGATGAGATCGGTGACATCCTCCTTGACGCCCGGCACGGTGGTGAACTCGTGCAGGACCCCGTCCACCCGGATGCTGGTGACAGCCGCGCCGGGAATCGAGGACAGGAGCGTACGGCGCAGGGAGTTGCCGAGGGTGTAGCCGAAACCGGGCTCCAGCGGCTCGATGACGAACCGTGAGCGGTACTCGTCAACGACCTCTTCGGTCAGTGACGGACGCTGAGCGATAAGCATGGGTTGATCCTCCAGTCTTGGCACCCGCTATTTGATGCCAACAGGAACAAGGGTACGGGCGATACGACGCCAAAGCGCCGTACCGCCCGGGAGTCCGGCCTCACCCCCGCGGAGCGGGGACAAAATCAGACGCGGCGACGCTTCGGGGGGCGGCAGCCGTTGTGCGGGGTGGGGGTGACGTCCTGGATCGAGCCGACCTCGAGGCCAGTGGCCTGGAGGGAGCGGATCGCGGTCTCACGGCCGGAGCCGGGACCCTTGACGAAGACGTCAACCTTGCGCATGCCGTGCTCCTGCGCCCGGCGGGCGGCCGACTCGGCGGCCATCTGCGCGGCGAAGGGGGTGGACTTGCGCGAGCCCTTGAAGCCGACGTGGCCGGCGGAGGCCCAGGAGATCACGTTGCCCGAGGGGTCCGTGATCGAGACGATCGTGTTGTTGAACGTGCTCTTGATGTGGGCGTGCCCATGAGCGACGTTCTTCTTTTCCTTGCGGCGCACCTTCTTGGCTGCACCCTGACGGCCCTTAGGAGGCATGTCTTTACTCCTGCGTGGAGGTGGTCGGTCCTACAAGCGAAGACCGCTGATAAGCGTCCTGCTGAGGACTACTTCTTGCCCGGCTTCTTCTTACCGGCGATCGCGCGACGCGGGCCCTTGCGGGTACGAGCGTTCGTGCTGGTGCGCTGACCGTGGACCGGCAGGCCACGGCGGTGCCGAATACCCTGGTAGCAGCCGATCTCGATCTTGCGGCGGATGTCGCTCTGAACCTCGCGCCGGAGGTCACCCTCGGTGCGGAGGTTGGCGTCGACGTACTCGCGGATCTTGACCAGGTCCTCTTCGGCCAGGTCACGAACGCGGCTGTTCGGGTTCACGCCGGTGGTGGAGAGGATCTCCCTGGACCGGGTGCGGCCAATGCCGAAGACGTAGGTGAGGGCGACTTCCACACGCTTGTCACGCGGGATGTCAACACCTGAAACGCGTGCCATTCAATGGCTCCAGTTGTTTTCGGGGGTCTTCCACAGAACCACTCCCGGACGCCGACCTCTCCCGAGCGGGAGAAGTGGTACGCCCCGGGTCTCCGGCCCCCGCCGGAGGTGTCGTCAGCCATGGGCTTGGACGGGCTCTGCGTATGTACGTTTACGTGCGTCGCGCGAAAAACTGCGAGTGCAGGTGGTCGTGCGTCAGCCCTGGCGCTGCTTGTGGCGCAGGTTGTCGCAGATGACCATGACCCGGCCATGACGCCGGATCACCTTGCACTTGTCGCAGATCTTCTTGACGCTCGGCTTGACCTTCATGTGATTGAGGTTCTCCGGGTCAGTGCCGACACCCCACCGAATGGGGCAGCGGCAAGATCTACTTGTATCGGTAGACGATCCGGCCACGGGTCAGGTCGTACGGAGACAGCTCCACCACAACCCGGTCGTCCGGGAGGATGCGGATGTAGTGCATCCGCATTTTGCCGGAGATGTGCGCGAGGACCTTGTGACCGTTCTGGAGCTCTACCTTGAACATCGCGTTCGGGAGAGACTCGATCACGGTGCCCTCAATTTCGATGGCACCTTGCTTCTTGGCCACGCTTCGCCCTTCGAATCGGCTACCTTGATCGACTCTGGTCTCCGTATAGAGACACACGGGTACACGAGAGCCGACGCATCAGTCTACGACAGGGCTCCCCGAAAGACGAATCCGGCAAGCCTGCCCACCCGCCGAGATCCTTAAGCGGATCCCTAGGCCGAGGCCAGCGGGTCCGGTGCGGCGGTAATGCCCAGCTCTGCCAGCTTCGCCTTACCGCAGTCGGGGGCCGTCAGCACCAGCGGTCCGTCCTCGGTGAGCGCTATCGAGTGCTCCCAGTGCGAGGACCAGGTGCCGTCCTTGGTGATGACTGTCCAGTTGTCTTCGAGCACGTCGGTGTACGGGGTGCCCAGCGAGACCATCGGCTCGATCGCCAGGCAGAGGCCGGGCACCAGCTTCGGGCCCCGGCCGCGCTTCTTGGAGACGTAGTTCAGCAGATGCGGATCCATGTGCATCTCGGTGCCGATGCCGTGGCCGCCGTACTCCTCGACGATTCCGTACTTGCCGGTCGCGGGGCGCGGCTGGCGGCGGATGTACGTCTCTATGGCGCGGGAGATGTCGATGAGCCGGTTGCCGTTCTTCATCGCGGCGATACCCGCCCACATCGACTCCTCGGTGACCCGGGAGAGCTCGATCAGCTCCGGCGCGTGGCCGGTGCCGACGAAGGCGGTGTACGCGGCGTCGCCGTGCCAGCCGTCGATGATCGCGCCGGCGTCGATGGAGATGATGTCGCCGTCCTTGAGGACGGTCTTCTCATCCGGGATGCCGTGCACGACGACCTCGTTGACCGAGGTGCAGATGGTCGCGGGGAACCCGCCGTAGCCGAGGAAGTTGGACTTCGCGCCGTGGTCGGCGATCACCTTACGGGCGACCTCGTCGAGATCCTTGGTGGAGGCACCCGGCACCGCGGCCGCGCGTGTCGCCGCGTGGATGGCGGCGACCACCAACCCCGCCTCGCGCATCTTCGCGATCTGCTCGGGCGTCTTGATCTGCACCATGCGTCTCCTTGCGGCTAAGCCGCCGCCGCTCTCGCGGAGGTGGTTGCTCGCCGCTGTGGCTGCTCAATTATTGGTTGCTGTTTTTCAACGATAACCGGCCCTGCACGCGAGACGGCCGCGGCGCCCAGTGGGCGTCGCGGCCGTCCGTAGGGACTGCGGGGTACCGCTCAGTCCTTGTCGTCCCCGTCGACAACACTCTCGCCGGGCTGCTTCAGCGCCTCCATCGCGCGCTGGGTGACCTCGGTGACCCGGCCCAGCGCGGAGATGGTGACCACCAGGTTCTGGGCCCGGTAGTAGTCGATGATCGGCTCGGTCTGCGTGTGGTAGACCTCCAGCCGCTTGCGCACGGTCAGCTCGGAGTCGTCGTCGCGCTGGTACAGCTCGCCACCGCAGGTGTCGCAGACACCCTCGGTCTTCGGCGCGGAGTACGTCACGTGGAAGACGTGGCTGGAGTCGTTGCGGCAGATGCGGCGGCCCGCGATCCGCTTGACCACCTCGTCCTCGGGGACCTCCAGGTCGAGCACCGCGTCCAGCGTCATGCCCTCGGACTTCAGCATCGCGTCCAGCGCCTCGGCCTGCGAGACATTGCGCGGGAAGCCGTCCAGCAGGAAGCCGTGCTCGGCGTCCGGCTGTTCCATCCGGTCCTTCGCCATGGCGATGGTGACCTCGTCGGGGACCAGCTCTCCCGCATCCATGTAGGCCTTCGCCTGCACACCAAGGGCAGTGCCCTGGCTGATGTTGGCGCGGAAGAGGTCGCCCGTGGAGATGTGCGGGATCGACAGGTTCCTGGCAAGGTACGCGGCCTGCGTTCCCTTGCCGGCACCGGGCGGCCCGACGAGGACGATTCGCATCAGCGGAGGAACCCTTCGTAATTGCGCTGCTGGAGCTGGCTCTCGATCTGCTTCACGGTCTCCAGACCCACACCCACGATGATCAGGATGGACGTCCCGCCGAAGGGGAAGTTCTGGTTGGCACCGCCAAAGCTCGCCAACGCCATCGTCGGGACGAGAGCAATCAGACCCAGGTACAGCGAGCCCGGCCAAGTGATCCGGTTGAGCACGTAGCTCAGATACTCGGCAGTGGGCCTACCAGCCCGGATACCCGGGATGAAGCCACCATACTTCTTCATGTTGTCCGCGACTTCCTCGGGGTTGAACGAGATCGCCACATAGAAGAAGGCGAAAAACACGATCATGAGGAAGTACGTGGCGATGTAGTACGGGTGGTCGCCCGTGACGAAGTGCTGCTCGATCCAGGTCTTCCAGCCCGAGGTGCCGCTGGAGAACTGGGCCACCAGCGCCGGGATGTACAGCAGCGACGAGGCGAAGATGACCGGGATGACACCGGCCTGGTTCACCTTGAGCGGGATGTACGTGGAGGTGCCGCCGTACGACTTCCGCCCGATCATGCGCTTGGCGTACTGAACCGGGACTCGGCGTTGCGCCTGTTCGACGAACACGACCAGCGCGACCATCACAAAGCCGATCAGGATGACCGTGCCGAACTCGATCCAGCCCTTGGCGAGCTTGCCGCTCTCCTTGATGGCCCACAGGGCACCCGGGAAGCCGGCGGCGATCGAGATGAACATCAGGATCGACATGCCGTTGCCGATGCCGCGGTCGGTGATGAGCTCACCGAGCCACATGACGGCCGCGGTGCCCGCGGTCATGGTGACGACCATGACGATCGTGGTGAAGATCGAACGGTCTGGAACGATCTGATCGCGCACTCGGCAGTCCGCGAAGAGCGCGCCACTGCGGGCGGTGGCCACCAGGCCGGTGCCCTGCAGCACGGCGAGAGCCACCGTGAGGTAACGCGTGTACTGGGTGATCTTCGCGGTGCCGGCCGAACCCTCCTTCTTGAGGGCCTCCAGCCGCGGAATGACCACGGTCAGCAGCTGCAGAATAATGCTCGCCGTGATATACGGCATGATGCCCAGCGCGAAGATGGTGATCTGCAGCAGCGCCCCGCCACTGAACATGTTCACCAGGCCGAACAGGCTGTTGTTGCCCTTTTGGGCTGCGTCCACACAGATCTGTACGTTCTGGTAACTCACGCCCGGCACTGGGACATGAGACCCGAGCCGGTACAGCACGATGATGGCGAGTGTGAAGAGCAGCTTCTTGCGCAGGTCGGGCGTCTTGAACGCCCGGGCGAACGCGGTGAGCACGGTGCCTCCTGCGACCCCCGCGCTACTGCGTCAGAGGTGACGGTATTGAGGATCGACGACTACGACGTATGACGAATAACGAGTAACGGGTACAGATCAGCAAATCCGCACGATCCTACTCCGACAGACCGCGCGACCCGGGGGGCTTGCGTCCCCCTTGTTACAGCAACAACTGTTACAGCAACAGTGCACGCCACCTTACCGGCGACAGTGCCCCCCTAGGAACGACCAACCGGGGATGCCCCATTTGAGAGGCATCCCCGGTTGATTGTCAGCTTTCAGCCACTGAACTCGTGTCAGACGAGCTCGGTGACGGTGCCGCCGGCAGCGGCGATCTTCTCCTTGGCGGAGCCGGAGACGGCGTCAACCGTCACCTGTACCGCCACGGAGATCTCGCCCTGGCCGAGGACCTTGACGAGGCTGTTCTTGCGAACCGCGCCCTTGGCGACCAGATCGGCCACCGTGACCTCTCCACCCTCAGGGTAGAGAGCGCCGAGCTTGTCCAGGTTGACGACCTGGTACTCGGTGCGGAACGGGTTCTTGAAGCCCTTGAGCTTCGGGAGACGCATGTGGAGGGGCATCTGCCCGCCCTCGAAGCGCTCCGGAACCTGGTAACGAGCCTTCTGGCCCTTGGTACCACGACCAGCCGTCTTGCCCTTGGAGCCCTCACCACGACCCACACGGGTCTTGGCGGTCTTGGCGCCCGGGGCGGGACGGAGGTTGTGGACCTTCAGCGGGTTGTTTTCCGCCATGTCAGTCGACCTCCTCAACCGTCACGAGATGGCGGACGGTGTGAGCCATTCCGCGGAACTCGGGGCGGTCTTCCTTGACAACCACGTCACGCACGCGCTTGAGCCCGAGCGAGCGCAGGGTGTCGCGGTGATTCTGCTTCGTGCCGATGATCGACCTGGTCTGCGTGATCTTGAGGCGAGCCATTACGCACCCGCTCCCGCACGCGCACGGAGCAGGGCCGCGGGGGCCACGTCCTCGAGGGGCAGACCACGGCGAGCCGCGATCTCCTCGGGACGCTGAAGACCCTTGAGGGCCGTCACAGTCGCGTGCACGATGTTGATCGGGTTCGACGAACCGAGCGACTTCGACAGGATGTCGTGGACGCCGGCGCACTCGAGCACCGCACGCACCGGGCCACCGGCGATAACGCCGGTACCGGGGGAAGCAGGCTTCAGCAGGACGACGCCCGCGGCCTTCTCACCCTGGATCGGGTGCGGGATGGTGCCCTGGATACGCGGAACCTTGAAGAAGTTCTTCTTCGCTTCTTCAACGCCCTTGGCGATGGCCGCGGGAACTTCCTTGGCCTTGCCGTATCCGACACCTACGGTGCCGTCACCGTCGCCCACCACGACCAGCGCGGTGAAGCTGAAGCGGCGACCACCCTTGACAACCTTGGCAACGCGGTTGATCGCGACTACGCGCTCAACATAAGCGGTCTTCTCGGCGGCAGCGCCACCGTCGCGACCCTTCCGGTCCCGCCGCTCGCCGCCACCGGCACCGCTTCCGCGGCGCTGGGGTCCAGCCATTGGATTTACCTCTCTCTGTTACGTCCGTTAGTCCCGGAACCGGGGCTTAGAACTTCAGCCCGGCTTCGCGGGCGGCGTCAGCCAGAGCGGCAATGCGCCCGGCGTACCTGTTGCCACCACGGTCGAAGACAACAGCCTCGACACCGGCAGCCTTAGCACGCTCGGCGACAAGCGCACCGACCTGCTTGGCCTGGGCGCTCTTGTCGCCCTCGGCACCACGGATCGAGGTGTCCAGGGTCGACGCCGACGCGAGCGTGTGGCCCGCGATGTCGTCGATGACCTGAGCGACGATGTTGCGGTTGGAGCGCGTCACGACGAGGCGAGGACGTTCCGGCGTACCGGAGACGTGCTTGCGAACGCGGATGTGGCGGCGCTTGATGGCGGCGCGCTTGTACGCGTCACCCTTGGCGATCTTTACACCGTATGCCATGGCTTACTTACCCGCCTTTCCGACCTTGCGGCGGATGACCTCGCCCGCGTACTTGACGCCCTTGGCCTTGTACGGGTCGGGCTTACGCAGCTTGCGGATTTTCGCGGCGACCTCGCCGACCTTCTGCTTGTCGATGCCTTCGACCGAGAACTTGATCGGCGACTCGACCTTGAAGGAGATGCCCTCGGGCGCCTCCACCGTGATCGAGTGGCTGTAGCCGAGCTGGAACTCCAGGCTGGAGCCCTTCGCGGCTACGCGGTAACCGACACCGCTGATCTCGAGCGCCTTGACATATCCCGTGGTCACGCCGGTGATCATGTTGGCCACCAGCGTGCGGGACAGGCCGTGCAGAGCCTTGTTCTGACGCTCGTCGTTGGGGCGGGTGACGTTGAGAACGCCGTCCTCACCCTTGGCGACATCGATCGGAGCGGCGACGGTGTGCGAGAGGGAACCCTTGGGTCCCTTCACCGCGACCGTACGGCCATCGATGGTGACGTCCACACCGGCGGGAACCTGGATGGGGAGCTTGCCGATTCGCGACATTAGCTTTTCCTCCGTTCCCGACTACCAGACGTAGGCGAGGACTTCCCCACCTACGCCCTTCTTGCCTGCCTGCTGGCCGGTCAGGAGACCGTGGGAAGTGGAGATGATCGCCACTCCCAGGCCGCCGAGAACCTTGGGCAGGTTGGTGGACTTCGCGTACACACGCAGACCCGGCTTCGAGATCCGCTTGATGCCCGCAATGGAGCGCTCACGGTTCGGGCCGAACTTCAGCTCCAGGACGAGGTTCTTGCCGACTTCGGCGTCCTCGACCTTCCAGCCGGTGATGAAGCCCTCCTGCTGGAGGATCTCCGCGATGTGCGACTTGATCTTGCTGTGCGGCATAGCCACGGTGTCGTGGTACGCCGAGTTCGCGTTACGCAGACGAGTCAGCATGTCCGCGATCGGATCAGTCATGGTCATGAATTGGCCTTCGGCCTCTCTCGCCGGGGTTTCCTGTATGCGCCATCCCTCTCCCCACTCAGTGGCGGGACGGGTGCGGTGCGGGGACCTACGGCGTAGTAAGCGTTAACTAGCGGGCTTCGCCCGCGGGCGTCCGGGTGGCAGACGCCCAACCCTCCTAGCCTAAGCCATGGAGGGGAGGGCTCCTGCCAACCCTGTGCTTACCGAGAGTCTCCGGGTATCCCTGTCAGGGAATTACCAGGAGCTCTTGGTCACACCCGGCAGCTCGCCACGGTGGGCCATCTCACGAAGGCACACGCGGCACAGGCCGAACTTGCGGTAGACGGAGTGCGGACGGCCGCAGCGCTGGCAGCGGGTGTACGCACGCACACCGAACTTGGGCTTACGAGCAGCCTTGGCAATGAGAGCTTTCTTCGCCATCTCGGTCACGCCTCCTTGAAGGGGAAGCCGAGGTGACGAAGGAGCGCGCGGCCCTCAGCGTCGTTGGTCGCCGTGGTGACCACGGTGATGTCCATACCCCGGACGCGGTCGATCTTGTCCTGGTCGATCTCGTGGAACATGACCTGCTCCGTGAGACCGAAGGTGTAGTTGCCACGGCCGTCGAACTGCTTCGGCGACAGACCGCGGAAGTCGCGGATGCGCGGCAGCGCGAGCGACAGCGTGCGGTCCAGGAACTCCCACATGCGGTCACCGCGGAGGGTGACGTGGCAGCCGATCGGCTGACCCTCGCGCAGCTTGAACTGCGCGATGGACTTCCGGGCCTTGGTGACGGCCGGCTTCTGGCCCGTGATCGTGGTGAGGTCGCGAATCGCGCCGTCGATCAGCTTGGAGTCGCGGGCGGCGTCGCCCACACCCATGTTGACCACGATCTTGACGAGACCGGGGATCTGCATGACGTTCTCGTACGAGAACTCCTCACGCAGCTTGCCCGCGATCTCCTCGCGGTACTTCGTCTTGAGACGCGGAGTCGTGGTGGTAGCCATCAGATGTCCTCACCCGTCCGCTTGGCAACGCGGATCTTGTTGCCCTCATCGTCGAAGCGGAAACCGACACGCGTGACGACCTTGTTGCCGTCCTTCTCCACGACGAGCTGAACATTGCTCACGTGGACAGGGGCTTCGGTGGTCACGATGCCGCCGGTCTGCGAACCGCGAGCGGTCTGCCCGGCCTTGGTGTGCTTCTTGACCCGGTTGACACCCTCGACCAGGACGCGGTCCTCACGGGGGAAGGCCGCGATGACCTTGCCCTGCTTGCCCTTGTCCTTGCCGGTGATGACCTGAACCAGGTCGCCCTTCTTGATCTTCATGCTTACAGCACCTCCGGCGCGAGCGAGATGATCTTCATGAACTTCTTCTCGCGCAGCTCACGGCCCACCGGGCCGAAGATACGGGTGCCACGAGGGTCGCCGTCGTTCTTCAGAATGACGGCGGCGTTCTCGTCGAAGCGGATGTACGAGCCGTCCTGACGACGACGCTCCTTCACGGTGCGAACGATGACCGCCTTGACGACGTCACCCTTCTTCACGTTGCCACCGGGGATCGCGTCCTTGACGGTGGCGACGATGACGTCACCGATGCCCGCGTAGCGGCGACCGGAGCCACCGAGAACACGGATGCAAAGGACTTCCTTGGCACCAGTGTTGTCGGCGACACGCAGTCGCGACTCCTGCTGGATCACGTCTATCTCCTGATTTGTCTGCCGGTTCCCGGCGGGAGTCCAGCCTGAACCGGACTCCCGCCGAGCCTGGCGGAACTAGTGCCGGGCGCCCGCCGCCAGGCCCGGAGGCTTGGCGGCGAGCCCCCAGCAGGGGGCGTGCGGGGGCGGAGCCCCCGCTGAATTACTTGGCCTTCTCGAGGATCTCGACGATGCGCCAGCGCTTGGTCGCCGACAGCGGACGCGTCTCCATGATGATGACGCGGTCGCCGACGCCGGCAGCGTTCTGCTCGTCGTGCGCCTTGAGCTTGTTCGTACGGCGGATGACCTTGCCGTACAGCGCGTGCTTCACACGGTCTTCGACAGCGACGACGACGGTCTTGTCCATCTTGTCGCTGACGACCAGACCCTCACGGGTCTTGCGGAATCCGCGGTCAGTCTTGGCAGTTTCAGTCACATTGCTCTCGCTCATCAGGCGCTCTCCACCGTCTCGATGCCCAGCTCGCGCTCACGCATCAGGGTGTAGATCCGCGCGATGTCCTTCCGGACGGCCTTGAGCCGGCCGTGGTTCTCGAGCTGACCGGTCGCCGCCTGGAAGCGGAGATTGAACAGCTCTTCCTTGGCTTCGCGAAGCTTGGCGACAAGCTCCTCGTCGCCCAGCTCACGCAGCTCGGACGCCTTGGTAACGGCCGCCATCACGACTCACCTGCCTCGCGCCGAACGATCCGGCACTTCATCGGAAGCTTGTGAGCAGCGCGGGTAAGCGCCTCACGCGCAATCTTCTCGTTCGGGTAGGACAACTCGAACATCACCCGACCGGGCTTGACGTTCGCGATCCACCACTCCGGCGAACCCTTACCGGAACCCATGCGGGTCTCGGCAGGCTTCTTCGTCAGCGGGCGGTCCGGGTAGATATTGATCCAGACCTTGCCGCCACGCTTGATGTGGCGGGTCATCGCGATACGGGCCGCCTCGATCTGGCGGTTGGTCACGTACGCCGGAGTGAGGGCCTGAATGCCGTACTCGCCGAACGCAACCTGCGTACCACCCTTGGACATACCGCTGCGCTTGGGGTGGTGCTGCTTGCGGTGCTTGACCCTACGGGGGATCAGCATTTCGGTCAGGCCTCCGTTCCAGTGCTCTCAGCCGGAGCGGCAGCGGCGGAAGCGTCGGCCTTGGGGGCCTCGGCTGCCGGCGCGGACTGCTGCGGCTTGCGGCCACCACGAGCGCCTCCGCGCTCGCCACCACCGCCACCGGCACCGCCACGGGCACCACGGCCGGCCGGACGGTCGGTGCCGCCTCGGGCCGGACGGTTGCCGGCGCGGGCAGCGGCGTTCTCGGCGCGGACCTCGGCGATGTTCTTGACGTCGCCCTTGTAGATCCAGACCTTCACACCAATGCGGCCGAAGGTCGTCTTGGCCTCGAAGAAGCCGTAGTCGACGTTCGCGCGGAGCGTGTGCAGGGGCACGCGGCCCTCGCGGTAGAACTCCGAGCGGGACATCTCGGCGCCGCCGAGACGACCGCCGCACTGAATCTTGATGCCCTTGGCGCCGGCCTTCATCGTGCCCTGCATGCTCTTGCGCATGGCACGACGGAAGGAGACACGGGAGGACAGCTGCTCGGCGACGGCCTGGGCCACCAGCTGAGCGTCCACCTCGGGGTTCTTGACCTCGAGGATGTTCAGCTGGACCTGCTTGCCGGTCAGCTTCTCCAGCTCGCCACGGATGCGGTCGGCCTCGGCGCCGCGGCGGCCGATGACGATGCCCGGGCGGGCGGTGTGGATGTCGACACGGACGCGGTCGCGGGTGCGCTCGATCTCAACCTTCGAGATACCGGCACGCTCCATGCCCTTCGTCATCATGCGACGAATGGCAACGTCTTCCTTGACGTAGTCCTTGTACAGCTTGTCGGCGTACCAACGGGACTTGAAGTCCGTGGTAATGCCGAGCCGGAACCCATGCGGGTTAACCTTCTGGCCCATTACCGGGTTCCTTCCTTGCTGCTGACGACCACGGTGATGTGGCTGGTCCGCTTACGGATCCGGTAGGCACGGCCCTGAGCACGCGGACGGAACCGCTTCAGGGTCGGGCCCTCGTCCACGTACGCCTCGCTGATGACCAGCGAAGAGGCGTCAGGGTGGTCGTAGTTGTGTGCAGCGTTGGCAATGGCGCTGTCAAGCACCTTGCCAACCGGCACGCTCGCGGCCTGCGGGGCGAAACGCAGGACCGCCTGAGCCTCCGTGGCATCCATGCCACGGATGAGGTCCACCACTCGGCGGGCCTTCATGGGCGTGACGCGGATGTACCGCGCCTGGGCCCTGGCTTCCATGGTTGTCCCTTCGGTGTAAGTCATAGTCAGTCACCCCGCGTTAGCGGCGCTTCGACTTCCGGTCGTCCTTGACGTGGCCGCGGAAGGTGCGAGTCGGCGAAAATTCACCGAGCTTGTGGCCGACCATCGACTCGGTGACGAACACCGGGACATGGATCTTGCCGTTGTGCACCGCGATCGTGTGGCCGAGCATGGCCGGGATGATCATCGAGCGACGGGACCAGGTCTTGATGACGTTCTTGGTGCCTGCTTCGTTCTGTACGTCCACCTTCTTGATGAGGTGGTCGTCGACGAAGGGCCCCTTCTTGAGACTGCGCGGCATCTAAACCCGCTCCTAGCGCTTCTTGTTCGTCTTGCGGCGGCGGACGATGTACTTGCTGGACGCCTTCTTCGGCGAGCGAGTACGACCTTCCTTCTGACCCCACGGGGAAACCGGGTGGCGACCACCGGAGGTCTTACCCTCACCACCACCGTGCGGGTGGTCGACCGGGTTCATCGCGACACCGCGGACGGTCGGGCGAACGCCCTTCCAGCGCAGACGGCCGGCCTTGCCCCAGTTGATGTTCGACTGCTCGGCGTTGCCGACCTCGCCAATGGTGGCGCGGCAGCGGGCGTCGACCAGCCGGATCTCACCGGAGGGCATACGAAGGTGGGCCATCGTGCCCTCCTTCGCCAGCAGCTGCACGGAGGCACCCGCGGAACGGGCGAACTTCGCGCCGCCGCCGGGCCGAAGCTCGATGGCGTGGATGGTCGTACCGACCGGGATGTTGCGCAGCGCCAGGTTGTTGCCGGGCTTGATGTCGGCACCCGGGCCGTTCTCGACCCGGTCGCCCTGCGACAGGTTCTTCGGCGCGATGATGTAGCGCTTCTCGCCGTCTGCGTAGTGCAGCAGCGCGATGCGCGCGGTGCGGTTCGGGTCGTACTCGATGTGCGCGACCTTGGCCGGCACGCCGTCCTTGTCATGACGACGGAAGTCGATCAGACGGTAGGCGCGCTTGTGTCCGCCACCCTGGTGGCGAACGGTGATCCGACCGGAGTTGTTCCGGCCGCCCTTGCTGTGCAGAGGGCGGACCAGCGACTTCTCCGGTGTGGACCGCGTGATCTCTACAAAGTCGGCGACGCTGGAGCCACGACGGCCCGGGGTCGTCGGCTTGTACTTGCGGATACCCATTTCTCAGTCCTCGGAAGATTCCGGACTTCTGAACGACTCGACCCCGGTCAGGAGGTCGGGCCGCCGAAGATGTCGATACGGTCGCCCTCGGCAAGGGTCACGATGGCGCGCTTGGTGTCCGAGCGCTTGCCGAATCCCGTCTTGGTGCGCTTGCGCTTACCCTGACGGTTGATCGTGTTGACCCCGGTGACCTTGACCGAGAAGACCGCTTCGACGGCCTGCTTGATCTGGGTCTTGTTGGAGCCGGGCCTGACGATGAACGTGTACTTGTTCTCGTCGAGCAGTGCGTAGCTCTTCTCGGAGACAACCGGCTTGACAAGAATGTCGCGGTGGTCCGTGAAGGTCTTGCTGGTAACGACAGCCTCAGTCATCAGGCTTCGCTCCCTTCAGTCTCATCGTTCCGGCCAACAGGCCCGCCGGACACGAAGGACTCGAAGGCGGTCTTGGTGAAGACCACGTCGTCCGAGACGAGCACGTCGTACGTGTTCAGCTGACCCGGGTCCAGGAGGTGTACCTGGGGCAGGTTGCGCGCGGAGAGCCACGCGGCCTCGTCGGCCCGCTCCACGACCAGGAGCACGTGCTTGCGCTCACTGATCTTGGCAAGCAGGGTCTTCACGGCCTTGGTGGACACGTCGCCCTCGATCACGCCGGTGACGACGTGAATGCGGGAGTTGCGCGCCCGGTCGGTGAGGGCACCGCGCAGGGCGGCGGCCTTCATCTTCTTCGGGGTCCGCTGCGAGTAGTCGCGCGGCGTGGGGCCGTGCACGACGCCACCGCCGGCGAACTGCGGGGCGCGGGTCGAACCCTGACGGGCGCGGCCGGTGCCCTTCTGACGGTAGGGCTTCCTACCGCCACCACGGACCTCGCCACGACGCTTGACCTTGTGCGTGCCCTGACGGGCGGCGGCCAGCTGTGCGACGACTACCTGGTGGAGCAGCGGGATGCTGATCTTCGCGTCGAAGATCTCGGCCGGGAGCTCAACGGTCCCCGCCTTGTCGCCTGCGGGCGACAGAATGTCAATGGTGCTCATAGTCCTCAGGCCCCCTTGGCCGCAGTGCGGACCAGGACCAGTCCGCCATTCGGACCAGGAACCGCGCCCTTGATCAGGAGCAGGCCCTTCTCCGCGTCAACGGCGTGGATGGTCAGGTTCTGGGTGGTGACCCGCTCGTTACCCATACGGCCCGCCATGCGCATGCCCTTGAACACACGGCCCGGGGTGGCACAGCCACCGATGGAGCCGGGAGAGCGGTGCTTACGCTGAGTGCCGTGGCCGGCGCCGAGGCCCTTGAAGTTGTGACGCTTCATGACACCGGCGAAGCCCTTGCCCTTGCTCTTGCCCGTGACGTCAACCTTGACGCCGGACTCGAACACCTCGGCAGTGATCTCCTGGCCGAGCGTGTACTCGCTGGCGTCGGAGGTACGGAGCTCCACCAGGTGGCGGCGCGGGGTCACGTCGGCCTTGGCGAAATGACCCTTGAGGGGCTTGTTCACCTTGCGCGGGTCAATCTCGCCGAAGGCGATCTGGACCGACTCGTAACCGTCGATGTCATTCTTACGGACCTGGGTAACGACGCAGGGCCCGGCCTTGACCACGGTCACCGGGACGACACGGTTGTTCTCGTCCCAGACCTGGGTCATGCCGAGCTTCTCGCCCAGGACGCCCTTGATCTGCTTTGCCATCTTCTCCGCGCCTCTCAGAGCTTGATCTCGATGTCAACGCCGGCCGGAAGGTCCAGGCGCATCAACGAGTCAACGGTCTTGGGCGTCGGGTCGAGAATGTCGATCAGGCGCTTGTGCGTGCGCATCTCGAAGTGCTCGCGAGAATCCTTGTACTTGTGCGGCGACTTGATGACGCAGTACACGTTCTTCTCAGTGGGCAGCGGCACCGGGCCCGCGACCGACGCACCAGTGCGAGTCACCGTCTCGACGATCTTCTTCGCCGAAGAGTCGATGACCTCGTGGTCGTAGGCCTTGAGCCGGATGCGGATCTTCTGTCCCGCCATGGCTACTCAGCAATCCTGTCTCTCGAAACGCTCTGGAACCCGAGGGCCGCGCTTGACGCCGTGCTCTGTCTTACGCTGTTCTGTCCGACCCACGCGGTCGGGCGTGTCGCATTCCCTCTACGAAGATCTCCCGAAGGATTTCCCACTCAAGGGGTGCGGGCCTGAAGACCGCGGGCCGGGGACGAACGCCCACCGGGTGCCTGGCCGGTGCCCCACTGACACTTCCCGGAAGATTCCCGTACGTCCGCCTCAGCGCTGCCTTACGACAGATGGGGCGACGAGTACTCTGGGACTCGCTTCCGGTCCTCCCGGCGGGAGGCGCACAGCATTGGCACTCAACCGAGCAACCCCGACAGTCTGCCACACGGGACGCGGCCCTGGCCAATCGGCCCGAGAGCGTATCAGCGCACACGGAGAAGCGGTCCTCGGCCCGGTGGTAACCGGGCCGAGGACCGCTTCGGGAGAGGCTGGGCTCAGTCCTCGCTCAGTCCTCCGCGTCGATGAAGCGACTGCTCAGGACCTCTTCGGACTGGGCCGCGTCACCGTGGACCGCCGCCACGCCGACGAAGCCGTTGCCCGCGTGCTCCAGATGGGGCAGGGCGTAGTAGTTCCGGCGGCGCTGCTCCGCCGGTGTGGCGAGCGCCGACCGCTCGGCCGCGACGGACCGCGGGCCGTCCGTCGGAGCGCAGTACGGGACCACGCTGCTCAGCCGGCCCACGATCTGGATGCCGGGAACGGTGATCGTCGTGCCGTCGAAGGTCAAAGGTCGAGGTGAAGGTGCGCATCGAGGAGCGGTTCTGGTGCCTGCCCGACAGCGAAAACGGCCCCCCGGTGGTGTGGGACGCCACCTCCCTCAATCCGCACCAGCGTTCCCTGGTGCACGCGGTCGCGCACCGCCGCGACGCGCTGATCACGCACGCGGTGGTACTGGTCGACGAGGATGAACTCGTCCGGCGCAATGCCGTACGGCCGCACCCGGTGCCGCCGCGGGTCCTCACCGCGCAGCTGCACCGGTTCGTACCGCCGTACCCCGGCCAGACGCTCCGCACCTGGTACATCGGGGCGGGCGGCACCGTCGAGGAGGAGGCGTAGATGCGCACCAGCGAGGAGATCTACCACCGGGTGCGCTGGGACCCGCGGTTCGACCCGGCCCGCTTCGTGCTCGGGATCAACCAGCGCGGCGCACCACCCGAGCGGATCCCGCTGTCCGCGTTCGTGCCCGGCGGCGACATCCCGTGGCACCGGGTGCTGTTCTTCGAGGCGGACGGCGAGGTGGTCTGGGACCGGTCCGTGGGCGTGGACCGTATCGACGCGACGGACGCCGGGCGGGTGCGCGAGCCGCGACGGCTGCGGGCCCCGTTCTTCACGGCCCGTACGCCGTACGCATGGGATGAGGCGGGCGGCTGGCTTCCGGCGGATACGCCCCGGGGCCCGGGCGGTGGCGTGCCGGTCCCGGCCGCTGGGGTGCCGGTCCGGGCCGCTGGGGTGCGCGTACTGACCTGGAACGCGCTGTGGGACCGGTACGACAGCGACCGCATCGACACCGCCCGGCGCAGGCTGCTGCTGCCCGCCGCCCTTGAGGACGCCGACGCGGACGTCATCGCGCTCCAGGAGGTGGAGGCGGAGCTGCTCGCCGTGCTGCTGCGGACGCCGTGGGTGCGTGAGGCGTACACCGTCTCCGCCGATCCGGCCGGGCGGGACGTGGCGGAGAGCGGGCTGCTGCTGCTCAGCCGGTTGCCCGTACGGGAGGCGGGGGTGCATGTCCTCGGCCCGCACAAGGCCCTCACGGCGCTGGTCGTGGAGAGCGCGGGCGGCCCGCTCGTGGTCGCCGCGACGCATCTGAGCAGCGACCACTCCGAGAACGGCCCGGCGCGGAGGGAGGCCGAACTGACCAGGATCGCCGAGGGTCTGGCGGGCGTCGAGGGCGATCTGATCCTGCTGGGCGACTTCAACGACGGGGGCCCGGGCCCCGCCCGGGCGCTGGGGATGCGCGACGCGTGGAGCGAGGTCCACGGGCCGGGCGACGCGACGCCGACGTTCGACCCGGGCGTCAATCCGCTGGCGGCCGTCTCCTCGCTGTCCGGGCGAGCCTCCCGGCTGGACCGGGTGCTGCTGCGCGCCGATGCCGGAAGGCTGCGGGCGGCCGGGGCGGTGCTGGTGGGCGATACGCCGACTCCGGACGGGCTGTACATCTCCGATCACTTCGGCGTGTCGGTGGAGCTGCGCGCCGATGAGTCCGGCCGTGTCCTCGCCGTACGGCCCACTGCCCGTACGGCGTGGCGTGGCTGCCGCCGCCGGCGCTGTGGCCGCTGATCCAGGACATCCGCCGGGACCACGACCCGCAGATCCGCCGGTGGCCGCCGCACCTACCAAGGGGCTTCGCCCCCTACGCCCTGGCGGGCGTGGGGGGACCCCCAGTACGGCCTTCGGCCGTGTCCTCAATCGCCGGCGGGGCTGGAGAATCCAGCCCCGCCGGCGATTGAGGCGCGGGGTTCGGGGCGGAGCCCCGACGGGGGCCCGAGGCGAATGGTCAGCCCCGCCGGCGATTGAGGCGCGGGGGCCTCGGGGGCAGCGCCCCCGACAAGGGCCCCGCGCCGCAGGCAACCCATCGCGCACAATCCCCGTCTAGCTGATCGCGGAGCGGCTCTGACCAGCCCATCCGCCCATTTGGGGAGTTCAACGTACGCAGCATGGGGGGCCTGTCTGCCCGCTGCGAGTAAAGCGGACGGAGCAGGACAGATGAATATCGCGCATGCCCTGGGGCAGGCTGCCGCGCGCCGGATCGGGCCGAGCCGGCGAAACGTGGTGATCGCCACAGGCGCCGTCGCCGGGGCCGTCGCCCTGGCCGGGTGTTCCGTGCCCGCGCCCCGGCGGGCCGCTCTCGCCGCCGATCCCGCGCCCGGTATGCCCATCGCCAGCACCCGCCGCGCGCAGCTGATGCAGATACTCGCCCACCCGGACGACGACCTGTACTTCATGAACCCCGACACCCAGCGGATGCTGGACTCCGGTACTCCGCTCGTCTGCGTGTACGTCACCGCGGGCGAGGCCGACGGCGTCAACAAGATCCCCGACCGACCGCGGCCCGCCGCCGACAAGACCGCGTACTCCTCCGCCCGCCACCAGGGCTTGCGCCAGGCGTACGCCACGCTGCTCGGGCTGCCCAAGTTCACCGACTGGCAGCAGGGCGTGGCCACCCTGCGCGGTGATCAGCGGGCCGAGATCAATGTCCTTGCCAACGGCCCGCGCCGGGTCGAGCTGATCTTCCTGAACCTCGCGATGCACACCGTGCGCGGCGGCCGGATGGGCCTGCCCTCCCTGTGGAAGGACCGCGAGCTCAACCTCCGGACCGTCGTCGCCGACGACTCCCCCGTGCGCAAGGCCGGCTCGTACGACTACGACGAGCTCATCGACGTACTCGTCGGGCTCATGGACCGCTACCGGCCCACGGTCATACAGACGCTGGACCCCGACCCGGACATCCAGCACGGCAGCGAGCGCGTCCGCAAGAAGGACAGCGAGCAGCGCGGCTACTCCGACCACGCGGACCACACCGCCGTGGCGTCCTTCAGCTGGGCGGCCATGGTGCGCTGGGTGGCCGAGTCGACCCACGAGGGCGGTCAGGTTCCCGCCTTCGCCGCCACCGCCTTCCGCGGCTACTACAACCGCCACTGGCCGAAGAACCTGCCCGAGAGCGTGCTCCAGCGCAAGGCCGCGAATCTCCTCCCGTACGGCGGTGACGTGAGCTGGGACTGCGGCAACCCGGCGGGCTGCGGCGACTACAACGTGGGCGGCAAGCGGCCGCTGCACAACCGGAAGGGCTGGGTCCGCTCCACCCATTACCGCTATCCGGGCGCCCGCACGGCCCTGGCCGTCGAGCCGGACGGCAGGCTCGCCGCGTACGGAGTGCTGGGGCTGCGCGCGGTCCGGTGGCGGGAGACTGAGCGCGGCAGCGGCGCGTGGGGGAACCCGGACGACCTCGGCGGCGGGCCGCTCGCGCCCACGCTGGGGGCGGCGACGTTGAAGGACGGCCGGCAGCTGCTCTTCGGGCTGCGGTTCTCGGCGCTCGGTGGGCACGGCGGGGCCAACACCCGCGAGATCGTCCTGCTGGAGCAGCGCGCCGCGGGCGGCGGGTTCCTCCCCTGGCTCGGCCTGGGCAATCCGGAACGCGGCGGCGACCGGGGGCGGCGTATCGGCGTCCCGGTGGCCGTCACCGCCCCCGACGGCCGGGTCCACCTCTTCGTACGCAACGCCGACCAGGGCGTCAGCACCCGCGTCCGCGACGCCGAGGGGCGGTGGGGCGGCTGGCAGGACCTGGCGGGCGGCGAGGAGCGAGACGGCGAGATACAGGACGGGCTGTCCACCATCGTGGACGGCGCCGGGCGGGTCCATGTCTTCGGCGCGGGCCACGACACCGTCCACCACTGGACCCAGGACGCACCCGGGCAGCCGCTGACCCTCCGGGCGGCCGAACCGCTGCCGGTCGCCGTGGGGACCCCCGCCGCGCTCGCGGCCAAGGACGGCGGCATAGAGCTGCTGTACCGCACGGAGCCCACCCCGAAGGCCGAGGGCCGCAGCACCGCATCGCCCGCGCTCACCTCCGTACGCCCCGACGGCACCCGCACACCCGGCGTCCGCTTCGAGGGCTACGGCGCGGTGAGCGCGCTGCCCTCTCCGCGCGGGCCCGTGCTCCTCGGCAAGGACCTCAAGGGCCAGATCCAGCTGCGGGTCGCGGACAGGCTGCTGACCCGCAGCACCGGCGTACTGGCGGCCCTGGACGCGCCCGCTCTGCACATAGGCGGCTCGGGCGCCACTGTCGTGGGCCTGGGGGCGGACGCGCACCCCTGGACCTGGGCGCCCGAGGCAGGCACCGCCGGCTGACAACAGATCCGCACAGCGCCGGTCTTCTGAGACCGCAACGCGGTACGCCCCGCCGTCGAGAGCAACCGAGGGCGGGGCGGAGACAGTTGCAAGGGTCAGCGCTTCGACGCGTACGTCACGAAGTCCGCCCACGCAGCGGACGCAACGGTAAACCGAGGGCCCTGGACGTTCTTCGAGTCACGTATGTACACCGTGCCGCGGGTGGTGGCGACCTCAATGCAGTCGTTTCCGCTGCTGCTGTCGCTGTAGCTGCTCTTGAACCACTCCAGCGTGGAGCCATCCCCCGTAGAAGGCTTGCGGATCATGTCTCTCCCAGCACTTTCTCGATGAAAGCCAGCGACTCCCTTGGGGTGAGAGCCTGGGCCCGGATCATGCCATACCGCAACTCAAGGATCCGGAGCTGTTTAGGGTCGGAGACCGGGCGCCCGTTGAACGCGCCTCCCGAGCGCCCCACGGCCGTACCGTCCTCGAACTTCAGCACCTCAATACCACCGTCCAACCCAGGATGAGTCTCGCAGTTGAGCGGCATCACTTGCAGTGACACGTTTCTCAACTGGCCGACTTCCAGGAGACGTTCGAGCTGACAGCGCAACGCCATTTTGCCTCCGATGGGCCGCCGCAGCGCCGCCTCCTCCTGAACGAAACTGAGTGCTGGTGCCGGCGAGCGGTCGAAGACCGAGCGTCGGGCCATGCGGGCAGCCACACCTCGCTCCACCTCGCCCAGGGAGTACGCAGGCTGTCTTGTCTCAAGCAGGACCCGCGCATGCTCTTCCGTCTGCAACAGGCCGTGAATCCCGTGGTTGGCGTACACCCCAGTTTCGACCGCCTTGGCCTCCATCCGCGCCAGGTCCCGAATCTTCTTGGGGTAGCGAACCTCCGCCACGTCCTTCCTCATGGCGGCGATCAAGCCGCCCGCCGCCAACACCTCGTCCGCCCTGTCCAGATACTCCGGCCGCGGAATCCGCTTGCCGGCCTCGACCTTGTAGACGAGGTCTTCCCCGTACCCGATCGCCAGCCCGAACTCGGCCGCCCCCATCCCCGCCGCCTCGCGCCGCATCTTGAGCTGCCGCCCCACCGTGGCGACGACCGCCGCCCCCGACTCGTCTTCGGGGTCGACCTCCCAACCCGGCTCATCCGGCTCACCGCTGGGCTCCGTACCGCCCGCTTCCACCGTCGTCCGCACCCGGACCCACCTCCGATGTACCGCCGTATCCGCCCCATCCGAGACGACGCCCCCGCCCGTACGGCCGCTCCGGACAGGCCCGACAACGTCGGAGAAGCTCCGGACCATCACCATACGTAACCGGTTCGTCACTGGTCAGCGTATGCACGCCGCCGCCACGCTGGCGGCGTGAACGAGAAAACCACCCAACTCGGTGCCCCCACTCGCCCCTTCACCGTGCTGCTCTCCCCCACCCGGCGCGGCGCGCGTCTCGCCCGGCTGCTCACCGCCGCGCAACTACGTGAGTGGAACATTGCGTGCGGGGTGATCGAGCGGGCGGAACATGTCGTCGCGGAACTCGCCGCCAACGCGGCCATGCACGGCCGGGTGCCGGGCCGGGACTTCCGCCTGACGCTCTCCACGACGGACGACGGCCGGGTACTCCGCGTCGAGGTGACCGACACCCGCCACGACCACCTCCCGGACACCCGCCGCCCCCACCGGCCCTCCCCCGACGACGAGTCGGGGCGCGGACTGCTGCTGGTTGAAGCCCTGTCCGACCGGTGGGGCGTCACGCCGGGGCTCGTACCGCGCAAAACGGTGTGGGCGGAACTGGACCTCGTACCGCGCGTACCGGCGGAGGCCGCCTCGGCCGCCGGGGCACCTCCTCACCCCATCGGGTGAAAACACCAACGACGAAGCGGTCGGCCTGAGCCGTCGGGGGCCTGCCGTCACCGCCCGCTCCGCCGAAGAGGTCTTCACCGAGGAAGTAGCCCCGTCGGGACGCCCCAGGACACGCAAAAGGCCCGTACGACCGAAGTCGTACGGGCCCTTCTTGCAGCTCAGCGAGCTACCAGGTCAGATCGACAAACTACTTGTTGATCTTGATGACCTGGCCGGCGCCCACGGTCCGGCCACCCTCACGGATGGCGAACTTGAGGCCCTCCTCCATGGCGACGGGCTGGATCAGCTCGACGGTCATGACGGTGTTGTCGCCCGGCATGACCATCTCGGTGCCCTCGGGGAGGGTCACAACGCCGGTCACGTCCGTCGTACGGAAGTAGAACTGCGGGCGGTAGTTGTTGAAGAAGGGGGTGTGACGGCCACCCTCGTCCTTCGACAGGATGTAGGCCTGGGCCTCAAAGCTGGTGTGCGGCGTGACCGAACCCGGCTTGATGATGACCTGGCCGCGCTCGACGTCCTCGCGCTTGATGCCACGGAGGAGCAGACCGACGTTCTCGCCCGCCTGGCCCTCGTCGAGCAGCTTGCGGAACATCTCGATGCCGGTGACCGTGGTGGTGGTCTTCTCGGTCTTGATACCGACGATGTCGACGGTCTCGTTGACCTTGAGGACGCCACGCTCGATACGACCGGTGACGACGGTGCCACGACCGGTGATCGTGAAGACGTCCTCGATCGGCATCAGGAACGGCTTCTCGACGTCACGCTCGGGCTGCGGGATGGACTCGTCCACCGCGGCCATGAGCTTGAGGATCGACTCGCCCCACTCCTTGTCGCCCTCCAGAGCCTTGAGCGCCGAGACGCGTACGACCGGAAGGTCGTCGCCCGGGAACTCGTACTCGGAGAGGAGCTCACGGACCTCGAGCTCAACGAGCTCCATGATCTCCTCGTCGTCCACCATGTCGGCCTTGTTCAGCGCGACAACGATGTACGGAACACCGACCTGGCGGGCCAGGAGCACGTGCTCCTTGGTCTGCGGCATCGGGCCGTCAGTGGCGGCGACCACGAGAATGGCACCGTCCATCTGCGCCGCACCCGTGATCATGTTCTTGATGTAGTCCGCGTGACCGGGGCAGTCGACGTGCGCGTAGTGACGCGAGGCCGTCTGGTACTCGACGTGCGCGATCGAGATCGTGATACCGCGCTGGCGCTCCTCGGGAGCCTTGTCGATCTGGTCGAAGGCCGAGGCCTCGTTCAGGTCCGGGAACGCGTCGTGCAGCACCTTGGTAATGGCGGCCGTGAGGGTCGTCTTACCGTGGTCGATGTGACCGATGGTGCCGATGTTGACGTGCGGCTTAGTCCGCTCGAACTTTGCCTTCGCCACTGGGTCCTCCTGCGGAGTGGTTCTGTACGCCTTGCTTCATCGGCGCCAGGTGATCTTTGCTGGGATGCCGGTCCCGGGGGCGTCCGCCGCATCGCACGATTGCTCGTGCTTCGCGCCGGACGCCACTCCAGGCACCGGTTACAAGCCTAAAGCGTCTACTCGCGAGAGTTACTCGCCCTTGGCCTTCGCGATGATCTCCTCGGCGACGTTCCGCGGAACCTCGGCGTAGGAGTCGAACTGCATCGAGTAGCTTGCGCGACCCGAGGTCTTGCTGCGGAGGTCTCCGACGTAGCCGAACATCTCCGAGAGGGGCACGAGGCCCTTCACGACGCGAGCGCCGCTGCGCTCGTCCATGGCCTGGATCTGGCCACGGCGCGAGTTGAGGTCGCCGATGACATCGCCCATGTAGTCCTCGGGCGTGGTGACCTCGACGGCCATCATCGGCTCAAGGAGCACGGGAGACGCCCTGCGGGCACCCTCCTTGAACGCCTGCGAACCGGCGATCTTGAAGGCCAGCTCCGAGGAGTCGACCTCGTGGTAACCACCGTCGAGAAGGGTGATGCGAACACCGACCATCTCGTAACCGGCCAGGATGCCGAACTTCATGGCTTCCTGGGCGCCCGCGTCCACCGAGGGGATGTACTCCCGGGGGATGCGGCCACCGGTGACCTTGTTCACGAACTCGTAGGTCGCGTCGCCGCCCTCAATGGGCTCCATCGCGATCTGCACCTTCGCGAACTGGCCGGTACCACCAGTCTGCTTCTTGTGCGTGTAGTCGATACGCTCGACGGTCTTGCGGATCGTCTCGCGGTACGCGACCTGGGGCTTGCCGACGTTCGCCTCGACGCGGAACTCGCGCCGCATGCGGTCGACGAGGACCTCAAGGTGGAGCTCGCCCATACCACCGATGATGGTCTGGCCGGTCTCCTCGTCCGAGTGGACCTGGAAGGAGGGGTCCTCCTCCGCGAGACGCTGGATGGCGACACCCAGCTTCTCCTGGTCACCCTTGGTCTTCGGCTCGATCGCGACCTGAATGACCGGCGCCGGGAAGTCCATGGACTCCAGGATCACCGGGTTCTTGTCGTCGCACAGCGTCTCACCAGTGGTGGTCTGCTTCAGGCCCATGACGGCGACGATGTCACCGGCACCCACCGACTCGATCTCCTCACGCTTGTTCGCGTGCATACGGTAGATCTTGCCGATGCGCTCCTTCTTGCCCTTCGTCGGGTTCAGCACCGCGGTGCCGGACGTCAGGCGGCCGGAGTAGATCCGGATGAAGGTGAGCTTGCCCAGGTGCGGGTCGCTCGCGATCTTGAAGGCCAGCGCGGCCAGCGGCTCGTCGTCCGAGGGCTTGCGCGTGACGACCTTCTCCGCGTCCTTGACGTCGTGGCCGTCAATGCCTTCGACGTCGAGGGGAGAGGGCAGGTAGCGCACAACCGCGTCGAGCAGGGGCTGGACGCCCTTGTTCTTGAACGCGGTACCGCAGAAGACGGGGGTGACGGTGGTGCCGCCGCCCTTGCCGGACGCGATGGTGATACGACGGATCGCGGCGTAGAGCTGCTCCTCGGTGGGCTCCTGGCCCTCCAGGTACATCTCCATCATCTCGTCGTCGTTCTCGGAGACGGCCTCAAGGAGCTTGCCGCGCCACTCCTCGGCAGCCTCCGTGTGCGTGCCCGGGATGTCGAGAACGTCGTACATCTCGCCCTTGGTGGCCTCGGCGGACCACACCAGAGCCTTCATACGAACGAGGTCGATGACGCCCTTGAAGTCCGCCTCGGCACCGATCGGGAGCTGCATCACGATCGGGGTCGCGCCGAGGCGGTCGCTGATCATGTCGACACAGCGGTGGAACTCGGCACCGGTGCGGTCGAGCTTGTTGACGAAGCAGATACGCGGCACGCCGTAGCGGTCCGCCTGTCGCCAGACAGTCTCGGACTGCGGCTCGACGCCGGCTACACCGTCGAACACCGTGACGGCACCGTCCAGCACGCGGAGCGAACGCTCCACCTCGACCGTGAAGTCGACGTGACCGGGGGTGTCGATGATGTTGATGGTGTGATCGACGTCCTCGAGCGGCCAGTGGCAGGTCGTCGCGGCGGACGTGATCGTGATGCCGCGCTCCTGCTCCTGCTCCATCCAGTCCATCGTGGCAGCGCCGTCGTGGACCTCACCGATCTTGTAGCTCACACCGGTGTAAAACAGGATGCGCTCGGTGGTCGTCGTCTTGCCCGCGTCGATATGGGCCATGATCCCAATGTTGCGGACCTTGGCCAGGTCAAGCGAAGTGGTGGCCATAAGGCTCAATCTTCTCTCGGTCTCGATGTGGGTAGCGACTACCAGCGGTAGTGCGCGAAGGCCTTGTTCGACTCGGCCATCTTGTGCGTGTCCTCACGCTTCTTGACCGCAGCGCCGAGGCCGTTGGAGGCATCGAGCAGTTCGTTCATGAGGCGTTCGGTCATGGTCTTCTCGCGGCGGGCGCGGGAGTAACCCACGACCCAGCGCAGCGCGAGCGTGGCGGCGCGACCAGGCTTGACCTCGATCGGCACCTGGTAGGTCGCGCCACCGACACGGCGGGACTTGACCTCAAGAGCGGGCTTGACGTTCTCAAGCGCGCGCTTCAGCGTGATGACCGGGTCGGCATTGGTCTTCTCGCGAAGACCTTCCATGGCGCCGTAAACAATCCGCTCGGCGGTGGAACGCTTACCGTTGAGCAGCAGCTTATTGATCAGCGAGGTGACAAGAGGAGAACCGTAGACCGGGTCGATGATGACCGGGCGCTTCGGGGCGGGGCCCTTACGAGGCATGTCTTACTTCTCCTTCTTGGCGCCGTAGCGGCTGCGGGCCTGCTTGCGGTTCTTGACACCCTGGGTGTCGAGGGAGCCGCGGATGATCTTGTAGCGAACACCCGGCAGGTCCTTCACACGGCCACCACGCACGAGCACGATGGAGTGCTCCTGCAGGTTGTGTCCCTCACCCGGAATGTAAGCGGTGACCTCGATGCCGGAGGTCAGACGCACACGCGCGACCTTCCGCAGCGCCGAGTTCGGCTTCTTCGGGGTGGTCGTGAACACACGCGTGCACACGCCACGGCGCTGAGGGGAACCCTCGAGGGCAGGCGTCTTGTTCTTCTCAACCTTGTCCTGCCGGCCCTTCCGGACCAGCTGCTGGATCGTAGGCACTACTTCTCCGGTTTCTGTGTGCCGTATGTGAAACTAACCTGGAACACTCGCCGACCCACGCGGTCGGGTGTGTCGAACACTGCACGCTCCAGCCGTAAGGCGAGAGAGCGCAGATTGCGGTGGCCTTTTCGTTCAGACTCGCCATGCGGCTGAAGACACGCACACGAGCCCAGGCACACCCCAGGCACAAGGACAGAGCGTACCTACCGCATCGGCTCTGGTCAAAACAAATGCACACGCGCGGGACGCACCACCCCGCAATGTACGACACAGGGCGGCCATCCGCGAAGGATGACCGCCCTGTGACCGTACGCTGCGTCATTCCGGGGGATGCCCCCGGAACCTTCAGCTCTTACTGGTTGTACGGACCGTAGTCGTAGTCCTCCAGCGGCACGGCCTGGCCGGAACCGGTCGAGAACGGCGAGTAGTCGATGTCGTCGTAGCCGACGGCCGAGTACATCGCGGCCTTGGCCTCCTCGGTGGGCTCCACCCGGATGTTGCGGTAGCGGGACAGGCCCGTACCCGCCGGGATGAGCTTACCGATGATGACGTTCTCCTTGAGGCCGATCAGGGAGTCCGACTTGGCGTTGATCGCCGCGTCGGTCAGAACCCTGGTCGTCTCCTGGAAGGACGCCGCCGACAGCCACGACTCGGTGGCCAGCGAGGCCTTGGTGATACCCATCAGCTGCGGACGGCCGGAGGCGGGGTGTCCGCCCTCGGTGACCACACGACGGTTCTCGGTCTCGAACTTCGAGCGCTCGACGAGCTCGCCCGGCAGCAGCTCCGCGTCGCCGGACTCGATGATCGTCACACGGCGCAGCATCTGCCGGATGATGATCTCGATGTGCTTGTCGTGGATCGACACACCCTGCGAGTTGTAGACCCGCTGGACTTCGCCGACCAGGTGGACCTGGACCGCGCGCTGACCGAGGATCCGCAGCACGTCGTGCGGGTTGGTGGCGCCGACGGTGAGCTTCTGGCCCACCTCGACCCGGTCTCCGTCGGCCACCAGCAGACGGGCACGCTTGGAGATCGGGAAGGGCGTCTCCTCGCTGCCGTCGTCGGGGGTGACGACCAGCTTCTTGGTCTTCTCGGTCTCCTCGATCCGCACGCGGCCCTGGGCCTCGGAGATCGGGGCGACACCCTTGGGCGTACGGGCTTCGAAGAGCTCGACGACTCGGGGCAGACCCTGGGTGATGTCGTCACCGGCCACACCACCGGTGTGGAAGGTACGCATCGTCAGCTGGGTACCGGGCTCACCGATGGACTGGGCGGCGATGATGCCGACCGCCTCACCGATGTCCACCAGCTTGCCGGTGGCGAGCGAACGGCCGTAGCAGTACGCACAGGTGCCGACCGCGGACTCGCAGGTCAGGACCGAGCGGGTCTTGACCTCCGTGACGCCCGCGGCGACGACCGCGTCGATGAGCACATCGCCCAGGTCGACATTCGCCGGCGCGATGACCTTGCCGTCGACAACGACGTCCTCGGCGAGCATCCGCGCGTACACGGACGTCTCGACGTCCTCCGCCTTGCGCAGGACACCGTCGGTGCCGCGCTCGGCGATCCGCAGCTTGAGGCCGCGGTCGGTGCCGCAGTCCAGCTCGCGGATGATGACGTCCTGCGAGACGTCCACCAGACGACGGGTGAGGTAGCCCGAGTCGGCGGTACGCAGGGCGGTGTCCGCCAGACCCTTACGGGCACCGTGCGTGGAGATGAAGTACTCCAGCACGGACAGACCCTCACGGAACGACGCCTTGATCGGCCGCGGGATGGTCTCGTTCTTGGCGTTGGACACCAGACCACGCATACCGGCGATCTGACGCATCTGCATCATGTTTCCACGAGCACCCGAGTTGACCATCATGAAGATGGGGTTGGTCTTCGGGAAGTTCGCGTTCATCGCCTCGGCGACCTCGTTGGTCGCCTTGGTCCAGATCGCGATGAGCTCCTGCGTACGCTCGTCCTTGGTGATCAGACCGCGCTCGTACTGCTTCTGGACCTTCTCGTCCAGGTCCTCGTAGCCCCTGACGATGGCCTTCTTGGCCTCCGGGACGACGATGTCCGAGACGGCGACGGTGACGCCGGAACGGGTCGCCCAGTGGAAGCCGGCCGCCTTCAGGTTGTCGAGCGTCGCCGCCACGATGACCTTGGGGTAGCGCTCGGCCAGATCGTTGACGATCTCGGAGAGCTGCTTCTTGCCCACCGAGTAGTCGACGAAGGGGTAGTCCTCCGGCAGCAGCTCGTTGAAGAGCGCGCGGCCCAGGGTCGTACGCAGCCGGAAGCTGTCGCCCTGCTGCCACTCACTGCCCGCGAAGCCGCCCTCGGACGCGGCGCCCTCGTTCCCCGTCAGCGGGGTCCAGCCGCGCGGCGGGATGGTGCCCACCGGGAAGCGGATGTCGACCTTCGCCTGGAGCGAGAGCCCCTTGGCGTCGAACGCCATGATCGCCTCGGCGGTGGAGCCGAAGGACCGGCCCTCGCCGATGACCTTGCGCTCTTCCTCGTCGGTCGTGAGGAAGAACAGACCGAGCACCATGTCCTGGGTCGGCATGGTGACCGGACGGCCGTCGGCCGGCTTGAGGATGTTGTTCGAGGACAGCATCAGGATGCGGGCCTCGGCCTGCGCCTCCGCGGAGAGCGGAAGGTGCACGGCCATCTGGTCACCGTCGAAGTCCGCGTTGAACGCGGTGCAGACGAGCGGGTGGATCTGGATGGCCTTGCCCTCGACCAGCTGCGGCTCGAAGGCCTGGATGCCCAGGCGGTGCAGGGTCGGCGCACGGTTCAGCAGCACCGGGTGCTCGGCGATGACCTCTTCGAGGACGTCGTACACGACGGTGCGGCCACGCTCGACCATGCGCTTGGCCGACTTGATGTTCTGCGCGTGGTTCAGGTCCACCAGGCGCTTCATCACGAACGGCTTGAAGAGCTCCAGCGCCATGGCCTTGGGCAGACCGCACTGGTGCAGCTTGAGCTGCGGGCCGACGACGATGACGGAACGCGCCGAGTAGTCGACTCGCTTGCCGAGCAGGTTCTGGCGGAAACGGCCCTGCTTGCCCTTGAGCATGTCGCTCAGGGACTTCAGAGGCCGGTTGCCGGGACCGGTGACCGGGCGACCGCGGCGACCGTTGTCGAACAGCGCGTCGACGGCCTCCTGCAGCATCCGCTTCTCGTTGTTCACGATGATCTCGGGGGCACCGAGGTCAAGGAGACGCTTGAGGCGGTTGTTGCGGTTGATCACACGGCGGTACAGGTCGTTCAGGTCGGAGGTCGCGAAGCGGCCACCGTCCAGCTGCACCATCGGACGCAGGTCCGGCGGGATCACCGGCACGCAGTCCAGCACCATGCCCTTCGGGCTGTTGCTGGTCTGCAGGAACGCGGAGACGACCTTGAGGCGCTTGAGCGCGCGGGTCTTCTTCTGGCCCTTGCCGGTGCGGATGATGTCGCGAAGCCGCTCGGCCTCTTCCGCGAGGTCGAAGGACTCCAGGCGCCTCTGGAGCGCCGCGGCGCCCATCGAGCCGTCGAAGTACGTGCCGAAACGGTCACGCAGCTCGCGGTAGAGCAGCTCGTCGCCCTCCAGGTCCTGGACCTTGAGGTTCTTGAAGCGGCTCCACACCTCGTCGAGGCGGTCGATCTCACGCTGCGCACGGTCACGCAGCTGCTTCATCTCACGCTCGGCGCCTTCGCGCACCTTGCGGCGCACGTCGGCCTTGGCGCCCTCGGCCTCCAGCTCGGCCAGGTCGGTCTCGAGCTTCTTGGCGCGGGCTTCGAGATCCGAGTCGCGACGGTTCTCGACCTGCTGACGCTCGACGGAGACATGCGCCTCCAGCGAGGGCAGGTCGCGCGTCCGGCGCTCCTCGTCCACGAAGGTGATCATGTACGCGGCGAAGTAGATGACCTTTTCGAGGTCCTTCGGCGCGAGGTCGAGCAGGTAGCCGAGGCGCGACGGGACACCCTTGAAGTACCAGATGTGGGTGACGGGCGCGGCCAGCTCAATGTGGCCCATCCGCTCACGACGCACCTTGGCGCGAGTGACCTCGACGCCGCAGCGCTCGCAGATGATGCCCTTGAAGCGGACACGCTTGTACTTGCCGCAGTAGCACTCCCAGTCCCGGGTCGGACCGAAGATCTTCTCGCAGAAGAGTCCGTCCTTTTCGGGCTTGAGCGTGCGGTAGTTGATGGTCTCCGGCTTCTTGACTTCGCCGTGCGACCAGGTCCGGATGTCGTCCGCGGTGGCAAGGCCGATCCGCAGCTCGTCGAAGAAGTTGACGTCGAGCACTTGTCGTCAATCCCTCTTTCGGGGTCGAGTCTCAATCAATGGTCTGAACGGGCCGGGGGGAGAGCCGGCCGTCCTGTGAGGGACGGCCGGCCAACCCGTCAGACCTCTTCGACGCTGCTCGGCTCGCGCCGGGACAGGTCGATACCGAGCTCTTCCGCTGCACGGAAGACGTCCTCGTCGGTGTCGCGCATCTCGATGGACATGCCGTCCGAGGACAGCACCTCCACGTTGAGGCAGAGCGACTGCATTTCCTTGATGAGCACCTTGAAGGACTCAGGGATGCCGGGCTCGGGGATGTTCTCGCCCTTGACGATGGCCTCGTAGACCTTCACGCGGCCGGTGACGTCGTCGGACTTGATGGTCAGCAGCTCCTGGAGTGCGTAAGCGGCGCCATAAGCCTCCAGCGCCCACACCTCCATCTCACCGAAGCGCTGGCCGCCGAACTGGGCCTTACCACCCAGCGGCTGCTGGGTGATCATCGAGTACGGGCCGGTCGAACGGGCGTGCAGCTTGTCGTCGACCAGGTGGTGGAGCTTGAGGATGTACATGTAGCCGATCGAGACCGGCTCCGGGAACGGCTCGCCGGAGCGGCCGTCGTACAGGTTCGCCTTGCCGGACGGCTGCACCATGCGGTTGCCGTCGCGGTTGGGGATCGTGTGGTTGAAGAGACCGGTGATCTCGTCCTCGCGCGCACCGTCGAAGACCGGCGTGGCGACGTTCGTACCGGGCTGGACCTCGTCCGCGCCGATGGTACGGAGCCGTTCCATCCAGTCCTCGTTGCCGTCGACCTTCCAGCCCTGACTGGCGAGCCAGCCGAGGTGGATTTCGAGGACCTGTCCCGGGTTCATTCGGGACGGGACACCCAGCGGGTTGAGGATGATGTCGACCGGGGTGCCGTCCTCCAGGAACGGCATGTCCTCGATCGGCAGGATCTTCGAGATGACGCCCTTGTTGCCGTGACGGCCGGCGAGCTTGTCACCATCGGTGATCTTGCGCTTCTGCGCAACGTAGACACGAACCAGCTGGTTCACACCCGGCGGCAGCTCGTCGCCCTCTTCGCGGTCGAAGACGCGCACACCGATGATCTTGCCGGTCTCGCCGTGCGGCACCTTCAGCGAGGTGTCGCGCACTTCGCGCGCCTTCTCACCGAAGATCGCACGGAGCAGACGCTCCTCCGGCGTCAGCTCGGTCTCGCCCTTGGGCGTGACCTTGCCGACCAGGATGTCGCCGGCGACAACCTCGGCACCGATGCGGATGATGCCGCGCTCGTCGAGGTCCGCGAGGACCTCCTCGGAGACGTTCGGGATGTCCCGGGTGATCTCCTCCGGCCCGAGCTTGGTGTCACGGGCGTCGACCTCGTGCTCCTCGATGTGAATCGAGGAGAGGACGTCGTCCTGTACGAGGCGCTGCGACAGGATGATCGCGTCCTCGTAGTTGTGACCCTCCCACGGCATGAAGGCGACGAGCAGGTTCTTACCGAGCGCCATCTCACCCTGCTCGGTGGCGGGCCCGTCGGCGAGGACCTGTCCTTCGAGCACGCGGGCGCCCTCGTCGACGACAACCTTCTGGTTGACCGAGGTGCCCTGGTTGGAGCGGGAGAACTTCGCGATGCGGTACGTGGTGTACGTGCCGTCGTCGTTGGCGACGGTGATGTAGTCCGCGGAGACCTCCTGGACCACACCCGTCTTCTCCGCCTTGATGACGTCACCGGCGTCGACCGCGCAGCGGTACTCCATGCCGGTGCCGACGAGCGGCGCCTCGGACGTGATCAGCGGCACGGCCTGACGCATCATGTTCGCGCCCATGAGGGCACGGTTGGCGTCGTCGTGCTCGAGGAACGGGATCATGGCGGTCGCGACCGACACCATCTGGCGCGGCGAGACGTCCATGTAGTCCACGTCGGAGCCCGGGACGTAGTCGACCTCGCCGCCACGGCGGCGGACCAGGACACGCGCTTCGGCGAAGCGCATGTCGTCGGTCAGCGCGGCGTTGGCCTGCGCGATGACGAATCGGTCTTCCTCGTCGGCGGTCAGGTAGTCGACATCGTCGGTCACCTGGTCGTCGACGACCCTGCGGTACGGCGTCTCGATGAAGCCGAACGCGTTGACCCGGCCGTAGGAGGCCAGCGAGCCGATCAGGCCGATGTTCGGGCCTTCCGGCGTCTCGATCGGGCACATGCGGCCGTAGTGCGACGGGTGTACGTCACGGACCTCGAAGCCGGCCCGCTCACGGGAGAGACCACCCGGGCCGAGGGCGTTGAGACGACGCTTGTGCGTCAGGCCCGACAGCGAGTTGTTCTGGTCCATGAACTGGGACAGCTGGCTGGTGCCGAAGAACTCCTTGATGGAGGCGACGACCGGCCGGATGTTGATCAGGGTCTGCGGCGTGATCGCCTCGACGTCCTGGGTGGTCATGCGCTCGCGCACGACACGCTCCATACGGGCGAGACCCGTACGGACCTGGTTCTGGATCAGCTCGCCGACGTTGCGGATACGACGGTTGCCGAAGTGGTCGATGTCGTCGGTCTCGACCATGATCGAGCGACCGGACTCACCGACCGTCTCGGTCTCACCGGCATGAAGCTTGACCAGGTACTTGATGGTCGCGATGATGTCGTCGCTGGTGAGGACACCAGCGTTGAGGGGCTCATTGCCGCCGAGCTTCTTGTTCACCTTGTAGCGGCCGACCTTGGCGAGGTCGTAGCGCTTCGGGTTGAAGTAGAGGTTCTCGAGCAGCGTCTGAGCGGCCTCGCGCGTCGGGGGCTCGCCAGGACGCAGCTTGCGGTAAATGTCGAGCAGCGCGTCGTCCTGGCCCTGGGTGTGATCCTTCTCCAGGGTGGCGCGCATCGACTCGTACTCGCCGAACTCCTCAAGGATCTGCTCAGTGGTCCAGCCGAGAGCCTTGAGCAGCACGGTGACGGACTGCTTGCGCTTGCGGTCGATGCGTACACCGACCATGTCGCGCTTGTCGATCTCCATCTCGAGCCAGGCACCCCGGGACGGGATGATCTTGGAGGTGAAGATGTCCTTGTCGGACGTCTTGTCGATGTTGGAGTCGAAGTAGACACCCGGCGAGCGGACCAGCTGCGACACCACGACACGCTCGGTGCCGTTGATGACGAACGTGCCCTTGCCCGTCATGAGCGGGAAGTCGCCCATGAAAACAGTCTGGGACTTGATCTCGCCGGTCTCGTTGTTGGTGAACTCGGCGGTGACGAAGAGCGGGGCGGCGTACGTGAAGTCGCGCTCCTTGCACTCATCAATGGAGTTCTTCGGAGGCTCGAAGCGGTGGTCGCGGAAAGTCAGCGACATCGACCCGGAGAAGTCCTCAATCGGAGAGATCTCCTCGAAGATCTCCTCCAGGCCGGACTTGGTGGGGACATCCTGTCCGCTGTCCAAAGCCGCCTCGACACGAGCCTTCCAGGCGGCGTTGCCGAGCAGCCAGTCAAAGCTCTCGGTCTGCAGCGCGAGGAGGTTCGGAACCTCGAGGGGCTCCTTGATCTTTGCAAAAGAGATGCGCAGCGGGGCGGTGCTGGCGCCGTTGTTCGTATTCGAGGTCGAGGCGTTGCGCGAGGCGGCCAAGAGGGGGTCCTTCCGAGGGCTCGGACTCACTACGCGCGTACCGGTCCCATGCTGGGCACAGAGGAAGAAATCCCAGATGAGGGGTTTCGATCTCGATGCTCTTGCGTGGGGATGCCCCTGGTGACGGGCAGGGGGCAGTTAACAGGCAGCGCAAAGGGTCAGTGTAGCCACTTGGCACACTGATGTCCAGTGCGGGTTTTCGAGACCCTCGTTGTTCTCAACTCCGCGGCAAGCCCTCGCGCCAAGTGGCGCACATCGTTACTGCCCATTCGGTCGCCGATCCATGCCTCGGATCCCGGATCGTTGTGGCGACGCGTCCTGAGAATTGCGCGCCGCGTGCGGTTCGTCAAGGCCCCCCAACCCAATCCGGCTGCTGCGATCTTCACCGACCAGCGTCGGGGGCACGCGGCGAAGATCACGATACCTGCCCAAAGCGGAGGATCAAGGCTTGGGTGGAAATGCCCCGCGGGAACGACGAAGGGCGACCACCCGTATGGGTGATCGCCCTTCGCTGTACACCGTGCAGCCCTAAACGGAACCGGAGTCACAAGCTCCGAAACGGAGCGGGGACACCCGAGCCCGGGAGGCTCCAGTCGCCGACTGAGGAGGTTACTTGACCTCGACCGAGGCGCCGGCGGCCTTGAGGGACTCGGCAGCCTTGTCGGCGGCCTCCTTGGCGACCTTCTCGAGAACGGGCTTCGGAGCGCCGTCGACGAGGTCCTTGGCCTCCTTCAGGCCCAGCGAGGTCAGCTCACGCACGACCTTGATGACCTGGATCTTCTTCTCGCCCGCACCGAGCAGGACGACGTCGAACTCGTCCTGCTCCGGCTCGGCCTCAACCGCGGCGGCAGCGCCACCGGCGGCAACGGCGACCGGGGCGGCAGCCTTGACGTCGAACTTCTCCTCGAAGGCCTTGACGAACTCGGAGAGCTCGATGAGGGTCAGGGTCTCGAACTGCGCGAGCAGCTCGTCCTGGGACAGCTTCGCCATGATGGCGTCCTTCCACTATTTCGGCAGGTGCCGGATGTACATGAAGGCGGGCGTACAGGCCCGCTGCGACCGATGCGCGAGAGTTACGCGGCGTCGGTCTCGGCGGAATCCGGTGTACCGGCACCGCCCTGCTCGACCTTGGCGCGAAGCGCGTCCGCGGTGCGGACGAACTCCGACAGCGGGGCCTGGAAAGTCGCCGCGGCCTTGGCCATCGACGCCTTGATTCCACCGGCCACCTTGGCGAGCAGAACCTCGCGGGACTCGAGGTCCGCGAGCTTCTTGATCTCATCAGCGGTCAGCGCCTTACCGTCAAGGACACCGCCCTTGATGATGAGGTTGGGGTTGTCCTTGGCGAAGTCACGAAGACCCTTCGCCGACTCCACCGGGTCACCGGTGACGAAGGCAACCGCCGTCGGACCCGTGAACAGGTCGTCGAGCGTGTTGATCCCGGCCTCATTGGCCGCGATCTTGGTCAGCGTGTTCTTCACCACGGCGTACTGGGCATTCTCACCGAGCGAACGACGCAGCTCCTTGAGCTGCGCCACGGTGAGACCCCGGTACTCGGTCAGCACGGCGGCGTTCGAGCTGCGGAACTGGTCCGTGAGCTCGGCTACCGCGGCAGCCTTGTCGGGCCTTGCCATAGAGCGTCGGCCTCCTTCCGGGTGATGAGGACCGCTCAGAAGGGGCTGGGCATACGAAACGCCCCGGCGCGGGCGCACGGGGCGGAGCTCGACCGGAATAAATTCCGGGAGCTTTCCTCGGTCACCTGCGCAGGTCGTCCGCGAGCTAGCGGATCCTTCGGCCGCCGCGCTCTCTTACGAGGGCACGACAACGACCAGCGGTCTTTGGCTTCGGGGGAACACTACGTGAACGCGGCGACGTCAGGCAAATCGGCCTTACTGGCTGCTTGCCGCGCCCGTTTCTGTGCCCGTTACCGCGCCTTTTCTGTGCGTGCCCGTTGCCGTACCCGTTTACCGTGCTCGCCTACGAGGCGGGGGCCTGCTGCTTGATCAGCTTGGTGAAGTCGATCGTGTCCGCGGTCGGCGGCGCCTCTGCCGACACCTCAGTGCCGTAGCCCGAGTAGAAGACCGTCGAATTGAACGCGCCGGTCTTCAGCTGACCGCTCTCGGTCTTCTTCACCAGCAGGTCGTTCTTGTCGACCCAGATGTCGACCTTCTCGGTGGTGATACCGGCCTTGGTGAGCTGCTCCTTGAGGGCCTGCAGCTGGCCGGCGTCGAGTGTGGAGTTCTTCTGCGTGAGCTCCGCGACGTCAACCGTGCCGGAGTAGTGCGTGGTGGGGACACCCCGTACGTCGTCCTCGCCGACCTTCTTGACGTCGCCCGAGGCGAGCAGGGCCTTCACCGCCTTGTCCGGGGTGGTGTTCTGCATCTGGTCCTTCATGACGTCGCCGGCGGCGCCCATCACCTTGGACAGGTCCTCGTAGCCGTACCGGATCCAGTGCTTGCCGCCCATCTGCGCGGCAAGCGCGTCGCCCATGTTCGCGTAGTACGCATCGCTCAGATAGCGGGCCTTTATGGTGCCGTCGCCGCCAATCTTCTTCATGGCGTCCGCCATGGTGCCGCCGGTGTACTTCATGTCCACAGTGCCGGTGACACCGTCAGTCCACTCCAGGGCGCCGTTCATCGTGAAGGACACGGTGGGGCCCATCATCATCGTGCCGTCGACCTTCGCGGACTTGGCTCCGTCGGTCTGCTGATCGACGGTGCGCAGAGCGGCAATCGGGCTGACGGCGGCCACACCGGCGCCTGCCTTCTTTCCGCCCTCGCTGCCGCTGGAGCCGTCGGAGCTGCCGGAGCCGCCGGAGCCGCTCTGGCAGCCTGCCGCACCAGCGATCGCGGCCACCGCCGCCAGCGTGATGCCTGCGCGCCTGAACCCGGACATGCCCATGAATTCCCCACCCCTTGTGACGTGTTTGAGCTCTGTCAGTCTCATAGCACCGTAACGCAGCCCTGTGACAGTGCGTAGGAAGCACGTACGAATCGCGCACGAACAAAGCCGGCCCCCGCGCCTCGGAAGAGGTGCGGGGGCCGGCTTGAGCTACGCGAGATCCGCGGCTGCCGTCAGTTTCAGACGGCGGCCGGGTCCTCCTCTACGAGGAGGTTACGAGTGCGGTTGGAGTCCAGCGGGATGCCGGGGCCCATCGTCGTCGCCAGGGTCGCCTTCTTGATGTAGCGGCCCTTCGCGGCGGACGGCTTCAGACGAAGGATCTCGTCCAGCGCCGCGGCGTAGTTCTCGACCAGCTTCGTCTCGTCGAAGGAGACCTTGCCGATGATGAAGTGCAGGTTCGAGTGCTTGTCGACGCGGAACTCGATCTTGCCGCCCTTGATGTCGTTCACTGCCTTGGTGACATCGGGGGTGACGGTGCCGGTCTTCGGGTTCGGCATCAGACCACGCGGACCGAGCACGCGGCCGAGGCGGCCGACCTTGCCCATCATGTCCGGGGTGGCGACGACGGCGTCGAAGTCCAGACGGCCCTTCGCGACCTCATCGATCAGTTCGTCGGAGCCGACGATGTCGGCGCCCGCGGCTTCCGCCGCCGCAGCACGGTCACCGGTCGCGAAGACCAGGACCCGGGCGGTCTTGCCGGTGCCGTGCGGAAGGTTGACGGTGCCACGGACCATCTGGTCGGCCTTACGCGGGTCAACGCCCAGGCGGAAGGCGACCTCGACGGTGCCGTCGAACTTGCTGACGGTCGTGTCCTTGGCGATACGGACGGCCTCGAGCGGGGCGTAGTTGCGCTCCCGGTCGATCTTGGCGTCCGCAGCGCGGAGATTCTTGCTGCGCTTCACTTCTGCTCCTGTGGTTCAGGGGTGGAGTCGTGGTGCGGGCCAGCGCTTGGCCCTCCCACTGAAAGGTCGTACGGGGCGTACGGGGCGTACAGAGTCGTACGGCGGAAGCTGGGCTGTCAGCCCTCGACCGTGATGCCCATGGAACGGGCAGTACCCGCGATGATCTTCGACGCGGCGTCGAGGTCATTCGCGTTCAGGTCGGGCATCTTGGCCGTGGCGATCTCGCGGACCTGTGCGCCGGTGAGCTTGGCGACCTTCGTCTTGTGCGGCTCGCCGGAGCCCTTGTCCACGCCCGCGGCCTTGAGGATCAGCTTCGCGGCCGGCGGAGTCTTGGTGATGAAGGTGAAGGAGCGGTCGTCGTAGACCGTGATCTCCACCGGCACGACCATGCCACGCTGCGACTCGGTCGCGGCGTTGTAGGCCTTGCAGAACTCCATGATGTTGACGCCGTGCTGGCCCAGCGCGGGGCCGACCGGCGGCGCCGGGTTGGCGGCGCCCGCGTTGATCTGGAGCTTGATAAGCCCCGTGACCTTCTTCTTCTTCTTGGGAGGCATTGCTCTCTCCGGGTCCTAGTGAGAGTTGTTTTCGCCTGCGAACAGGCATACCGCACCACGATAACGGGTATCAGGGTGCGGCCTGAAACCGAGCAGGTCAGGAGGGCTGCTGGAGCCCGCCTGACCTGGTCGGAAGCTGTGGGTACGAGCTAGTTCTTCTGGATCTGGTCGAAGCTGAGCTCGACCGGAGTCTCGCGGCCGAAGATCTCGACGAGGCCCTTGACCTTCTTCGAGTCGGCGTTGATCTCGTTGATCGTGGCCTGCAGCGTCGCGAACGGGCCGTCGGTGACGGTGACCGAGTCGCCGACCTCGAAGTCCAGCACCTGGACCTCGAGCTTGCGGGCCGGAGCCGGCTTGCCCTCGGCCTCGGCGGCTTCCGCGGCCTCGCGGGCGGCCTTCTCCTCGGCCTCCGGGGCCAGCATCTTGACGATCTCGTCCAGCGTCAGCGGGTACGGGTCGTAGGCGTTGCCCACGAAGCCGGTGACGCCCGGGGTGTTGCGGACGACGCCCCAGGACTCGTTCGTCAGGTCCATGCGGACCAGGACGTAGCCGGGAAGCTTGTTCTGGCGGACGTTCTTACGCTCGCCGTTCTTGATCTGGACGATCTCTTCCTCGGGCACTTCGGCCTGGTAGATGAAGTCCTCGACGTTCAGCGAGACGGTGCGCTGCTCCAGGTTGGCCTTCACGCGCTTCTCGTACCCGGCGTACGTGTGGATGACGTACCACTCGCCGGGCAGGCCGCGGAGCTCCTCGCGGAGAGCGACGACCGGGTCGACCGGGGCCTCGGGCTCTTCGGCCTCTTCGGCTTCAGCCTCTGCGGGCTCTACGGCTTCTTCGGCGCCTTCGACATCGGTGACCTCGTCGGCCTCAATAGCCTCATCGGTCTCGTCAGCCTCATCGGCCTCGACGTGCGTGTCCTCGACGGCCTCATCGACATCGGCGGCGTCGGCAGCTTCGGCCTGGTCCGGCTCCACAGCGTCCGCCGCCTCAACGATGTCGAGATCGCCCTCTACGGACTCGCTCTCACCGGGCCGGGCGGCCTCGTTCAGGTTCGGGTCAGACACGGTGGCTGCTTCTTCCTGGATACAGATGGGTGGAACATGCGAAAGGGACGCCGCTGCCGACCCCCTCCGCGGGATCAGCCGAAGACGTACTTGATGGTTTCCTGGAACCCATAGTCAATCACGGTCACCAGACCAATCATGACGACGACGAAGACGATCACGACAGTGGTGTACGTCGTCAGCTGGTTGCGAGTAGGCCAGACGACCTTGCGCAGCTCGGCGACAATCTGTCGGTAGAAAAGCGCGAGGCGCCCGAAGGGGCCTTTCTTTCCGCGCTTGCCGCCCTTACGAGTCTTCTTCTTCGACTCCGGCGCCTCGTCATCGGCATCAGGCATGTCGATGGAGCCCACGGCGTCCGTCACGATCTCTCACCTGATTCCGGGTCGTGGCCGTGCCATGCCCGGTTGAGCCGCACGGCTGTGCATTAAACAGTACGTACATGCGCACACATCCTGGCGAAGGTGTGTAGCAGGGCCGGAGGGACTTGAACCCCCAACCGCTGGTTTTGGAGACCAGTGCTCTACCAATTGAGCTACGACCCTTTGTGGTTCCCCCAACCTACCCCATCTGACGACGTGGTTGGTTCGGGCCAACGACGAGTGAGTGTACGTGGTCACAGGCCCGGCGTCGAACAGATAGCTCCGGGTCGGTACCTGTCCGCTACGTGAGATACCTGAAACCTGTGTGCCCGGCTCGTTTGCCGTCTGGGACGATGGGCCGTATGAGCGCTGAAACCCCTTCGTCCGAGCGCCGGGTCTCCGCCCGCATCGGCGCGATCTCCGAGTCCGCGACCCTCGCCGTCGACGCCAAGGCAAAGGCCCTCAAGGCCGCCGGTCGTCCGGTGATCGGCTTCGGGGCAGGTGAGCCCGACTTCCCGACGCCGGACTACATCGTCGACGCCGCGATCGAGGCCTGCCGCAACCCGAAGTACCACCGCTACACCCCGGCCGGCGGGCTCCCCGAGCTCAAGGCCGCCATCGCCGCGAAGACGCTGCGTGACTCCGGTTACGAGGTCGACGCCTCCCAGATTCTGGTGACCAACGGCGGCAAGCAGGCGATCTACGAGGCGTTCGCCGCGATCCTCGACCCGGGCGACGAGGTCATCGTTCCCGCGCCGTACTGGACGACCTACCCCGAGTCGATCCGGCTGGCGGGCGGTGTCCCGGTCGATGTCGTCGCCGACGAGACGACCGGCTACCGGGTCTCCGTCGAGCAGCTGGAGGCGGCGCGCACGGAGCGTACGAAGGTCGTACTCTTCGTCTCCCCCTCCAACCCGACCGGCGCCGTCTACAACCGGGCCGACACGGAGGCGATCGGCCGCTGGGCCGTCGAGCACGGGCTGTGGGTGCTGACGGACGAGATCTACGAGCACCTCGTCTACGGCGACACGCAGTTCGCCTCGCTGCCCGCGCTGGTGCCCGAGCTGCGTGACAAGTGCATCGTCGTCAACGGCGTCGCCAAGACGTACGCGATGACCGGCTGGCGCGTGGGCTGGATGATCGCCCCGAAGGACGTCGTCAAGGCCGCGACCAACCTCCAGTCGCACGCGACGTCGAACGTCTCCAACGTCGCGCAGGCCGCGGCGCTGGCCGCCGTGTCCGGGAACCTGGACGCGGTCGCCGAGATGCGGTCGGCCTTCGACCGCCGCCGCCGGACCATCGTGCGGATGCTGAACGAGATCGACGGCGTGGTCTGCCCGAACCCGGAGGGCGCGTTCTACGTGTACCCCTCGGTGAAGGCGCTGCTCGGCAAGGAGCTCCGCGGGCAGCGCCCGCAGACCTCGGTCGAGCTGGCCACGCTGATCCTGGACGAGGTCGAGGTGGCGGTCGTACCGGGCGAGGCGTTCGGTACGCCGGGCTATGTGCGCTTGTCGTACGCGCTGGGCGACGAGGACCTGGTCGAGGGCGTGTCGCGACTGCAGAAGCTGCTGGCCGAGGCGAAGGACTGAAGGAGCACCCCTTGACGTTAAGGGGTGGTCGATAGGGGCCCCGGCTGCGGCCGGGGCCCCTATCTTCGTTCGGGCAAGGACCCGATCGGGTAAAGACCCTGCCGGACGGGGGATGTGTGCGCCAAGATCCTTCAATGGAGCACGTCCGAGATCTCACCCTGTTGCCGAAGGCCCATCTGCATCTGCACTTCACCGGGTCGATGCGGCCCACCACGCTGCTGGAGCTCGCCGACAAGTACGGCGTCCATCTGCCCGACGCGCTGACCAGCGGCGAACCCCCCAAGCTGCGGGCCACGGACGAGCGCGGCTGGTTCCGTTTCCAGCGGCTGTACGACATCGCGCGGTCCTGTCTGCGTTCGCCCGAGGACATCCAGCGGCTGGTGCGCGAGGCGGCCGAGGAGGATGTCCGGGACGGCTCGGGCTGGCTGGAGATCCAGGTCGACCCGACCTCGTACGCCCCCATGCTCGGCGGTCTGATCCCGGCGCTGGAGATCATCCTGGACGCGGTGGAGCGCGCCGCGCGGGAGACGGGGCTCGGGCTGCGCGTACTGGTCGCCGCCAACCGTATGAAGCACCCGCTGGACGCCCGCACGCTGGCCCGCCTCGCCGTCCGGTACGCGGACCGTGGGGTCGTCGGCTTCGGTCTCTCCAACGACGAGCGCCGGGGCATGGCACGGGACTTCGACCGCGCCTTCGCGATCGCCCGGGAAGGCGGCCTGCTGGCCGCCCCGCACGGCGGCGAGCTGGCTGGGCCCGCGTCTGTACGGGACTGCCTGGACGATCTCCATGCCACGCGGATCGGCCACGGGGTGCGGGCGGCGGAGGACCCCCGGCTGATGCGGAAGCTGGCCGAGCGCGGGGTGACCTGCGAGGTGTGCCCCTCCTCGAATGTGGCCCTCGGCGTGTACGAGAAGCCGGCCGACGTGCCCCTGCGGACGCTGTACGAGGCGGGGGTACCGATGGCGCTGGGAGCCGACGACCCGCTGCTCTTCGGGTCGCGGCTGGCGGCCCAGTACGAGCTGGTGCGCAGGCATCACGCCTTCACGGACGCGGAACTGGCGGAGCTGGCCCGGCAGTCCGTGCGCGCCTCGGCCGCCCCGGAGGGCATCCGCGGCAAGCTGCTGGCCGGGATCGACGACTGGCTGGCGGGCTGACTGCCTCTCGGCCGGAGTCCTCCGATCGGCAGCCGCTAGCACCCGCCTCGCTTGTCGACCGCTCGGTAGGTGAACGTCTGCTTCGAGTCGGCGAGGCTTTCGAAGCGGGCGGTGTCCGCCGAGAGCTGGGTCATATATCCGGCAATGGGTGACATGGACGGCCAGCTGGCACGGGCGCCGACGCTCTGCGCCTCCTCGCTTTCCCAGACCCTTCCTCCGAATGTGGTGTACCGCAGGTCGCAGTCCTTGCTCAGCGAGTGCGGGTACGCGGAGCGGAGGTGCGGTTTCGGGGGGCCCATCGGGAAGGCGGGCTCGTTGGACAGCACCCGGTCTCTTTCCTTGGCGAGGCAGGGGGCATCGCCTGATATGGGGTGGAAGGTCAGCGGGGACACCGCGGGCGTGTCGGTGTCGAAGACGGCGGTGTCCTTGCCGGTGAGGGTCATGTACCCGCTCATGCGCGCATCTTTGCTCACCCAGCTGACGGCGTACTGAGGGCCCTCCTGGCTGAGCTCCCACGTCCGGCCGCCGAAGACCGCGTATTTCAGGTCGCAGACCGCGGACAGGTCGTAGCGGTACCTGACCAGCTCCTCAGGCTTGGCGGGTCCGGTAGCCAGGGGCTGCGAGGCCGAGGCCATGAGATCCCGGTCACCCGAGCCCGAGGGCGCCGGGACCGGGGTCAGGGTCGTCTGCTTCAGGGACGAGGCGTAGTCGGACGACGCCTTGCCGTCGTCGGTCGGCCACAGGCCGAGCCCCACGCCGCCCGCGACCAGCACTGTCGCGCAGCAGACAGCCGCTGCGCGGCGCAGATGACGGGTGCGGCGGCCGCGGGCCACCAGAGCGTCCACCGGCGGTGGGCTTCCGGGCGAGCTCTCCGACTCGGCCAGCTCGTGCAGACGCCGCCTCAACAGCTCCTCGTCCGAATGAGCCGACTCGCTCATCGTGTACCCCTTTCCGCGTAACCGGCGAGCGCGCCCGCAGCGCGCAGCCGCTCCAGGGCCCTTTTGGTACGGCTCTTGACCGTCCCGGGCGAACAGCCGAGCAGTACGGCCGTCTGTTCCACCGACAGGTCCTCGTAGAAACGCAGCACCACCACAGCGCGCTGGACACGGGGCAGGGTGGCGAGCGCACGAGCCAGCTCCAGCCTCGCCTCCACGCTCCCCGCCATGTCCTGGCCGTCAGCCGTGCGGTCCACTTCGGGGCGTACGACTTCGGTGTGCCAGCGGCGCCGACGCCACGTCGCGTAGAGATTGACGACGGTCTTGCGGGCGTACGCCTGAGGCGAGTCCCAGCCCGCCGAACGGCCCCAGCGCAGATAGACGCGCACGAGCGCGGCCTGCACCAGGTCTTCGGCGGCATGCGCGTCGCCCGTCAGCAGACGAGCCGTCCGCAGCAGGGAGGCATGCGCTCCCGCCACGAAATCCGCGAACTCTGTGTTGCTGTGATTCGAACCGCCGCCGCCCACCGGCACTCCCCCCGAGTGTGTGTGGTCCAAGGACCCTGTCACCCACTCGACAACCTGGAGGAACCAGCAGGTTCCATCAGTTGCCGGAAGATCCGAATCGATCGGATTCAGTTGGACTCAGTCGGATTCAGAGGCTGACGCCGACCGTCACCGGCTCGTTGACCAGAGTGACGCCGAAGGCCGCGTGGACGCCCGCCACGACCTCGCGGGCGAGTGCCAGCAGGTCCTCGGTGGTGGCCGCGCCGCGATTGGTGAGCGCGAGCGTGTGCTTGGTGGAGATGCGGGCCGGACCCGTGCCGTACCCCTTGGTGAAGCCCGCCTTGTCGATCAGCCAGGCCGCCGAGGTCTTGACCAGCCCCTCCCCCGCGGGGAAGGCGGGCGGCGCGGTCTGCGGGCCGAGGCGGTCCTGGGCCCGGGCGAGGAAGGCCGCGTACTCGGCGGCCGTCAGGATCGGGTTGGTGAAGAAGGAACCGGCGGACCAGGTGTCGTGGTCCTCGGGGTCCAGCACCATGCCCTTACCCGCGCGCAGCTTGAGTACGGCTTCGCGGGCGGCGGCGGCCGGGACCCGGTCACCGGCCTCGACGCCGAGGGCGCGGGCCGTCTCGGCGTACTTGAGGGGGGCCGAGAGGCCGCCCGCGTCCTCCAGCTGAAAGCGGACGCGCAGGACGACGTAGCGCTCGGGGTCCTGCTTGAAACGGCTGTGCCGGTAGGAGAAGGCGCAGTCGGCGTTCGGGACGGTGACCGTCTCACCGCTGCGTCGGTCGTAGGCGATGACCTCGGTGATGGTGCTGGAGACCTCCTGGCCGTACGCGCCGACGTTCTGGATCGGGGTCGCGCCGGCCGAGCCGGGGATGCCGGCCAGGCATTCGATGCCCGCGAGACCTGCCGCGACAGTGCGGGCGACCGCGTCCGTCCAGACTTCCCCTGCCGCCAGCTCCAGCGTCGTACGGGAAGGACCGGAGAATTCGAGGCCGCGGGTCGCGATGCGGAGCGCGGTGCCGTCGAAGCCCTTGTCCCCGATGACCAGGTTGCTGCCGCCGCCGATGATCAGCAGCGGGGTGCCCGTGGCGTCCGCCTCACGTACGGCGGCGATCACCTCGTCGTCGGTGGTGGCCGTGACCAGGCGCGTCGCGGGGCCACCGAGGCGGAAGGTGGTCAGGGGGGCGAGGGGGGCGTCGTGGAGTTCCTGCACGGGCACAAGAGTACGGTCCGTGGCCCCGCCACTCGGGCGGGGCCACGGACCGTACACGTACTCCGGCGTCACGCGGCTGTCAGACAGTGGCGGGGGTCATACGGTGGCGGGCTCGCGCTCGTCGGAAGCCGGGGATACCAGGGATTCAGCCTGCTCGTCAGCCGGGGCCGCGGCGGAGCGGCCGGGGATCATCAGCGCTGTCAGCGCCGCGACGGCCACCACGCCCGCGCCTATCCACAGCGCCGGAACGGTGCCGTCCGTAAAGGCGTCGGGGGACTCGTAGCCGCCCTGAGCCGCGAAGACCGCGCCCAGGACCGCGATGCCGAGCGCTCCGCCGACCTCGCGCAGGGCGTTGTTGGCACCGGAGGCGATGCCCTCCTCGCCGGGGCTGACGCTGGACATGACCACGCTGGCGGCAGGGGCGAAGTAGAGCGCCATGCCGACGCCGCTGAGGATCAGTGCGGGCAGCTGGGCGGCGTACGAGACACCCGGCTCAAGCACCAGGGCGAAGAGGCCGAGGCCGACCGCCTGGAGGGCGAGGCCCGTGGCGACTACCGGACGGCCGCCGATCTTGTCGGACAGGTATCCGGCGATGGGGGCGACGATCAGCGGCATACCGGTCCAGGGGAGCATCCGCAGGCCCGCCTCGGTGGGCGAGTAGCCGGCGACGTTCTGCAGGAACTGGCTGAGCAGGAAGATCGAGCCGAACATCCCCAGGAACATCAGAAGGCTCGCGATGTTGATTCCGAAGAAGGCGCGGTCGCGGAAGAGCCGCATGGGGAGCATGGGGTTCTTGTTGGTGAATCCGTGGTGTACGAAGCCGATGAGGAGCGCGGTGCCCACGATCAGACCGGCGAGGACGGGCGTGCTGGTCCAGCCATCGGACTGGCCGTTGACCAGGGCGTAGACGATTCCGAAGAGGCCGCCGCTGACGAGGAGAGTGCCGGGGACGTCGAGCCTGGCGTTCGGGGCGTACGACTCGTCAAGGCGCAGCCGGGCCAGCGGCAGCAGGACGAGGCCGATCGGGACGTTCAGCCAGAAGATCCACTGCCAGGAGATGTGCTCGGTGAGACTGCCGCCGATCAGGGGTCCGCTGGCGACGGCGAGACCGGTGACGGCGCCGAAGAGTCCCAGGGCCGCGCCGCGGCGGGCTGCTGGGACGGCTGCCGTGAGAAGGGTGAGAGTGAGCGGCATCATGATCGCGGCGCCGACGCCCTGGACGGCGCGGGCGGCGATGAGGGCGTCGATGCCGGGTGCGAGGGCAGCCGCGGCGGAGGCCGCGGTGAAGACCGTGAGTCCGGTGATGAACAGCTTCCGGCGGCCGAAGCGGTCGCCGAGGGCCGCGCCGAACATCAGGAGGACGGCGAAGGTGAGGGTGTACGCGCTCACCGTCCATTCGAGGTCCTCCAGCGCCCCGCCGAGATCCTTGCGGATGGAGGGAAGGGCGGTGGTGACGACGAGATTGTCGAGGGCCGCCATAAAGCCGGCGACACTGGTGATGACGATTGCCCAGGCGGCGCTGGAGCGTGGAGCTTTCCGCTGGTTCACTACTCTCCCCGTTGGTTAGTTATGGATGACTAACTTGTGAGCCCAGAACTGCGCCCCCAAAGGGGGCTACATCACATTTACCGGTTACTAGCTGTTACTGCCGACCCGCAGCTCCGCCATGTGGAGCCCGGACCACACCCGGTGGTCCTCCGGGAAGCCCATCGCCACCAGGACGTTGATCAGCATCCCGCAGGCCAGGAAGTCGGTCGTCTGCTTGGTGTCCCCGGCGAAGGTGACCTGCGCCTGGTCCCAGATCTCGACCCAGCCGGTCCTGATCCGCTCACCGAACTCCTGGTCCCCCGCCACCTCGGCGGAAGCCACCGCGACGTACATCTGCATCTGCATCAACAGCATGTCGCGGTCGTCTATGAGCCGCATGTACGCCGCGGCCATCGCGTCGATCGGTGGCCTGTCGGGGCTCTCTTCCATGGCCTTGGCGAACGCCTTCGGGGTCTCCTCCAGACAGCGGAGCGCCGCCGCGAGGAACAGCTCACGCTTGTTCTTGAAGAGCCGGAAGAGGTATGGCTGCGAGACACCGACCCGTTGGGCGATCACCTCGGTGGAGGTGCCGTGGTAGCCGCCGCGCGCGAATTCGGTGATCGCGGCGCGGATGACGCTCTCGCGCCGCTCGTCTGCGCTCATCCTGACCATGAAGGCGAAGTTAGTGGCCAATCACTAAGCTGTCAAGGCGGGTTGAGGACGTCGACAGGGAGACCGCCGTAAGGGGTGCCCTTCCAGGAGGACACCCCTTACATCTCACACCTACTGCCTGTCAGGCGAGCTGGACGACCGCGCGGGACATCCCCAGCACTTTCTGCCCGGCGCTCATCGCCGTCAGGTCGACGCGCACCCGGTTGTCGTCCAGCTTCGCCGCGACCTTGGCGCTGACCTCGACCAGCGCGCCCTTCTCGTCGTTGGGCACGATGACGGGCCTGGTGAAGCGGACGCCGTACTCGACGACCGCCCCCGGGTCGCCGACCCAGTCCGTCACCACTCGGATCGCCGCAGCCATGGTGAACATGCCGTGCGCGATCACGTCCGGAAGCCCAACCTCCGTGGCGAACTTCTCGTTCCAGTGGATCGGATTGAAGTCCCCGGAAGCGCCCGCGTACCGCACCAGCGTGTCGCGCATCACGGGAAAGCTCTGCGCCGGCAGCTCGGTGCCGACCTCGACGTCCGCGTAAGAGATCTTCGTCGTCATCACGCCTCCTCAGGCCCTTGGGGGGCGCGCGAGACCAACTTGGTCCACGCGGTCACGACGTGCTCGCCGTCCTGGTCGTACACCTCGCCGCGCACGTCCACGACGTCGTTGCCCGCGAGAGACTTGATCGTCTCGATGGTCGAGGAGACCGACAGCCGGTCCCCCGCCCGCACCGGCCGCGTGTACGCGAACTTCTGGTCGCCGTGCACCACGCGGTCGTAGTCGAGTCCCAGCAGCGGGTCCTGAATGACCTCTCGCGCGGCCTTGAAGGTAATCACGAAGGCGAAGGTCGGCGGGGCGATCACATCGGCGTGGCCGAGCGCCTTGGCGGCTTCCTGATCGGTGTACGCGGGATTGGCGTCGCCCACCGCCTCGGCGAACTCGCGGATCTTTTCCCGGCCGACCTCGTAAGGCGGGGTGGGCGGGTAGGTCCGCCCCACGAAGGACTGGTCGAGCGCCATGGGCTGGTTCCCTCCTGATGGCCTGATGGATTGCCTACTGCACCGGGATGGATGGACCGCGGGCTGAACTCGGATGGACCGTGAGCTGGACCCGAATGGACCATGAGCCGGATCCGAATGGACCGCGGACCGCGCAGATCGCGCACGCAACACAGCAAACGACACGAGGCCGCCCCCAGTGGGGACGGCCTCGTATACGAGCCTGATTCAGCGCGTTTCGCGGTGCGCCGTGTGGGACTTGCAGCGCGGGCAGTGCTTCTTCATCTCAAGACGGTCCGGGTCGTTACGCCGGTTCTTCTTGGTGATGTAGTTCCGCTCCTTGCACTCCACGCAGGCCAGCGTGATCTTCGGGCGGACGTCGGTGGCAGCCACGTGAGTGCTCCTTGGGCGGGACTGTAAAGGGATGAACGCATAAAAGAGTAGCCGATCGGAGGACCGACCCCGCAATCGGCTACTGTGTGTAGCGGTGACCGGACTTGAACCGGTGACACAGCGATTATGAGCCGCTTGCTCTACCGACTGAGCTACACCGCTGCGATACCGGATCCCCTCACCCGAAGGTGAGGATCACCGACATCAGAGCCCCAATACGGAATCGAACCGTAGACCTTCTCCTTACCATGGAGACGCTCTACCGACTGAGCTATTGGGGCGAGCGATGAAGACATTACACGCTCGGTCGCCGATCGCCCAAATCCGTTTCGGGTCCGGCTGCCCGGCTTCCGCCCCGGACGTCCCGTACGCCACCCATGCGCCCCTCGTGCGCCGCTCATAGCCGCGTGTGCTCCCTGCGTACGCCACGCGCAGCCACGCCAGTACGACTATTGCCCTCCTCCTCGAAGCGCGCCCCGAGCGCCCCTAGGCTCGAACGAACCCACCGCCCCACACAGGAGCGCGATGCCGGACAGTCAGCCGCCACCCCCCAACGACGCCTCCGCCGCCTCCGTCGGCACCGGCCACGCCGGCACGCTGCTGCTCAGCGGCGCCCGGCTCATGGATGGCCGCATCGTCGACGTACGGCTCAACGGCGGACGCATCGAGGCGGTCGGCACCGCGGGCAGCCTCGCCCCGCACTCCTCCCGCCTCGACCTGAGCGGATATCTGCTGCTCCCCGCCCCCGCCGAGCCGCACACCCATGGGGACACCGTGCTCACGGCGGACGCTCCCGCCCCCGGCCCCGTCTCGTACGAGATCGAGGACGTCCAGCGACGTGCCACCGAGGCGGCGTTGCTCCAACTGGGGCACGGGGCAACGGCGCTGCGCTCGCACGTACGGATCGGTGATGTGCAGGGCCTCGACCCGTTGGAGGCGGTCCTCCAGGCGCGGCGCTCGCTGCGCGGGCTCGCCGACCTGACGGCCGTCGCCGTGCCCCGGCTGCTCACCGGCGTAGCGGGGGCGGACGGGCTGGCGATGCTGCGGGACGCCGTGAAGATGGGCGCGGGCGTGGTGGGCGGCTGCCCGGACGCCGACCCCGATCCGGCCGGGTACGCGGAGACGGTGCTGGAGCTCGCCGCCGAGCACGGCCGCCCTGTCGACCTGCACACCCATGGGGACGACCCGGCGCGGCTCGCCCGGCTGGCGGCGATGGCGGGCGGGCTTCGGCCGGGGGTGGTGATCGGGCCGTGCGCGGGGCTCGCGCGGCTGCCGCGCGAGGCGGCCGCCAGGGCGGCCGACCAGCTCGCGGCGGCGGGCGTCACGGTGGTGTGCCTGCCGCAGGGCGGCTGCGGGGCCGTGGAGCGGCGGGGCAGCGCACCCGTACGGCTGTTGCGTGCGGCCGGAGTCCGGGTCGCGGCGGGCAGCGGCACCATGCGGGACGTCTCGAATCCGGTGGGCCGGGGAGATCCGCTGGAGGCGGCGTACCTGCTGGCCTCACAGGGCAGGTTGCGGGCGGGGGACGCGTACGGGGCGGTGGCCACGGTGGCCAGGGAGGCGATGGGGCTGCCGGAGGTGCGGGTGGAGGCCGGATTCCCGGCGGAGCTGCTGGCGGTGCGCGGAGAGCGGATCTCGGGGGTGCTGTCGCTCGCGTACAGCCGGATCGTCATTCACCACGGGCGGGTGGTGGCGCGTACGAGCGCGGTCCGTGAGTACTGCGACTCGGCGATCGCTGTCGCGCTCGAACTGCCGCGGCAGGGGCGGCCGGACGCCGGTCCCTGAGCAAGCCTGAGCAAGCCCGAGCTCGGACGAGCAAGTACGGTCGAGGGGGCGGCATCCGTGCGTGGCGGTTCCTGAGCGGAGCCCGCGCTTGAGCGGAGCCCGCGCTTCGGACGTACCGTCGTAGGCATGCGCATTGTCATCGCTGGAGGACACGGTCAGATCGCGCTCCGACTTGAGCGGCTGCTGTCGGCGGGAGGACACCAGGTCGCGGGCATCGTCCGCAGCGCGGGACACGCCGCCGACCTGCGGGGGGCGGGAGCCGAGCCGGTCGTCCTGGACCTGGAGTCGGCGTCGGTGGAGGAGGTCGCAGCGGTGCTGCGGGGCGCCGACGTCGCGGTCTTCGCGGCGGGCGCGGGCCCGGGAAGCGGCGCCGCACGCAAGGACACGGTCGACCGGGACGCCGCGGTGCTCTTCGCGGACGCGGCGGAACGGGCGGGCGTACGGCGGTACCTCGTGGTGTCCTCGATGGGCGCGGACGCGGGGCACGCGGGCGACGAGGAGTTCGACGTCTACCTGCGGGCGAAGGGCGAGGCGGACGAGAACGTACGGGCCAGGTCCGGGCTCGACTGGACGATTCTGCGGCCGGGTGGGCTGACGAACGACGCGGGCACCGGGCTCGTGCAACTGAAAGCGTCGACCGGGCGGGGGACGGTACCGCGGGACGATGTGGCGGCGGTGCTCGCGGAGTTGGTGGAGACGCCGGCGACGGCGGGACTGACGCTGGAGCTGATCAGCGGGTCGGTGCCGGTGACGGTCGCGGTGAAGGATGTCGCGGGGAACTGATCATCGGGAACGGAGCACCGGAGAACCAAGGAGCAGGGAACCTAAGAGCCTAGGAGCAGGAAACCGAGGAATCGCATGCCTGAAATCCAGCCTGCGGTCGTAGAGCGCGAGGAACAGCTGTACGCCTTCATCCGCGGCTCCGTACGGATGAACGCCTTCGCCTCGATCGCGGACCGGCTGCCGGAACTGGTCGCCTGGCTGACCGGCCACGGGGCGGAGTTCAACGGCGCTCCGTTCTTCCGCTTCAACGCCATCAACATGGAGGGCGAGTCGGAGGTCGAGGCGGGCGTGCCGGTCATCGCCGCTCCGGAGCCGGAGGGCGACATCCGCATCGCAATGCTGCCCGCGGGCCGGTATGTGACGGCGGTCCATGTGGGCCATCCCGACAAGCTGTTCGGGACCATCACCGAGCTGCGGCGGTGGGCGGAGCGGGAGGGCCTGGAGTGGGACATGACGGTGGTGGACGGGGTCGAGCGCTGGGGCTGCCGTGTCGAGTCGTATCTGACCGACCCACGGGTGGAGCCGGAGATGTCCAAGTGGGAGATCGGGCTCGCGTTCCGGCTGGCGCACTGAGATGGGCAGCGGTGATGTTCGAGGCGCCGCTCAGGCTTCGGCTTCGGCTTCGGCTTCGGCTTCCGCTCAGGCCGCCGGTCAGGCCGCCGGTCAGGCCGCCGGTCAGGCCGCCGGTCAGGCTTTTGCTCGTGTTTCGGCTCGGGCGGGGCGCTATGTGGAGGCCCCGAATGAGGCGGACGAGCGGCTGCCCGGGCCATCGCTCTTCCTGGCCGGCGGGATCAGCGGCTGCCCGGACTGGCAGCTGCGGGCCGTACGGCGACTGGACGCGGCCGGCTGCCGGGCAAAGATCTTCAACCCGCGGCGCACTGCGTTCTCGGTCGAGGACCCGGCGGCAGCCCCCGAGCAGATCGCGTGGGAGCACCGCCACCTGGCGCGGGCGGACGTGATCCTCTTCTGGTTTCCGGCAAGCGACAGCATGCAGCCGATCGCCCTGTACGAACTGGGCGCGCACGCCGCCCGTGGGAAACCCCTCGCGGTGGGCACGGACCCCGCGTACGGCCGCCGCCTGGACGTCGTCGAACAACTCGCCCTGGAACGGCCGGAGGTGCTGGTGCACGACTCGCTGCGGGAGACGGTACGGACGGCGATGCGCCTGCTCGACGCGGTCGGAGCGTAACCGGGCGGCGACTGGTTCCAGACCGGTCAGTGACTTGTCCGCGACTGTCCGCGACGGGTCGGAGCCGGAGAGCTTCATGACGATGGCCCCTGCTCCGCGTTTCCGCAGATCAGGGGCCATCGTCATCATGTGGCGGCGCCAGGATTCGAACCTGGGTAGGCTAAGCCGACGGATTTACAGTCCGTTCCCATTGGCCACTCGGGCACACCGCCATGGGATCACTCCGGAGCCGACCGCTGTGGTGCGGCGCGGTACTCCGTAGCAACGACGTAAACGATACCTGATGCCCGGGGGTGCTCCGCCACCGTATTGATCAGTCCTCGGGCGGTCACGGGTGACTAGGCTTGCGGGGGCGCCCCGGGCGCTTCCGCATGCGTCCCGACGCATGCCAGACCCCGATTCCCGGTACCCCGACACCCCGATACCCCGACACAAGGAGCCACAGGACATGGCCGACTCCAGTTTCGACATCGTCTCGAAGGTCGAGCGGCAGGAGGTCGACAACGCCCTCAACCAGGCCGCGAAGGAGATCTCTCAGCGCTACGACTTCAAGAACGTCGGGGCTTCGATCGCCTGGTCCGGCGACGACAAGATCGTTATGCAGGCGAACTCCGAGGAGCGGGTGGCCGCCATCCTCGACGTCTTCCAGTCCAAGCTGGTCAAGCGCGGAATCTCGCTGAAGGCGCTGGACGCGGGCGAGCCCCAGCTGTCCGGCAAGGAGTACAAGATCTTCGCCTCGATCGAGGAGGGCATCTCCCAGGAGAACGCCAAGAAGGTCGCCAAGATCATCCGCGATGAGGGTCCGAAGGGCGTCAAGGCGCAGGTCCAGGGCGATGAGCTGCGGGTCAGCTCGAAGAGCCGGGACGACCTCCAGGCCGTGCAGGCGCTGCTGAAGGAGCAGGACTTCGACTTCGCGTTGCAGTATGTGAACTACCGCTGACGCCGGGCGGGCCGTGTCCGGTCGTATGCGGTGTCCCGGTCGTATGCGGTGTCCGAATACCGCCAGCTTCGGCGGGGCGGGGGTCGCAGACTCGTAGGCGTAAATGTGCTGCGAGGAAGGGAACAGGCCATGACGGTCTACGCGATCACTGACAGCCCTCTGGGCGATTTGCTGCTGGTCGGCGAGGAGTCCGCCACGGCGAAAGGCGGCATTGCGCTCGCCTCGCTCTCGCTGCCCGGACAGAAGGGCGCAGCCGTCGTCCAGGACGGGTGGCGGTGCGCTTCGGCGGCCTTCGAGGAGGTCGGCGGGCAGCTGACGTCGTACTTCGAGGGCCGGCTGACGCGCTTCGAGATCGAGTACGTCGACGGCGGAACGGCGTTCCAGCGGCGCGTATGGCAGGCACTGGAGGACATTCCGTACGGGGCGACGGCGACGTATGGACAGATCGCCGAGCGGGTCGGCACGTCCGCTGTGGGGGTACGGGCGGTGGGAACCGCGATCGGACGCAACCCGCTGCTCATCGTCCGGCCGTGCCACCGGGTGATCGGAGCCGACGGGGCCCTGCGAGGGTACGCGGCCGGGCTGGAGCGCAAGGAGCGGCTCCTCGGGATCGAGGGCGTACGCACACTGGCGGCGTCGTGACCGGAACGCTGTTCCCGCGGCCCCCGAGGGAACGGACCGTCGTCACCCCCGGGGCCGTGCATGTGCCGGGGTGGCTGACGGTAGGGCGCCAGCGGGAACTGGTCGAGGCCTGCCGGACCTGGGCGCGCGGTCCCGTCCCTGTCCGGCACACGGCGCTGCCGGGCGGCGGCGTGATGTCCGTGCAGACGGTCTGCGTGGGCTGGCACTGGCAGCCGTACCGGTACACGCGCACCGCGGACGATGTGAACGGCGCGCGGGTCGCCGAATTCCCCGACTGGCTTGTGGAGTTGGGGCGTACCGCCCTGGTCGAGGCGTACGGCGGGCATCATGGCTACACCCCTGACACCGCATTGATCAACTTCTATGACGGCACGGCGAAGATGGGGATGCACCAGGACAAGGAGGAGCGGTCCAGTGCGCCGGTGGTGTCGTTGAGCATCGGCGACACCTGCGTCTTCCGGTTCGGCAACACCGAGACGCGGGGGCGGCCGTACACGGATGTGGAGCTGGCCTCCGGAGACCTGTTCGTCTTCGGCGGCCCGGCCCGGTTCGCGTACCACGGAGTCCCGAAGGTGTACCCAGGGACGGCCGAGGCCGCGACGGGGATGAGCGACGGACGGCTGAACATCACCCTGCGCGAGACCGGCCTCAGCGGGCGATAGCGTGCCAACGGGAGCGCGCCGACGAGAGCGCGCTAGCGCGAGCGGGAGTGGCCGAACAGCAGCCGGTAGCCGATCAGCAGGACGAGCGCGCCGCCGATGGCCGAAGCCCAGGTGGCTCCGTCGTAGAACTCATTCGTGATGGACCGGTCCAGGAAGCGCGCCGATATCCAGCCACCGATGAAGGCACCGGCGACGCCTATCAGGGTGGTGCCGATCAGGCCGCCCGGGTCCCGGCCGGGGAGCAGGAACTTGGCTATGGCGCCGGCGAGCAGCCCGAGAATGATCCAGCTGATGATGCTCATGCCGTGAACCTGCCTTTCGTGCAGTCATTCCATCAATCGGTCGTACTGTCGATCGGTCGTTCGTTCGTCGTTGTTCCGGGGGACGCCGGGAGGACAGAGCGCGGTTGCGGAGATCAGTAGCCTGCGACACATGACACAGGAGCTGCGTCGGTCACTCGGCGTCTTCGACGCGGTCGTCATCGGGCTGGGATCGATGGTCGGGGCGGGCATCTTCGCGGCGCTGGGCCCGGCGGCCCGGGCCGCCGGGTCGGGGTTGCTACCGGGGCTGGCGCTGGCCGCGGTGGTCGCGTACTGCAACGCCATGTCGTCGGCGCGGCTCGCCGCCCTGTATCCGGCGTCCGGCGGGACCTATGTGTACGGACGGGAGCGGCTCGGCGCGTTCTGGGGGTATCTGGCGGGTTGGGCGTTCATCGTCGGGAAGACCGCTTCGTGCGCGGCGATGGCGCTGACGGTCGGGGCGTACGCGTGGCCGGATCAGGCGCATGCGGTGGCGGTCGCCGCGGTGGTGTCGCTGACTGCCGTGAACTATGGGGGCGTTCAGAAGTCGGCGTGGCTGACGCGGGCGATCGTGGCGGTGGTGCTGGCGGTCCTCGCTGCGGTCGTGGCGGTCTCCCTCGGCTCGGGGACGACGGACTTCGGGCGGCTGGACGTGGGCGTGGACGCCTCGGTCGGCGGGGTGCTCCAGGCGGCGGGGCTGCTGTTCTTCGCCTTCGCCGGGTACGCCCGGATCGCCACGCTGGGCGAGGAGGTACGGGATCCGGCCCGTACGATCCCGCGCGCCGTCCCGCTGGCGCTGGGGATCACGCTGGTGGTCTATGCGTGTATCGCGGTCTCGGTCCTCTCTGTGCTGGGAGCCAGTGGGCTGGGGCAGGCGACGGCGCCGCTCGCCGATGCGGTACGGGCGGCGGACGCGGCATGGCTCGCGCCCGTAGTACGGGTAGGAGCCTCGGTGGCGGCGCTCGGGTCTCTGCTCGCGCTCATTCTCGGCGTCTCGCGTACGACGCTGGCGATGGCCCGGGACGGTCATCTGCCGGGCGCTCTGGCCGCCGTGCACCCGCGCTTTCAGGTTCCGCACCGCGCGGAGCTGGCCGTGGGGATGGTCGTCGCGGTGGTGGCGGCGACGGCGGATCTGCGCGGGGCGATCGGCTTCTCGTCGTTCGGAGTGCTGGTCTACTACACCATTGCCAACGCCTCAGCATGGACGCTCAGTTCCCGAAGCCGGGCATTGGCGAGTTGTGGACTCGTGGGTTGTCTGGTGCTGGCCTTCGCGCTACCGCTGTCGTCGGTGGTCGCGGGCGCGGGGGTGCTGGTGGTGGGCGCGGGGTTGTACGGCGCGCGACGGTTCAGGCCCGGGGCGGGGACCTGAAGCCGACGACAGGGCGACAGAGGGCGATCGGTGCGGACGTTCGGATGTGCAGACGTGCAGACGTGCGGATGTGCAGACGTGCGGAGGGTCGGCCGCCGTCCGGTTCCCGGTGCCTACCGCGAGGCGAATGGCTGATCCGTCGGCACGATCTCTTTGCCCAGCGGCATGAGGGAGACAGGGATGAGCTTGAAGTTCGCGATGCCGAACGGGATGCCGATGATCGTGACGCAGAGCACGATGCCCGTGACGATGTGCCCGAGCGCGAGCCACCAGCCGGCGAGGACCAACCACAGGACGTTGCCTATGCAGGAGGGCGCCCCGGCGTCGCGGCGGTCGACGGCCGTATAGCCGAAGGGCCATAGGGCGTAGACGCCGATACGGAAGGCCGCGAGACCGAACGGGATCCCGATGACCGTGATGCAGAGGAGGACGCCCGCCAGCAGATACCCGAGGAACAGCCAGAAGCCGCTCAGCACCAGCCATATGACGTTCAGAATTGTCTTCACGGGCGATGACCTGCCATCTTTTCGAGCCGGGCGATGCGTTCAGCCATGGGCGGATGGGTGGAGAACATTCGGGAGACACCGCGGCCGGGGCGGAAAGGGTTCGCGATCATCATGTGGCTGGCGGTCTCGATCCGCGGCTCGGGTGGCAGCGGCAACCGCTTCGTACCGGCGTCGAGTTTGCGCAGGGCGGACGCGAGGGCGAGCGGATCGCCGGTGAGCTGGGCGCCCGAGGAGTCGGCCTCGTACTCGCGCGAGCGGCTGACGGCGAGCTGGATCACGGAGGCGGCCAGCGGGCCGAGAAGCATGACCAGCAGCATCCCGACCAGGCCGGGGCCCTCGTCGTCGTCGGAGCGGCCGATGGGAATCAGCCAGGCGAAGTTCACCAGGAACATCACGACGGAGGCGAGCGCGCCCGCGACCGAGGAGATCAGGATGTCGCGGTTGTAGACATGGCTGAGCTCGTGGCCGATGACGCCGCGCAGCTCGCGCTCGTCCAGGAGCTGGAGGATCCCCTCGGTGCAGCAGACGGCGGCGTTGCGCGGATTGCGGCCGGTGGCGAAGGCGTTGGGGGCCTGGGTCGGCGAGATGTACAGGCGGGGCATGGGCTGGCGGGCCGCGGTGGAGAGTTCGCGGACCAGGCGGTAGAGCGCGGGGGCCTGGAACTCGCTGACGGGGCGGGCGCGCATGGCGCGCAGCGCCAGCTTGTCGCTGTTCCAGTAGGCGTACGCGTTGGTGCCGAGCGCAAGGAGGAGCGCGACGACCAAGCCCGTACGGCCGAAGAAGCTGCCGATGACGAGGATGAGCGCCGACAGTCCCCCGAGGAGTACGGCGGTCTTCAGCCCATTGTGCCGGCGGTGCACGGTACGCCCTCCAAATAGTGCGGCAGGGGAACCCTTTGCGTAGCGGTGCTCCACTCTCCAGTGGACCCTTCTGTACTGGTCAACGCCAGGCGAAGGACGCTAGTTCCCTTGTGCGCTCGACCCAGGGTTGGGCCATTGGAGTGGTGCTCAGAACATGCTCTCCGCCGCGAAGCGGAGCACCAGTTGGGGGTAGCCGGAGAGGATGACGCCGACGGCGGCGGTCAGGGCGATGGCCACGGTGACGGGGGCCGGGGCGCGCTTCCTGACCGGTTCGGCCTTCGCTGCCCTCGCCCCGGCGGCTTCCGGGACGGCCTCAGAGGCTGCCCCGGGCGCGGTCTCCGGCGCGGTCTCCGGCGCGCGGAAGAGGATCGCCGTCCACTGGAGGTAGTAGTAGAGCGCGATCACCACGTTGACGGCCATGATGACGGCCAGCCATCCCAGGCCCGCGTCGACGGCCGATGAGAAGACGGTCACCTTGGCGAAGAGGCCGATGATGCCCGGCGGCAGACCGGCCAGGGAGAGCAGGAAGAAGCCCATCGCGAGGGCGGTGAGCGGGCGAGTGGCGTAGAGGCCGCGGTAGTCGGAGATGCGGTTCAGCGGCCGGGTACGGGCGACGAGCGCCGCGACCGCGAACGCCCCGAGGTTCACGACGGCGTACATCAGGGCGTACGCGACGGTCGCGCCGATCTGGTCGTCGCTGGAGTACGCGGCGGCGGCGATCGGCACCAGGAGGTAGCCCGCCTGCGCCACGGAGGACCAGGCCAGCAGGCGAACCGCGCTCCACGTCCGCGTGGCCGACTGGCGCAGGGCCGCGACGTTGCCCGCGGTCATGGTGAGGCCCGCGAGGACGGCGATGGCCGGACCCCAGACGTCCGCGTACCCGGGGAACGCGACAACGGTCACCAGGATGAGGCCGGAGAAGCCGACCGCCTTTCCGACGACGGAGAGGTACGCGGCGACGGGCAGCGGCGCGCCCACATAGGTGTCGGGAACCCAGAAGTGGAACGGGACCGCCGCCGTCTTGAAGGCGAAGCCGACGAGGGTCAGGGCGACGCCCGCCTTGGCGAGGGTGTCCAGCTGACCGGGCACGTTGCCGAGCTCGGAGGCGATCTGGGTGAGGTGGAGGGTGCCCGTCGTGGCGTACACAAAGCTGACGCCGAGCAGCATCACGGCGGTCGCGGTGACCGAGGAGAGGAAGAACTTCAGGGCCGCTTCGCTGGAGAGCCGGTCACCGCGCCGCAGACCGACGAGCGCGAAAGCGGGCAGCGAGGCGACCTCAAGGGCGACGACAAGGGTGGCCAGGTCGCGCGAGGCGGGCAACAGGGCCGCGCCCGCGGCGGAGGAGAGCAGCAGGAACCAGAACTCGCCCGCGGGGAGCCTCTTGCGGGTCTCGGTGAGGGAGAGCAGTGCGGTGAGCAGCGCTCCGCCGAGCACCAGAAGCTGGATGACCAGCGTGAAGTGATCGGCGGTATAGCTGCAGGCGTCGGCGTCGGTGGTGAGACAGAACGTCTCACGGTCGCCTCGGCGCAGCGGCACCAGAGGGACGAGCGCGGCGACGAGGCCGGCGATCGCGAAGGCGCCCAGCAGCCACTTGCGCCTGTCCGGGAGGAAGAGGTCGGCGACCAGGATGATCAGGGCGACCACGGCGGTGATGGTGGGCGGCGCGATCGTGAGCCAGTCGACGGACTGGACGAGGCTGGTGACGCTGTCGGCGGCCACGGTCACGACTTGCCTCCTGAGAGGAGCTTCTGCACGGCCGGGTCGGTGAGGCCGAGGAGGACCGCGGGCCAGAGTCCGGCGAGGACGGTGAGAGCGACGAGCGGGGTCCAGGCCGCGAATTCGTACCCCTGAATGTCGGCGATCGCCGGTGTCCCGGCCGGCGCCTGCTCGACGGGCCGCACGGCCGACTTTCCGGCCGACTTCCCGACGGGCTGCTCAGCGGACTGCCCGGCGGACTGCCCGGCGTGCTGCTCGGCGGGAATCACGCCCATGCAGACACGGCGTACGACGACGAGGAGGTACGCGGCGGTGAGCAGGGTGCCGAAGCCGGCGATCGCCATGAAGGTGAGGAAGGCGGGGCGGCTGAGGCCGTCGGCGGGGTCGAAGGCCCCGAACATCGTGAGCATCTCGCCCCAGAATCCGGCAAGGCCCGGCAGGCCGAGGGAGGCGACCGCGCCGAAGGCGAGGAAGCCGCCCAGGCGGGGGGCGCGGCCGTAGAGCGCGGCGCCGGTGGCTCCGGCGAGGGTGTCGAGGTCGGCGGTGCCGTAGCGGTCCTTGAGCGCTCCGACCAGGAAGAAGAGCAGGCCGGTGATGAGGCCGTGGGCGATATTGGCGAAGAGCGCGCCGTTGACGCCGGTGGGGGTCATCGTGGCGATGCCGAGGAGTACGAAGCCCATGTGACCGACGGAGGAGTAGGCGATCAGCCGCTTGAGATCGCCGCCCGCGCCCTGTCTGGCCAGGGCGAGGCAGGCCAGGGATCCGTAGACGATGCCGGCGACGGCGAAGGCGGCGAGATACGGCGCGAACGTGTGCATGCCATCGGGGGCGATGGGCAGGACGATGCGGACAAAGCCGTACGTACCCATCTTCAGTAGGACGCCCGCGAGGAGAACGGAGCCGACGGTCGGCGCCGCGGTGTGGGCGTCGGGGAGCCAGCTGTGCAGCGGCCACATCGGAGTCTTCACCGCGAGGCCGACACCGATCGCCAAAACGGCGATGACCTGCGTGGATGAGGTGAGACCCCGGCCGTTGTCAGTGGCGAGTGCCACCATGTCGAATGTGCCGGTCTGCAGCCCGATCAGCAGCAGGCCGAGCAGCATGACGACGGAGCCGAGCAGCGTGTAGAGGATGAACTTCCAGGCGGCGGCCTGCCGCTCATCGCCGCCCCAGCGGGCGATGAGGAAGTACATCGGGATGAGCACCATCTCGAAGGCCAGGAAGAAGAGCAGCAGATCGAGGACGGCGAAGGTCGCGAGGGTCCCGGATTCCAGGACGAGCAGCAGCGCGACGAAAGCCTTCGGGGACGGGCCCGCGGGCATCTTGAAGTAGCTGTACAGCGCGCAGAGGAAGGTCAGTAGCGCGGTCAGAACGACAAGGGGGAGCGAAATGCCATCGATGCCCAGGTGGATCCGCACATCGAGCGCGGGGATCCATTTGATGTCTGTCGTGGCCTGCATCCGTGACGGCTGGTCGTGGTCGAAGCCGAGGGCCAGGACGACCGCGGCGAGCAGGATCGCGCCGGTGACGGTCACGCCGTGTCGTAGTACCGCCTGGTCGGGGCTGGTGCCCCGCAGACCGGGTGGGGCGGGCAGGAGCGCCGCGGCGGCCCCCACCAGCGGGCCGACGACGATGAACGCGAGAAGGAACTGCATCACGGACTCGCTGATATCGATCACGGCTCACGATCCCGCGTTGACGTTGGCAAGGACGACGGCCGCGATTGCCAGGGCGACGGAACCGGCGAGCAGCGCGCTGAGGTAGGTCTGCACATTGCCGGTCTGGGCTCGGCGGACGGCCGCACCCAGCCAGCGGACGCCGGTACCCGATCCACGCACGTACGTCTCGACGACCTCGCGGTCGAGGAAGCGGACCAGCTGGGCGGCGGCCCGGACGGGGCGCACGAAGAGGGCGGAGTAGAGGGCGTCGAGGTGGAAGCCGACGGCCGCGTGGCGGTGGAGCGGGCCGAGCAGGAGGCGGCCCGGGTCGGTCGGGTCGGGGGCCGCGGCGATATCGCCGTAGGCGGGGATGTGGGTGGCGATCGCCTCGGCCTCGGAGACCGCCGGAGCGGCGTCCGGATGGGCGGCGACGGCGCCCATGGGGCTACGGGCGGCGGGTGCGGCGCCTTCCCGGAAGCGCAGGGCGCGCCAGGCGCCGTAGGTGACCAGTCCGCCGACGAACGCGACACCGGTGCCGAGGACGGCGGTGGTGATGGTCGGGGTGAGGGCGTGGCCGTCGAACCAGTCGTCGATGTAGGTCACGGTCACGCCGAAGCCGATGGAGGGGAGGGCGAGCACCCAGAGCACCGAGTTCATGGCCAGGGGCTGCCTGCCGTGGTCGGGGACCTCGGCTCCCCGGCCGCGGAAGGCGAGCAGCCAGAGGCGGATCGCGTAGGCGGCGGTGAGCAGAGCGGTCAGCAGACCGGCGGCCAGCACCGTCCACCCCGCCGCGCCGGGTGCGATGTCGGATTCGCCGAGTGCCGTGTGCTCCGCGGCCACGAGGACGGCTTCCTTGGAGAGGAAGCCCGCGAAGGGAGGGATCGCGGCGAGCGCGAGCAGGGCGACGGTCATCGTCCAGTAGGCGTCGGGGACGCGCTTCGCGAGGCCGCTCATCCGGGACATGGCGGCGAGCGAGTTGGTCCCCGCGGCGTGGATGACCACGCCGGCGGCGAGGAAGAGCAATGCCTTGAACGCTCCGTGGGAGAGGAGGTGGAAGACGGCGGCGCCACGGTCACCTACGGCCAGCGCGCCCGACATATAGCCGAGTTGGCTGATGGTCGAGTAGGCGAGTACGCGCTTGATGTCGTCCTGCGCGAGGGCGGCGAGCGCCGAGCCGACCATGGTGACGGCAGCCATCACGGCGAGGACGGTGAGAGCCGCCGCGGAAGCGGCGAAGACGGGAAGGAGACGGGCCACGAAATAGATACCGGCCGCGACCATCGTCGCGGCGTGGATCAGCGCGGAGACGGGGGTGGGGCCCGCCATCGCGTCGGGCAGCCAGGTGTGCAGCGGGAACTGCGCCGACTTGCCCGCCACACCCGCCAGGAGCAGCAGGGCGATCAGCGTGGGGTGCTCGATGCCGCCGGCCGCGACGGCGCCGAGGACACCGGTGATCCGGAACGTGCCCGCGTCGGCGGCGAGCGCGAACAGACCGATCAGAAAGGGGACATCACCGAGCTTGGTGACCAGGAAGGCCTTGAGGGAGGCGGCACGCGCCTCGGGCGTCTCCCAGTAGTGGCCGACGAGGAAGTACGAGCAGATGCCCATGATCTCCCAGCCGACCAGGAGCAGCATCAGGTCGCCGGAGTAGACGACGAGCAGCATCGCGGAGGTGAAGAGGGAGACGAGAGCCGCGTACGAGGGGTAGCGCGGGTCGTCGCGCAGATAGCCGGTCGAGTAGATCTGCACGCAGGTCGCGACGGTCCCGACCAGGACGGCGACGAGGACCGCGAAGCCGTCGAGGTGCAGGGCGAGGTCGATGGGGACCGACCCGGTGGGGGTGAGCTGGGTCGAAGCGTCGATCGCCTTCTCTCCGCCTTGGCGGACGGCGACGAGGACGGCGAGGGCGGCCGCGGCGAGGGTCGGCAGGACGGCCAGGGGCCGTACGAACCCGGGAGCGGCGCGGCCGAGGAGCAGTCCGGCCGCGGCGCCCAGGAACGGAAGGAGGGGGACGAGCACGGCGAGGGTCGTGGTGGTCACGCGGTGGCCTCAGCCTTCTGCGCCGGGGCGGTTCCCTCAGTGCTGTGGGTTCCGTCGGCGTCAGGGGTGTCGTGCGGGCTCTCGGCGGTGTCGCGGAGCCGGTCGACGTCCGAGGTTCCGCGGTTGCGGTAGACCATCAGGACGATGGCCAGGCCGATGCCGATCTCCGCGGCGGCGATGGCGATGGTGAAGAGGGTGAGCGCCTGGCCGGCGTGCAGGGTGTCGCGCAGCCACACATCGAAGGCGACGAGGTTGAGGTTGACGGCGTTGAGCATCAGCTCGACGGACATCAGGACGAGGATCGCGTTGCGGCGTGCGAGTACTCCGTACAGCCCGACGCTGAAGAGGAGGACGGCGAGCACGGCGGGATAGGCGAGATGCATCAGCTCTTCCCCTCGGGAGCGTTGGGCGCCTTGGGGGCCTTGGCCCGCTGGGTTTCCGGGGTGTCCTCAGTGCTCTGGGCGTCCTCGGTGTCCTTGGTCTCCTTGGTGTCCTTGCGGGAAAGGACGATCGCGCCGACGAGAGCGGCGAGCAGCAGTACGGAGAGCGCCTCGAACGGCAGCACCCAGTGCCGGAAGAGGAACTCGCCGGAGACCTGGGTGGAGCCCTGGGCCGGTCCGTCCAGGTCGATCCAGGTCGTACGGAACGCGTCCACGACCACCCAGACGAGAGCGCCCGCGGCGGCGACGGCCACGGTGAGGGCGATCCAGCGGTTACCGGAGTCGGCGTCCGGGGAGCGGCCGATGGGGGCCTTGGTGAGCATCAGCCCGAAGAGAAGGAGCACGACCACGGAACCGACGTAGATCAGGACCTGCACCCAGGCAATGAACTCGGCCGTCAGCAGGAGGTACTCGACGGCGAGGCCGCCGAGAGTCACGACCAGCCAGAGGGCGGCGTGCACCAGTTGCTTGGTCGTGACGGTGATGACGGCCGCGCCGAGGGTGCCGAGGCCGACGAGGAGGAACGCGATCTCGACACCGGTCGGAGAAAGGAAGCCGTGCGGTTGGGCTGCGGCGAGCATCATGCCGTGCCTCCGTCAGCCGTGGGCGGCGCGGGCGGGGCAGGCGGCGGAGGCAAGGCGGGCGGCGGGGTGCTGTCGCCCGGGGCGGTGCCGTCGGCCGGGGTTGGCGGTGCCGGGGGCGCCGGGGTGGCCGGGGGCGCGGCAGGGTCCGGCTGTGTGGCCGCGCGCTTGTCGGCCGCCTTGCGGGCCGCGCCGAGTTCCTTCGGCTCCTCGGCCCCCGGGTCGAGCGCGGGCGGCGCGGGCACCGTCCACATCCACTCGCGGAGCTTGTCGCGTTCATGGGTGAGTTCGCGGATGTCCGTCTCCGCGTACTCGAACTCCGGGGACCAGAACAGCGCGTCGAAAGGACAGACCTCGATGCAGATACCGCAGTACATACAGAGCGAGAAGTCGATGGCGAACCGGTCGAGGACATTGCGGCTGCGCTCACGACCGCCGGGAGCCGTCGCCGGGGTGGTCTCCTTGTGGGAGTCGATATAGATGCACCAGTCGGGGCACTCACGGGCGCAGAGCATGCAGACCGTGCAGTTCTCCTCGAACAGGCCGATCACTCCGCGCGAGCGGGGCGGGAGTTCGGGCTGAGCGTCGGGGTACTGCGCGGTGACGGTTTTCTTCGTCATCGTCCGCAGGGTGACGGCCAGGCCCTTGGCCAGACCGCTGCCGGGGATGGGGGCCATTACTGGATCACCACCTTCACGATGCCGGTAAGGGCGATCTGGGCGAGGGCGAGCGGGACGAGCGTGGTCCAGGCGAGTTTCTGCAGCTGGTCCTCGCGCATGCGCGGATAGCTGACGCGCAGCCAGATGACGACAAAGGCGAGCACGGCCGACTTGAGCAGAGTCCACACCCAGCCGAGGCCCTCGGCCCCGAACGGGCCGTGCCAGCCACCCAGGAACAGGACGGTGGTCAGACCGCACAGGACGACGATGCCCGCGTACTCGGCGAGGAGGAACAGCGCGAAACGCAGGCCGGTGTACTCGGTGTACGCACCGAAGATGATCTCGGAGTCGGCGACCGGCATGTCGAACGGCGGGCGCTGGAGTTCGGCGAGGCCCGCGGTGAAGAAGACCAGGGCGCCGACGATCTGCCAAGGCAGCCACCACCACTCGAAGGCGTTCAGGATGCCGGGCAGCGAGACGGTGCCGGCCGCCATGGCGACGGAGGCGGCGGTCAGCAGCATCGGCAGTTCGTAGGCCAGCAGCTGCGCGGCGGTACGCAGACCACCGAGGAGGGAGAACTTATTGGCCGAAGCCCAGCCCGCCATGAGCGAGCCGAGCACTCCGACCCCCATCACCGCGAGCACGAAGAAGATGCCCGCGTCGACGAGCTGGCCCACCGCGCCCTCGCTCGGGCCGATCGGGATCGCGACCAGTACGAGGAGGTAGGGGAGCAGGGCGACGGCCGGAGCGAGCTGGAAGATACGGCGGTCGGCGCCCGTCGGGACCACGTCCTCCTTCTGCGCGAACTTCACGCCGTCGGCGACGAGCTGGGCCCAGCCGTGGAAGCCGCCCGCGTACATGGGGCCGAGGCGGCCCTGCATATGGGCCATCACCTTGTGCTCGGTCTGCCCGATGACGAGAGGGAGGACAAGGAACACGGCGAAGACGATGATCAGCCGGAGGGCGACGTCGAGAGCGTCGTTCACGCGGGGTCGCCTCCGGCGGGTTCGGTCGGCTCGTCGGGGGGTCCGTCGGCGGACCCGGTCTTCGGCGGCCGGGGGGTCGGTGGTGTGTCGGTACCGGCGGCGGCGTCGGTACCGGTGTCAGTACTGGCGTCAGCACCGGAGCCCGTGCCTGTGCCTGTGTCCGTGGTGGCGTCGTCGCCGGCCGGGCTCGGGTGATGCCACGGGGCGTCTGCACTGCGGGCAGGCGGCGCCGGTGTCGTCGGTGTCGTCGGTGGAGCAGGGGATTCCGGACCCGGGGCCGGGGCCTCCGGCGCGGCCTGGGTGCGGCGCGGGCGTGGTGCGGGGGTTTCGGCTGCCTCCGGCGTCTGGGACGCCGACCCCTCGGACACGCTGCGGGCCCGGCGCGGTGGGCGGTCGCCGGGTGCGGCGGCCGTGCGCGCCGCCCTCGCCGGGCGGGCCGGGGCAGGAGGGAGCTGGCCCTTGAGGGGGCCCCACTCGTTCGGGTCCGGGACACCGGGCGGGAGCATCTGGCGGCGCCTGGGGCCGCCGTGCTCCGACTCCCCCGGCTCCTTCGCGCCCGGCCATGCCTTCGCGACCCGGGCCGCCAGGACGAAGTCCTTGCGCAGCGGGTGGCCCTCGAAGCCCTCCGGGAGGAGCAGCGGGACCAGGTGCGGGTGATCGGTGAAGACGACGCCGAACATCTCGTACGTCTCACGCTCGTGCCAGCCCGCGCCCGCGTAGACCGAGATGGCGGTCGGGAGTTCGGGAGCCTCGTGCGGGACGGTCGTACGGACCAGCAGTCGGCGGACCCGTCCGCCCCCCAGGGCGACGACATGGGCGCAGACGCGGAAGCCCGTGCCCGGTTCGTCGACCGCGCTCAGCCAGTCGAAATAGGTGCAGCCCAGTTCGGAGCGGGCGGTCTCAAGCGCGGCGATCCAGGAGTCGGCCGGAACGTCGACCGTGAGCAGGTCGTACGCGCGTTCGGCCGTGGCCTCCTCGCCGAAAAGCTCGGCGGCGGCCTCCGGGAGACGGTCGTAGCGGTCGGCGGAGGAAGCAGAGGAGGCGGAAGGGGCAGAGGAGGCAGAGGAGGTCATCAGACAGGCTCCCCGCTCTTCCCCGCCGGGGGCGGCAGAACCAGGCTGCTGCGCAGCGCCGCTGTGGAGGGCCGGGCGGCCTCCGTCCCGTACCGCTCGGCGAGCGACTCTCGCGCGATCTTCTCCTGGAGTTTCAGGATTCCCTGGAGCAGCGCCTCGGGGCGCGGCGGGCATCCGGGCACGTACACGTCGACGGGGATGATCTGGTCGACGCCCTTGGTCACGGAGTACGAGTCCCAGTACGGCCCGCCGCAGTTGGAGCAGGCGCCGAAGGAGATGACGTACTTGGGCTCGGGCATCTGCTCGTACAGGCGCTTCACCGCCGGGGCCATCTTGTCCGTCACCGTGCCCGAGACGACCATCAGGTCCGCCTGGCGCGGGCCGGGCGCAAAGGGAATCACGCCGAGCCGGATGAAGTCGTGCCGCGCCATCGACGCCGCGATGAACTCGATGGCGCAGCAGGCGAGCCCGAAGTTGAAGACCCAGAGGCTGTAGCGGCGGCCCCAGTTGAGGATGACCTTCATCGGTTCCGGGGCCAGCCTCGACAGCACGCCCAGGCGCTTCGGCTCCGGCAGGAACACCCGGCCCGGCGAGGTCTCCGAGGTCTCCGGAGCGTCGTGAGCGTCCTGAGCCGGGGTCTCCGAGGTATCCGGGGTCACGTCCATGTCAGGACGCCCTTCTTCCATGCGTAGAGCAGTCCCACGGCCAGGAAGCCGAGGAAGATGAACATCTCCACGAGCGTCGTAGCGCCGTATCCCACGGCCGCGAAAACCGTCGCCCACGGAAAGAGGAAGATCGAGTCAACGGCGAAGATCACATACAGAAAGGCATAGACGTAGTAGCGGACCTGGGTGTGCGCCCAGCCCTCACCCACCGGGTCCACGCCGCATTCGTACGTCAGCATTTTCTCTCGCGTGGGCACCACAGGCCGCAGCAGGCGGCCCGCCGTGAAGGCCACGGCGACGAAGAGCACGCCGATCAACGCGAGCAGTCCGACAACCGAATAACCCTCGAAGTAGTCCGCCGCGAGCACGGCCACGGTCGGTTCCCGCACGTCCGCCCCTCGCTCCCTGACGTCATCGACTTCACAGGCGATCTGTCCGACGATCTGTATGCCTCGGAGTCTAGGCCCTGCTAAAGGGAGGGTAAGCAGTCGCGTCACGCATCAGGTGGGGTTATCCCTACTTCATGCCCACCCACGTACCCCATGGCGCGCCGTGGCCCGGCCCGGCAGGCTGTGGCATATGAACGCCAGCATCACCGTCCCCGACGACGACCGGCCGCCACCCGTGCGCTTCGCTTTCGACCGTCACACCTGGAAGGAGATCGCGCATCTCCTCGCCAATCTGCCGGTCGCCCTGATCGGCTTCGTCTATATGGCGTTCATGATCTTCACCGGCGTGGGGCTGTCCGTGACGGTGATCGGTCTGCCGTTCCTCGCCCTGGGGCTCGCGGGCGCGCGCGGCCTCGGCAAGGCGGAGCGCGCCCGCGCCCGCGCGCTGCTCGGCATACGAATAGACGAGCCGAGCCCCCTGCACAGCCGTCGGCGCGGGCAGCGCGAGGGGCTCTTCCCCTGGCTGTGGACGAGCCTGAAAGACCCGGTGGCGTGGCGGACAGTGCTGTACGAGTTCATCCGGCTGCCCTGGGGTGTGCTGACGTTCGCCGTCACGCTGACGAGCCTGTTCGTACTGTGGCCTGTCCTCCCCTTCATCGCGCGCGGTCTGACCAACGCCGACCGTGCCATGGTGCGCGGTCTGCTCTCCCCCTCCGACGAGCTGGAGCGGCGCATCGCCGAGCTGGAGTCGGACCGCGGCGTGGTCGTGGACACGGCCGCCGCCGATCTGCGCCGTATCGAGCGCGATCTGCACGACGGCGCACAGGCCCGGCTCGTGGCACTGGCCATGGGGCTCGGCCTCGCCAAGGAGAAGCTGAGCGGCGAAGCGCTGGACACGACCGCCGCGGCCGCGATGGTCGGCGAGGCACACGGCGAGGTGAAGCTCGCGCTCCAGGAGCTGCGCGATCTGGCCCGCGGCATCCACCCCGCTGTACTGACCGACCGCGGACTCGACGCGGCTCTCTCCTCCGTCGCCTCACGCTGCACGGCACCGGTGAAGGTCACCGTCGATCTGTCGGAGCGGCCCGCCGAGGCGATCGAAGGCATCGCGTACTTCACCGTCTCCGAACTGCTCCAGAACGTCAGCAAGCACGCCCAGGCGAAGAGCGTGTCCGTGGATGTCTGGCGAGCCGATGACCGGCTGCTGATCCAGGTCCAGGACGACGGTCGCGGCGGCGCTTCGATCGACGGCGGTACGGGCATGGCCGGGCTGGCCGAGCGACTGGGCGCGGTGGACGGGCTGTTCGTACTGGAATCACCGGTGGGCGGGCCCACGACGGTCACGGCGGAGCTGCCCTGGCGGCAGCGCGCCAAGCGCTGACCCGCGTGCCCCCCCGCCCCCCGCCGTCCGCCCTCCGCCCTCCATCCCCGTAACCCTTGCGCCGTCCCCGTACGTCCATGGTGGGGAAAACCCCCCGTCCAAGACGGTAACCGCCCTCATGGTGGCGGCGCCCTGGCCACGGCAGTCTTGAGTCATGTCAGCCCGTATCGCAGAACGGACGATTTCGATGGCCATGGATTACCGAGCGGACCGAGCGGACCGACTGGACCGACTGGACCGAGCAGGCCGTCCGGAGCCCGAGCCCAGGGACCACTTCCTCCACCCGGCCCTGCGCGCGCCGTTCGAAGGCCGCACATGGCGTGAGTTCCTCTACGTGCTTCTGTCCTTCCCCATCAGCATCGTCTTCTTCACCTTCGCGGTCACCTCCGTCTCGCTCGGCGCCGGGCTGCTCATCACCTTCCTCGGCATCCCCGTCCTGGCCGCCGGCCTCGTCGGCTGCCGCGCCTTCGGCGCACTGGAGCGCGCCCGGGCCCGGACCCTGCTGCACCTCGACGTCGGCAACCCGGCTCCAGTGCGCGGCCAGAAGCGGGGCCTGATGTCCTGGGTCGGCGCGGTCCTCAAGAGCGGGGTGTCCTGGCGCCATCTGCTCTACGCGATGCTGCACCTGCCCTGGGCGACATTCGCCTTCAGCGTCTCCTTCTCGTTCTGGATCACCGGCTGGGCCACGCTCCTCTATCCCCTGTGGCACTGGATCTTCATCCTCTCCACCGACGACCCCGGCCTCGCCTTCTTCGGCGACAGCGACGGCACCCAGCTCTACCTCGACACCCCCTTCGAGATAGGCGCGACCGCCGTGGTCGGCCTGGTGTTCGTCCTCGCCACCCCCTGGCTGATCCGTGGCCTGGTCTCGGTGGACCGAGTGCTTGTCGGCGGGCTCCTCGGGCCCTCCCGCCTCGCCACACGCGTGGTCGAGCTGGAGTCGGACCGCGGCGTGGTCGTGGACACGGCCGCCGCCGATCTGCGCCGTATCGAGCGCGATCTGCACGACGGCGCGCAGGCCCGGCTGGTCGCCCTCGCCATGGATCTGGGCCTCGCCAAGGAGAAGCTGAACGCGGACACCCTGGACACGGTCGCGGCCGCCCAGATGGTGAACGAGGCGCACGGCGAAGTGAAGGTGGCTCTCCAGGAGCTGCGCGATCTGGCCCGCGGCATCCACCCCGCCGTACTGACCGACCGCGGACTCGACGCGGCTCTCTCCTCCATCGCCTCACGCTGCACGGTCCCGGTCACGGTCGAGGTGGACCTGCCCGCCAGGCCTGCGCCCGCGATCGAGGGCATCGCGTACTTCAGCGTCTCCGAACTGCTCCAGAACGTCAGCAAGCACGCCCAGGCACACCGCGCCACGGTCGACGTCTGGCGCTCCCAGGACCGGCTGATGCTCCAGGTCAGCGACGACGGCCGGGGCGGCGCCGACACCTCGGCGGGCAGCGGCCTCGCGGGCCTGACGGAGCGGCTGGACGCGGTGGACGGGATCCTCGCCGTGAGCTCGCCGGTCGGCGGCCCTACGACGGTGACCGCCGAGCTGCCCTGGCGCGGCTGATCCCCGCGCGAGCTGCCCCGGCGCGGCTGATCACCGTCACCGCCCGGCCCACACTCGCCCGCACTTGTCACCGACACTGCCCGGCCCGCACTTGTCATCGACACCGCCCGGCCCTCCCGCCGATTCCCCAAGCCTGCGCACAGTCCGGTCCGAATACTGGGATGCTGAATGCCGCATGGGTAGGCAGCACACAGACATGGGGGCTTCAGGGTTGTGGAGGACAGGGTGCGCGTGGTCATCGCGGAGGATTCAGTACTGCTCCGGGAGGGCCTGACCCGGCTGCTGAACGATCGAGGGCACGACGTGGTGGCCGGCGTGGGTGACGCGGAAGCACTGATCAAGACCATCGCGGACCTCGCGTCGCAGGACGCGCTGCCGGATGTGGTGGTCGCGGACGTACGGATGCCGCCGACGCACACGGACGAGGGAGTACGGGCGGCGGTACGGCTGCGCCGGGAGCATCCCGGGATGGGCGTGCTGGTCCTTTCGCAGTACGTCGAGGAGCAGTACGCCACCGAGCTGCTCGCGGGCAGCAGCCGCGGCGTCGGCTATCTGCTCAAGGACCGGGTCGCCGAGGTCCGTGAGTTCGTGGACGCCGTGGTGCGGGTGGCGAACGGCGGTACCGCGCTGGACCCCGAGGTCGTGGCGCAGCTGCTGGGCCGGAGCCGTAAGCAGGACGTACTGGCCAATCTCACGCCGCGCGAGCGGGAGGTGCTCGGTCTGATGGCCGAGGGGCGTACGAACTCCGCGATCGCCAAGCAGCTGGTGGTCAGCGACGGCGCGGTCGAGAAGCACGTGAGCAACATTTTCCTGAAGCTGGGTCTCTCCCCCAGTGTCGGAGATCATCGGCGTGTACTGGCGGTGCTGACCTACCTGAACTCGTAGAACAGGCCGGCCGAACCCGTACCGGCCTCAATGCGTTTTACCAGTGGGAGCGGGGGGCGGAGTGACATATGGGGAACGAGGGCATCAGAGCGTCTCAAAGGCACGTCCAGGATATAAGCGGTCCACGGAAGGTCACCCCATTAGTCAACCCTTACCGACGTAGGGTGGACTATGGAACGGCCGGTGGGCCGGCCGGGCCCGAGCAGCCGCCTCGAAGGAGGTCCAGTTCAGTGACCAGCCAGGTCAGCAGCCCAGCCGAACATGCCGATGAGGCCAGCGAGGACGAGGCCAGCGAGACGAGCGAGACTACGGTCGGCGATACCGCGGTCGGGGATACCGCGGTCGGTGGCACTGTGGTCGGTGGCACGGTGGTCGGGGAGCAGCATCACCCCACCAACCACCACCCCGCCAACCCCGGTAGAGCGAGTGCGAAGGAAATCCGCCGACTGAACCGAGTGATCATCCGTTTCGCGGGTGACTCCGGTGACGGTATGCAGCTCACCGGCGACAGGTTCACCTCGGAGACCGCGTCCTTCGGCAACGACCTCTCCACCCTGCCGAACTTCCCCGCCGAGATCCGCGCGCCCGCCGGAACGCTCCCGGGCGTCTCCAGCTTCCAGCTGCACTTCGCCGACCACGACATCCTCACCCCCGGCGACGCGCCGAACGTACTGGTCGCCATGAACCCCGCCGCCCTCAAGGCGAACATCGCGGACGTCCCGCGCGGCGGCGAGATCATCGTCAACACCGACGAGTTCGCCAAGCGGGCGATGGCCAAGGTCGGCTACGACACCTCCCCCCTGGAGGACGGTTCGCTGGACGCCTACCACGTCCACCCGGTCCCGCTGACGACGCTGACCATCGAGGCGCTCAAGGAGCAGGGGCTCTCCCGCAAGGAGGCCGAGCGAAGCAAGAACATGTTCGCGCTCGGGCTCCTGAGCTGGATGTACCACCGGCCAACCGAGGGCACCGAGACCTTCCTGCGCACCAAGTTCGCCAAGAAGCCGCAGATCGCGCAGGCGAACATCACGGCGTTCCGGGCCGGGTGGAACTTCGGCGAGACGACCGAGGACTTCGCGGTCTCCTACGAGGTCGCGCCCGCCACCCATACGTTCCCCACCGGCACCTACCGCAACATCTCGGGGAACCTGGCTCTCTCGTACGGGCTGATCGCCGCGAGCAATCAGGCCGATCTGCCGCTCTACCTGGGCTCGTACCCCATCACACCGGCCTCCGACATCCTGCACGAGCTCTCGAAGCACAAGAACTTCGGCGTACGTACCTTCCAGGCCGAGGACGAGATCGCGGCCATCGGGGCGGCGCTGGGCGCGGCGTTCGGCGGCCGGCTCGCGGTCACGACCACCTCCGGACCCGGGGTCGCGCTGAAGTCGGAGACCATCGGTCTCGCCGTGTCACTGGAGCTGCCGCTGCTGGTGGTCGCCATCCAGCGCGGCGGCCCCTCCACCGGCCTGCCGACCAAGACCGAGCAGGCGGATCTGCTCCAGGCGATGTACGGACGCAACGGCGAGGCCCCCGTCCCGGTGATCGCGCCCCGCACACCCGCGGACTGCTTCGACGCGGCCCTCGAAGCCGCCCGCATCGCGCTCACCTACCGCACACCCGTCTTCCTGCTGAGCGACGGCTATCTGGCCAACGGCTCCGAGCCGTGGCGGATCCCCGACCTTGACCAGCTCCCGGACCTGCGCGTGCAGTTCGCGACCGGCCCGAACCATGAGCTGGCCGACGGCACCGAAGTGTTCTGGCCGTACAAGCGCGACCCGCAGACGCTCGCCCGCCCCTGGGCGGTGCCCGGCACGCCCGGTCTCGAACACCGCATCGGCGGCATCGAGAAGCAGGACGGCACCGGCAATATCTCCTACGACCCGGCCAACCACGACTTCATGGTCCGCATCCGCCAGGCCAAGATCGACGGCATCGAGGTCCCGGACGTCGAGGTGGACGACGCCGGGCAGGACGCGACCACCCTGGTCCTGGGCTGGGGATCGACGTACGGGCCGATCACCGCCGCCGTACGCCGCCTGCGCGCCGAAGGCGTCCCCATCGCGCAGGCCCATCTGCGCCACCTCAACCCGTTCCCGGGGAACCTCGGGGAGGTGCTGGGGCGTTACCGAAGGGTAGTAGTACCTGAGATGAACCTCGGCCAGCTCGCCACCCTGATCCGGGCGAAGTATCTGGTCGACGCGCACAGCTACAACCAGGTCAACGGCATGCCGTTCAAGGCGGAGCAGCTCGCCACCGTTCTCAAGGAGGCCATCGATGCCTGACACCAACGAGCTTCTGCAGCTGGTGCCCAAGGCAGAGGCCAAGCAGTCCATGAAGGACTTCAAGTCCGACCAGGAAGTGCGCTGGTGCCCCGGCTGTGGCGACTACGCGATCCTCGCCGCCGTACAGAGCTTCATGCCCGAGCTCGGTCTGGCGAAGGAGAACATCGTCTTCGTCTCCGGGATCGGCTGCTCCTCCCGCTTCCCCTACTACATGAACACCTACGGGATGCACTCCATCCACGGCCGCGCGCCCGCCATCGCGACCGGTCTCGCGTCCTCGCGCCGCGATCTGTCGGTGTGGGTCGTGACCGGTGACGGCGACGCGCTCTCCATCGGCGGAAACCATCTCATCCACGCGTTGCGCCGCAATGTGAATCTGAAGATCCTGCTCTTCAACAACCGCATCTACGGCCTCACCAAGGGCCAGTACAGCCCGACCTCCGAGGTCGGCAAGATCACCAAGTCGACGCCGATGGGCTCGGTGGACGCGCCCTTCAACCCGGTGTCGCTGGCGCTCGGCGCCGAGGCGTCCTTCGTGGCCAGGACCGTCGACTCCGACCGCAAGCACCTGACCGAGGTGCTGCGCCAGGCGGCCGACCACCCGGGCACGGCGCTGGTGGAGATCTACCAGAACTGCAATATCTTCAACGACGGCGCCTTCGACGCGCTGAAGGACCGGCAGCAGGCGCAGGATGCGGTTATCCGCCTTGAGCATGGGCAGCCGATCCGTTTCGGCGCCGAGGGCGACAAGGGCGTCGTACGGGACGCGGCGACCGGTGACCTGAAGGTGGTCCAGGTGACCGCCGAGAACGAGAGCCGGATCCTGGTCCACGACGCGCACAGCGCCAGCCCGACGACGGCGTTCGCGCTCTCCCGCCTGGCCGACCCGGACACCCTGCACCACACCCCCATCGGGGTGCTGCGCAGCGTGGAGCGGCCGGTCTACGACGTGCTGATGTCCGAGCAGCTCGACACGGCCATAGAGCAGAACGGCAAGGGCGACCTCGCCGCGCTGCTCGCCGGGAACGACACCTGGACCGTCGTCGGCTGAGCTGAGCCGGCCGATTTACGGGAAGGTCAGGAGCTGCCGTCAGCTCCTGACCTTCTTAAGTCTCCTCAGCCTTGTCAGCCTTGTCGCCCTTGGTGACATCCTCGTACGGGCCCAGGTAGCGCGCCCTGCCGCCCTCCACCCGGTGCAGGTACAGCCCGGTCTTCGACTTCAGCACCCCCGTCACCGGTTCGAACGCGATTGTCTTGGCCAGTCCCCGGTACGAGGACTGCCGCAGCCTGCGCACCATCGCGCCCCGCTCCGCCCCGACCTTCCCCAGCGCCCGCAAGCCCTCCGCGACGAAGAACAGCGCGTCGTACGCCTCGACCGCGTACCGCTCCACCGCCTTGACCCCGTAGCGCTTCTTGTAGGCCGCGACGAAACGCTCCGCCCCCGGCTGTGCGTCCGGGTCGATGTAGGGCGTACCGAAAACCCAGCCTTCCGCCGCCGCGCCGGCCTCGGTCAGGAACTCCAGCTCCAGTACGATCCCGAGGCCCGTCCGTGCCCCCTTGAAGCCTGCCGCGTTCAGCGCCCGGGCGCAGAGCGCGGCCCGGTGCGGTGAGTTCCCGCCGAAGACGACTGCCTGTGCGCGGGCGGCGAGCGCGGCGGCGACGGCGGGACCGAAGTCCTCGCTGCCTGCCTCGACCGGGTGAACCGAGGTGACGCCGTGCGAGGGCGACGCCTCGGTCAGCGTCTTGGTCACTTCCCAGGCGGCGCGCCCGGCCGCCGTGTCCTCGATGACCGCCGTCCGGCGGCTCTTTGTCACCACGGTGAGGTAGCGGATCAAAGGCGTGGTGAGGACGTTGTCATCCGGTCTGAGCTGGAAGTCGGCGCGGTTGGGCACACTCCTGATGTCGGCGTCCCCCACGGAAACGGTCACCATCGGCAACCGTGCGCTCTGAAAGAGCGGCGCGGCGATGGTAGCCGCCGCGTCGGTGGAGGGGCCGATGACGGCCAGTACCGTACGGTCCGCGATGAGCCGGGCGCTCGCGCTCTTCGCCCCGGCCGGCTGCCCGCCGTCGTCGACCGCCTTCAGGGTGAGTTCGAAGGGTCTGTCCTTACGGGCGTTGAACTCCTCGACAGCCAGCCGCGCCCCCCGCTCCTGGGCCCGGCCCACCGCCCGGCCGCTGCCGGTCAGGTCGGCCTGCAGCCCGACGGCGTAGCGCGGCAGCGGTCCCAAGGACAGGCTCCCGCTGTCTCCCGACGGATCCGGCCTGTTGGCCAGAAAGGCCGCGACTCCGCCGCCGATCGCGACCACCGCGGCAGCCGAGCCGCCCAGGGCGAGGAAGCGCCGCCGGGTGGGGGCCGGCGCCCGCGTCCCGGTGCGGGTGGCCTCCTGCGGCTCGGGGTCGGGCAGTTCCAGTACGAGGGCCGAGCGCTCCGCGATCAGCCGGGGCAGTTCGGACGGCAGCCACGCGCCGGTGGTGGCGGTCGTGGCGGTCGTGGCGGGATCCTCAAAGGGACCGGCCAGCGCGCCGCGTACCTCCTCGGCGGTCGGCCGCGCGGCAGGGTCCTTCGCCAGGCAGGCGGTCACCAGCCCCAGCAGCTCGCCCGGCACGCCGTCGAGGTCCGGCTCCTCGTGGACCGTACGGAAGACAACGGCGGCCGCGGTGCCGGAGCCGAACGGGCGGCGGCCGCTCACCGCGTACGCCAGGACGCACCCCAGCGAGAAGACATCGCTCGGCGGACCTGTCTCCCCCACCCGCCCCGCCTGCGCCTGCTCCGGCGAGAGGTAGCCGGGTGAGCCGATCACCATGTCGGTGGCGGTCAGGGCGGTCGCGCCCGCCGACCGCGCGATGCCGAAGTCGATCAGCCGCGGCCCGTCCAGCGCCAGCAGCACATTGCCGGGCTTCACATCCCGGTGCACCAGTCCGGCGGCGTGCACCTCGGTGAGCGCCTCGGCCAGCCGCTCGCCGAGGATCCGGACGCTCGCGTACGGCAGCGGCCCGTACAGCCGTACCGCTTCCGCCAGCGAGGGTCCGGGGACGAACGCGGTGGCCAGCCACGGTTCGCGCTCCTGCGGACCGGCTGCCGTCACCGGCACCGCCCACGGGCTCACCACGCGCCGCGCGGCCTCGACCTCCCGCCTGAAGCGCGTACGGAAGGCGGGGTCGGCCGCGTACTCGGCACGAATCACCTTCAACGCGACCAGCGCGCCGCCCGCCGAACGCGCCAGATAGACCACACCCATGCCGCCCGCGCCGAGCCGCCCGAGCAGCCGGTGGCCGCCGATGCCGGGCGGATCGCCCGCCTTGAGTGCCTGCATGCTTTCTCAGCTCACCTGCTCATTGGAAGGGCGCGGGGCCGACGTAACGGAAGCGGCCGCCCTCCACGCGGTGGTAAAAGGCAGCGCTGCCCTGGAAGTTGCCGTCCTTTGGTCTGAAGGCGTACTGCTTGGTGATGCCCCGGTAGTTGCCCTTGCGCAACAGCCCCACCAGGGTCTTGCGGTCCGGCATCGTCTTCCGCCGCTTGTGATACGCCACCAGCTCCTGGAGAACCAGATTGACGGTGTCGTACGCCTCGGCCGCGAAGTAGCCGGGCGGTGCGCCGTACCGCTTGCGGAAGGCGGCGGTGAAGGCCTTCGCCGTGGGCACGCCCGCCGGGTCCACGAACGAGGTGCACACCATCCAGCCTTCGGCCGCCTCGCCCGCCAGCGTGAGGAACTCCGGATCGAGTACGGCCTGCGGGGCGACCCGGGGCCCGTTGAATCCCGCCGTCGCCAGCTCGCGGGCGAAGCGCGCCGCGCCTTGTGGGTAGCCGCAGTAGGCGAAGGAGTCCACGCCCGCCCCCAGCATGTCCGCGACGACGGGCTTGAAGTCCTTGAGCTGCGCCGGCACGACGCGCGGGTAGACCACGCGGCCCAGGTCGCGCGCGATGGCGCTGGTCATGTAGGCCGACTCCCAGCCGTACTGCCCGGCGGTGCGGTCCTGGAGCAGCCCGGGGCGGGCCGACTTCATCCGGCTCACGAGCTGGACGGACAGCGGGACCGCGACTATCCCGTCGCCCGCGCGTGCGTGCACGAACGAACGGTTCTCCTCCGCGACCAGGTCGAGCCCGCCCGGGGAGACCGCGAGCAGCGCCAGCAACGCCTCGTCGTACACGGGCAGGACGGCCTGGGCCGTGGCGTCGTCGGTCGGACCGAGTACGGCGAGGACCTCGCGGTCCGCCGTGAGCCGCCTCGCCACCGCGGGCGCCCGCTGCGGGCTGCCGCCGTCGTCCAGTGCCCTGAGCGCCAGCGGGAAGGGCTTGTCCTTGCGGGCGTTGAACTGCTCGACGGCGAGCCGGGCGCCCTGCTCCTGGGCGCGGCCCGCCGCCTTGCGCGCGCCGCTGAGGTCCGCCTGTACGCCGATGGCCCAGCCGGGAGACCGCGTCGGCTCTTTGCCGGAGCCGGATTCGTCGTCGCGCAGGAAGGCCGCCCAGGCGCCCACGCCGCCACCCGCGAAGATCACGGCGCCACCGCCGGCGGCGAGCAGGAACCGCCTCCGGGTGGGCGGTGTTCCGGCGACCGCCGTCGCTGCCCCGGACGCCGGCTCCGGCTCTTCGGCGCGGGTCGCCTCGATGTCGGGCAGCGCGAGCATGTGGGCGGAGCGCTCGGCGATCATCCGAACGACGTCGTCCGGCAGCCAGTCGACACTGCCCTCCGGGGCGTCCTCGATCAGCTGTGCGTCGACTTCCTCGGCGGTGGGCCGGCGGGCCGGGTCCTTGGCGAGGCACCGCTTCAGCAGCCCTGCCAGCTCCCCCTCGACTCCTTCGAGATCGGGCGGGTCGTGGACGGTGCGGTAGAGCAGTGCGTCCACCGCTCCCGTACCGAAGGGAGCCCGCCCGGTAGCCGCGTACGCCAGCAGGCAGCCCAGCGAGAAGACGTCGCTCGGCGGGCCGGTCTCCGGGCCGCGCGCCTCCGCCTGTTCCGGCGAGAGAAAGCCGGGCGTGCCGATGATGACACCGGCGGAGGTGATGGCGGTGTCCTCGGCGGAGCGCGTGGTGGAGCGTGCGATGCCGAAGTCGATCAGCCGGGGACCGGCCGACGCGAGCAGCACATTGCCCGGCTTCACATCCCGGTGGACCAGGTCCGCCGCATGCACCGCGCTCAGCGCGCGGGCGAGCATCTTGCCCAGGACTCGTACGCTACGGGCGGGCAGCGGCCCGCAGGCGGCAACCGCCTCCGCGAGCGAGGGGCCCGGCACGAAGGCGGTGGCGAGCCAGGGCTCGTCGGCATCCGGGTCGGCGGCGGTGACCGGTACCGCCCAGGGACTCACCACGCGCCGGGCGGCCTCGACCTCCCGTCTGAAGCGGGCGCGGAAGTCGGGTTCGGCGGCGTACTCGGCGTGGATGACTTTGACGGCGACGAGCGCGCCGCCCGCCGAACGCGCCAGATAGACCGCACCCATGCCGCCCGCGCCGAGGCGGGCGAGGAGGCGGTGGCCCGCGAGGGAGGAGGGGTCGGGGGGAAGCAGCGGACTGGTCATTCCGTGGCCTCCAGTTCCTCTTCGACGCGGTTCAGCATCACGCCGATCGCCTGCTGCATCCCCGCGTGCATCTCCTGCTGGTCGCGGCCCTTGGCCGCCTTGCCGACGACCGCCGTGGTGACCTGGCCGATGCGTGACTGGTCCCAGTAGTAGAAGTGCGGGCCGCCCAGTGCGTCGCTGTGGTACTCGCCGCTCTCGGCCACCGTGTCCTCCGCATAGCCGTTGGCGCTGGAGCCGAACACGACACCCCGGGAGATCAGGCCAGTGAGCTTCTCGCCCTGGCTGAGCTGCTGGTCGGGGCAGCGCAGCGCCTCTTCGAGGGTGCGAGCGAGTTCCCAGTCGGCGCCGCTGACATCGCGGTGCACGGTCACGGTGGCGGCGAATCGCAGGGGGCCCTTGGCTCCCTCGGCGGGGAGTTCGACGTAGTGCGTGAGGCTGGCGAGAACGCCTGCGGGCAGCGGGGCGCGCTGCCAGATACAGTTTTCGTCGAGGACAGCCCACCTGGCCGGATCACTTTCGTACGGGGTGCCTCTGACGTGGCCGGGGCCGAAGCTCTCCGGGCCGGCGGCCACGGCGCGGGCGATGCGCAGGCCGTCGGCGGGGGTCTTCGGGGCGCGCTGCGGGTCGGGGGTGAAGTCGAACCGGGTCGGCGTCGCTGTCGGCGTCGCGCTTGGCTTCTTCGAGGTCGGCGTCGCGCTGGGTTTCTTCGAGGTCGCGTCGCCCGACGAGCATCCGCTCCAGATCAGCCCACCCACCAGCACCGCGCAGCCGACTAGTAACACCCGTAATGCCGGCAAACCCGGTAAGCCCAGTAACCCCGGTAACGCCCGTGACGCTTTCCCGATCGGCACGCGACCCCCCTAGTTCATGGGCCGATCGTACGACTGCGGACCGCTCCCCAACAGGCCCTCACTGGCGCTCTGTTGGCTCCTTCGACACGTCGTACACCGCCCGCGCGGCGAGCACCTCGCCCACCTGCTTCTCCGCCCAGCGGGCCAGCCCCCACACCTGCTCGGCGGCTTCCCTGCCGAGCTCGGTCAGGGAGTAGTCGACGCGCGGTGGGATCACCGGCTTGGCGTCGCGGTGCACAAAACCGTCGCGCTCCAGTGTCTGGAGGGTCTGGGCGAGCATCTTCTCACTGACGCCGCCGATCTCACGGCGCAGCTCGCTGAAGCGGTACGAGCGGTTCAGCAGTGCGGCAAGAACGAGCACACCCCAGCGGCTCGTGACGTGCTCAAGGATCAGGCGCGAGGGGCACATCGCCTGATTGACGTTGGCGTCCTTCTTGGGATCCGCAGATTCTTCCCTTACGGCCATGTCGGTACCTTACTTCAAAGTGGGTACTTTCGCAAAGTTAGTGTCGCCCCTAGGGTGAGCTCCATAACCACCCCTGAAGGAGAGAACACCATGGGCATCGTCGTCACCGGAGCCACCGGATCCCTCGGCCGTCTCGTCATCGACGAGCTGCTCGCCAAGGTCCCCGCGGAGCAGATCAGCGCCGTCGTCCGGAACAAGGAGAAGGCCGCGGACCTCGCGGCGCGCGGCGTCGAGCTGCGCATCGCCGACTACAGCCGGCCCGAGACCCTGGCCGGGGCCTTCCGCGCCGGCGACCGCGTCCTGCTGATCTCCGGCAGCGAGGTCGGGCAGCGGGTGGCCCAGCACACCGCCGTGGTCGAAGCCGCGCAGGCGGCGGACGTGGCGCAGCTCGCGTACACCGGCGTCCTGGGCGGACCCGAGGCCGACTTCCAGCTGGCCGCCGAGCACAAGGTCACCGAAGAGCTGATCCTGGACTCCGGGCTGCCGTACACCTTCCTGCGCAACGGCTGGTACCACGAGAACTACACCGAGCACCTCGCCCCCGTACTGGAGCACAACGCCGTCGTCGCGAGCGCGGGCAAGGGCCGGGTGGCCTCCGCCGCGCGCGCCGACTATGCGGCCGCCGCGGCCACGGTACTGACCGGCGAGGGCCACGTGGGCCAGGTGTACGAGCTGAGCGGCGACGTCGCCTGGTCCTTCGCGGAGTACGCCGCCGAGCTGTCCCGGCAGACCGGCCGCACGATCGCGTACAGCAACGTCCCGGCCGAGACGCTCCTGTCCATCCTGACGGGCGCGGGCCTGCCGCAGCCGTTGGCCGAGATCCTCGTGGACGTGGACGCGGGCATCGAGCGCGGGCTGCTGGCGGGCACGACCGGCGACCTGGCCCGGCTGGCGGGCCGCCCCACGACTCCGCTCGCGGACGCAGTCGCGGCGGCGCTCGCCGCGTCATGACCGTCATGACCGTATAGCGATACGGGCATGACAGCCCGGCCCTGCGCCACGTACCTTCGTCGAGGTGGTGGCACAGGGCGGGAGAGGCCAGTGAAGTCGATCAGGTCGGTCAGGTCGGAGGGCGAACAGCGTGCGGGACTGCTGTACGGGATCGGCGCCTACGGATTGTGGGGCCTGGTCCCGCTTTTCTGGCCGCTGCTGAAACCCGCCGGATCCGCCGAGATACTCGCCCACCGGATGGTCTGGTCGCTGCTCTTCGTCGGCGTCGCGCTGCTGGCGCTGAGGCGGTGGGGCTGGGTCCGCGAGCTGATACGCCAGCCCCGGAAGCTGGGGCTCCTCACTGTCGCCGCGACGGTGATCAGCATCAACTGGGGCGGCTACATCTGGGCCGTGAACTCCGGCCGTGTGGTCGAGGCGTCGCTCGGCTACTTCATCAACCCGCTGGTCACCATCGCGATGGGCGTGCTGCTGCTCAAGGAGCGGCTGCGGCCGATGCAGTGGGCGGCGGTCTCCATCGGCCTGGCCGCGGTACTGGTGCTGGCGATCGGTTACGGCCGGCCGCCCTGGATCTCGCTGATGCTCGCGTTCTCCTTCGCCACGTACGGACTGCTCAAGAAGAAGATCAACATCGGCGGCCTGGAGTCGCTGGCGGCGGAGACCGCGATCCAGTTCCTCCCGGCGCTGGCCTTCCTGCTCTGGCTGAGCGCGGACGGCTCGCTCACCTTCTCCACCGAGGGACTGGGGCACGCGGCGCTGCTGGCCTCGACGGGCCTGGTGACCGCGGTGCCGCTGGTCTGCTTCGGCGCGGCGGCGATCCGGGTGCCGCTCACGACGCTGGGGCTGTTGCAGTATCTGGCGCCGGTCTTCCAGTTCCTGCTGGGGGTCCTGTACTTCCACGAGGCGATGCCGCCGGAGCGGTGGGCGGGGTTCGCGCTGGTGTGGCTGGCGCTGAGCTGTCTGACGTGGGATGCGATGGGGTCGGGACGGCGTACGAGGGCGAAGGCAGCGGAAGCGGCGGAAGCGGAAGCGGTACGGCTTTCGACGCCGACGCCCGAGCGTCAGACCAGCACCCCGGTCTGAGCACCGCGCCCCCGCCTCACATCCCTGCGCCCACCGGCGCCAGCACCTCGCCCTCGTCCGCCGCCTCCCCCTTCCGCCGCAGGCCCGCCAGCGTGATCGCCGCGCCCAGCACCACCATCACCACCGGCACGGTCAGCGCCGCGCGGAAGGCGTCCAGGGTCGATCCCGCGTCTGTCGCGCCGCCCCGGGTGAGGCCGTACACCGCCGTCACCGCCGAGATCCCGATCGCCGCCCCGAACTGCGTCGACGTATGCAGCAGACCGCCCGCCAGCCCCTGTTCGCCCGCCGCCACCCCATCCGTCGCGGCGATCGTCAGCGGCCCGTACGCCAGCGCGAAAGCCGTGCCGGTCAGCGCCAGAGTCGGCAGCATCATCACATACGACCAGTCCGGGCCGACCGGCAGGAACAGCACGTACGACGCGATCGCCAGCACAAATCCGCCCAGTATCACCCGGCCGTTGCCGAAGCGGTTCACCAGGCGCGGGGTGAGCGTCGGCGCGAGGACCGCGTCGGAGCCCATGATCAACAGCGCCAGCGCCGTCTCCAGCGAGGACCAGCCACGCAGCTCCTGGAGGTACAGCGTCACCATGAACTGAAACCCCATGAACGACCCGACGAAGAGCAGCGCCCCCAGATCCGCCCGCACCATCGAGGCCTTGCGCAGCAGCCCGAGCCGGACCAGCGGCGACGACGAGCGGCGCTCGATCACCGTGAACAGCCCGACCATCAGCAGCCCGCCGCCCACCGCGCCGGCCGTGGTCGCCCACCCCGACAGCCCGTGCTCCAGCCGTACGATCCCGTACGCCATCAGCAGCATCGCCCCCGCCGCCGTCGCCGCGCCCGCCAGATCGAAGCCGCCCTGGCGTACGGGCCTGCCCTCGGCCGGTACGAGCCGGATCGCGGCCACCAGTATCCCGGCAGCCAGCAGAACCGGCGCGAAGAAGACCCAGCGCCAGCCGAGCTGGGTGAGCAGCCCGCCGATGACAAGGCCGAGGGAGAAGCCACCGGCCGCCGTGCCCGCGAAGACGAGCAACGCCCTGTTGCGCTGCGGGCCTTCCTCGTACGAGGTGGTGATGATCGACATCGCGGCCGGTGTCATGAACGCCGCCGAGACGCCGGTCACAAAGCGGGCGACAATCAGCATCCAGCCCTCGGTGGCGAAGCCGCCCAGGCCGGAGAAGACGAGGAAGACGGTGAGCCAGCCCAGAAACATCCGGCGCCGGCCGAGCAGATCGGCCGCCCGGCCGCCGAGCAGGGTGAAGCCCGCGTAGCCGAGTACGTACGCGCTGATCACCCAGGCCGCGGTGCCGGTCGACAACCCCAGATCGGATCTGATGGATGGCACGGCGACGGCGAGCATCGCGACGTCGATGCCCTCCAGGAAGATCGTCCCGCAGAGTACGAGGAGCAGGGCCCAGGCGCGTGCGGGCAGGGCGGCGACAGCTGAGGCGGAAGACATGGCGACTCCGGAGACCAGTTCATGGTTGGTTACTCGGCCGATGGCCAGTTCCTTCTTGTAACCACTGCGATCCTCCGGCAGCATGGCGTGCCATGGAAGAAGGCACTTTGAAGTCACCGAGTAACTGCGCGAGAACCGACCTCCCGGGGGCCGGAGACACGGACCCCTTCCAGTGGGACAGCCGCGAGGGCTGCGAGGTCCGCCAGATCCTCGACCGGGTCGCCGACAAGTGGTCGCTGCTGGTGATCGCCCTGCTCGACAGCCGCGTACTGCGCTTCACCGAGCTGCGCCGCGAAATCGACGGGATCAGCCAGCGGATGCTGACGGTGACGCTGCGCCAGCTGGAGCGGGACGGGGTCGTCAAGCGCACTGTGCACGCGGTCGTGCCGCCGCGCGTGGAGTACGAGCTCACTCCGCTGGGCGGCACCCTGCACACGACCATCCGAGCCCTGGTCACCTGGACCGAGGAACACCAGAACGAGATCGCGGCTGCCCGCGCCGACTACGACGCGCGCGCGGCGGATACGGAGCGGCCGACGATGACGGCCGACGCGCGCTGAGCGAGCGCCGCTTATTTTCCTTTCTGGCTGAAAAAAGGAGGGCCACCCGGCCTCGGGAATTCCGAGACCGGATGGCCAATTTCACTTACGGCGCCCCGAGGATCAGGTGGAAGCTACCTTCCAATGCTGGAAGGTGTCGTCGGGGTCGCACGTTTCAAGGCCCAGCGGTGCGTTGCGCGCCATCAGAGTGGCACAGGTTCCCCTGACGCGGTTCTGGAGGAGGACGTAATCGCCCTCCAGCGGGACGTGCCTCCATTGGGCGCGCAGGTTGTTACAGTCCTGGAGAGTGACGCTCGCGCCGCCCACCTGCTGGGCGGAGGCGCACAGGCCGCTTTCCTTGCCCTTGATGGTGAAGAAACCACCGCCGACGTTGGTGATGGACCACTGCTGGTTGTCGCCCCCGTTGATGTCGTAGGTCACGACAGCCGTGCCGGGGTCCGTGCCGTGGTCGTCCGCGTCCCAGACCTGTCCGGGAATCTCGCGGTTGTGGATGTAGTTGTATCCGTCATCGGCGGACGCATGGGTTGCCGTGGCCAGTAAACCGCCGGTCAACATGCTTGCGGACGCCGCCAGAGCAGCAGCGATCCGACCGAACTTCCCCATTTAACTTTTCCTCCCTGTGTGCGGTTCAGGATTGCAAAAGGACAGCGCCCCTCGCTTTTGTGCGCTTTGCCGAGGAAAGCGCATGACCTGCCTGCATCTTCAGGATGGGGCCGGAGTTACTGCACGGCAAGGAAATTAGCACGAACTGATGAAATGAGTCAGGCGGCGTTTGCCGTGAATTCGCCCTGCTTATATTCAAGAAATTCCAGTAAATTGATACGACGATAAGAAGCCTGTCCGCCACCGGCAGGCGGCATACCCTCAGCGGCCACGCCACAGATGAACCACCCGGCGGCGAAGATTCCGTCGTACGCGGCCAGACTGCCGCCGCAGCGGGCGCCGGCCGGCCGCGCCCAGTTGCCGACCGGCTTCGCCACCGTTCGGCCGCCACAAATCGTCGGGCGACGCCATCGGCACCTGGCGTTCCGCCTGCGCCTTGATCTCGTAGTGCGATTCGTGCGCCGTCACCCGAAACGCCTCGTCGTAGGACGCCATGGCCGCGCTGATGGCCGTACCGGCAACACCCGGCGACGTACAAGCGTTGCCAGCCACGTAAAGAACCCCATCACCACGGCGAGGCAACCGACGAATATCAGGAACGGCCAGAACGCACTCATGGCATCGAGCGCACGTCCGACGTCGGTCCGCATCGGTGAGCCTGACGGGGCCCTGCCCGCACGACGCCTCCCGACCCACTACTCCAAACAGGTGATACGGGAACGTTTCAGCAGGTCAGATCCCATGCGGTGGCGCTTATCCGCCCGCGCGCCTGGACAGCACCGGGTTGCCCTGATCACCGCGCCAAGAAGGGTCGCCCCCATGCGACTTCGTACCGTCTCCGCCGCCGCAGTCTGCGCCCTCACCATGCTGCTGGCCGCCCCCAGCTCCGCCACCGCCGCCACCGGCGATTTCCTCTACCAGTACACGGATTCTCATGGCGCCCCGCAGATTGGGCACCTGACCAACCCGCCGAGCGGGCAGTGCATCACCCTCCCGGAAGTGGAGGCGGAGTCCGTGCCGCCCGCGCATTCGCCGAGGAACTTCACGAGCTCGACCGCCGCGGTCTTCACAGGCATCGAGTGTGAGGGTGACTACTTCTCGCTGAGGCCCAACGGGGGACACGGGAGCGAGCGTCTCAAGCTGCGCTCGGTCGTCTTTTCCTGAGCCGTTCCTGATCGACAGTTCAGAGCCCGGTGCGCGCGAGCCTTCAGGCCCGCCCCGCACCGGGCTCGCTGCGTCCAGTCAGTGTTCCGCGTGTTCGCCGTGGTCGGTGACCTGTGCCGCTCCCCATGTGCGCAGCGCATCGACGAGAGCGGGGTCCGTGGTGCGGAACCGCACGGCCGCGCCATCGGGGCGGTCGGTGTACGTGATCTCGATCCTGCTCGCGCCCGCGCTCAGTTCCTTGAGCCCGGGCATGGCCGAGCCGTGGATGCTGGCGGGGTCGGCGTAGTCTCCCCGCCGAAAACGCCCGGCCTCCTGGGTCAGGTGCTCACGTATCAGCCTGACCTGATCGGCGTCCGTGGGCGCGTCGCTGACGACCTCCTCCAGCAGCCCGTCCGTAGCCGGTACGAAGCGGTGAGTTGTCCGGTCCAGGTCGAAGGGCATCACCGACGCGCCCTTCCGCGCGACCTGTTCCTGCCGAGAGCCTTCCGACGGCGCCTCCGCCGACGACCCGCAGCCGACGCCCAGCACGGTCATTACAGCCAGTACGCCCATGAGCGGGACACTGACGGGACGCGCGGTCCTAGAAATCATGGCTTGCTTCCTCCAGCAGACGCAGGGCTCGGATCACGGCAGGGCGCTGCGCTTTGGGCACCCTGTCGAGCAGCGCGGCGAGCCGGTCGGCGCGGCGGCGTGCCACGTCGGCCGCGACTCGCTCGCCTTGTCCGGTCAGTCCGACCAGTTGCACGCGTCCGTCGGCCGGATCAGCCGCCCGGTCCGCCCAGCCCCGCCCCATCAACTGGTCCACCAGCCGACTCGTGGTGGATTTGGTGAGGCTCAGGCGCTCACCCAACTCCCGTTGAGACATGCGGCCCTGGCGCAGCACGGTGACCGCATGAGCCTCGGCCGTGGACATCGGGGCGCCGCAGGGCGTGCGATCGGCGTCCAGCACGCCGAAGGCGCGTACGAAACGGACGAAGGCGTCGGAGAACGCTTCAGCCGAAGCGTCGTCAGGCCGGCCAGGCCGGTCGGGGCGATCGGGGCGATCGGGGCGATCGGGGCGATCAGGCCGATCGGGGCGGTCGGGGCGTTGGGACATGGTTGCAGGATAGGACTATCTAGTCCCAATCTGCAACCATTTCTCGGCTCGGGGAGCGGCCCCCGTCAGCCAGCCACCGCCCGCAGCGCACCCGGCCGGCGGCCCGTCAGACGGTCCAGCGCGGCCGACGTGGCCTCGTCGGCGGGGAGGTGGACGATCAGCCGCTGGTCGTCGTCCGCGGGCAGTTCGAGCGTTTCGTACGCCAGGCGCAGCTCGCCCGCCTCGGGGTGCACCAGCCGCTCGACACCGCTGGACTTCGGCAGGCTGGGCACGGTGGCCGCGCGATCCGTGAAGGCGGCTCCCGCCGTGATCGCCAGCTCGTCGGCGAGCTCCGCGATACGAGTGTCCGCACGGAACGGGCCCTGCTTGAGGGCGGCGACCTGTTCGTCGGCGATACGGCCCCAGTCCGGGTAGGCGACACGCGCCCGGTCGTCGGCGAACACGTACCGGGCGAGGTTCGGCGGGCTGCCGTCCAGCAGGCCGATGGGGCCCGCCAGCCGTTCGTACGTCGTCGTCCAGGCGAGCAGCTCGCTCAGCCGGTTGACCAGCACCGCCGGTGCGGGCTCCAGGCGGTCGAGCAGCGCGCGTACGGTCGGGCGCACCGCGCGGGTCGGCGGCGTCGCGCCGTTCATGCAGGTGAAGCCGCCGTCGGCCGCCTTGGTGAGGCGGTGCAGGTGGATGCGTTCGCTCGCGGTCAGCCCCAGCACGTCGGCCAGCGCGGACAGCACCGACGCGGACGGGCGGCGGTCGCGCCCCTGCTCCAGCCGGGTCACGTACTCGACGCTGACCCCGGCGAGCGTGGCCAGTTCGGACCGGCGCAGTCCGGGCGTACGGCGGCGGGGCCCGGGCGGCAGACCCACGTCCTCGGGTGTGACGGCCTCACGGCGGATGCGCAGAAACATGCCCAGCTCGTTGTCGCTCACGTCTCGAACGTAACAGCCGACGATCGCCGGATCGTGGCCCTGCCACTACCAGTCTCAGCCCGGCCTTCCAAACCCATGCCCCCGAACGGCAGGTTGAGAGGCATGACCCCCACGGTCATCTCGCAAGCCTCGTACGTTCGGAAATGGAGCACAGCCATGCCCAGTCAGCCGCCGCCCCTCAACCTCGCAGTGATCACCGGCAGCGTCCGGGAGGGACGGTTCGGCCCGGTGGTCACGAACTGGTTCGTCGAGCAGGCCGAGCAGTACAGCGACCGGTTCACAGTCGACGTGATCGACCTCGCCGATACGTCCCTGCCGCTCGCCCTGCCCCCGCTGCCGCCTGCCCTCGAACCGAATATGGCCCGCCCCGCCGGGATGACGGACCTCACCAATCGGCTCGGCGCGGCCGACGCGATCGTCATCGTGACGCCGGACTACAACCGCAGTTTCCCCGCCTCGCTGAAGGCCGCCATCGACTGGCACTACACCGAGTGGCAGGCCAAGGCCATCGGCTTCGTCGGCTACAGCGGCGCGAGCGGCGGCATCCTGGCGATCGAACAGCTTCGGCAGGTCTTCAACGAGTTGGGCGCCCACACGGTCCGCGACTACGTCTCCTTCCCCCGCTATTACGAGCTTTTCGACGCCGAAGGCTCCCTCAAGGACCCGACGGGCCCCAACGCAGCCGCGAAAACGCTGCTTGACCGGCTGCACTGGTGGGGCTCGGTCCTCCACGACGCCCGGCGCGACCGCCCGTACACCGCGGCGTAAAGAGACCCCTACGTTCGCAATACGAACACCGATGACCGGATTCCGCCCTTGACGAGGAGTCAAACTCTCGCTGAACTCTCAGCACGGCACACGCACCGCGCACCACTAGCTCCAACGCCCTGGAATCCGCCATTCCAGGGCGTCTCGCACGTTCCGTCCTGTCCCCATACGGAATAACGGAATCCGGAGCCCCCCACATGCATGTCTCCGCCGCAAGAAACACTGCCGCCGCGTTCGCCCTCGTCGGGCTGCTGCTCGCCGGCGCCGCACCGGTCGCGACCGCTACGACCGCCGCGCCCGCACCCGTCGCGCTCGCCGCCCCCGACATCCCCCTGGCCAACGTCAAGGCGCACCTCACCCAGCTCCAGTCCATAGCCACCGCCAACGGCGGCAACCGCGCCCACGGCCGGACCGGTTACAAAGCGTCCATTGATTACACGAAGGCCAAGCTGGACGCCGCCGGATTCACGACCACGCTCCAGCAGTTCACCTCCAGCGGCGCCATCGGCTACAACCTCATCGCCGACTGGCCGGGCGGTGACGCCAATCAGGTCCTGATGGCCGGCGCGCACCTCGACTCGGTCGCTTCCGGCGCCGGGATCAATGACAACGGCTCCGGTTCCGCCGCCGTACTGGAGACCGCGCTCGCCGTCTCCCGCGCGCAGCTCCAACCCACAAAGCATCTGCGTTTTGGCTGGTGGGGCGCGGAGGAGCTCGGCCTGGTCGGGTCGAAGTACTACGTCGCCAACCTGCCCGCCACCGAACGTGCGAAGTTTTCCGGCTATCTCAATTTTGACATGATCGGGTCACCGAACCCCGGCTACTTCGTCTACGACGACGACCCGGCCATCGAGAAGACCTTCAAGGACTTCTACGCGGGCCTCGGCGTCCCCACCGAGATCGAGACCGAGGGCGACGGCCGCTCCGACCACGCGTCCTTCAAGAACGTCGGCATACCGGTCGGCGGCCTGTTCACCGGTGCCAGCCGGACGAAGACCGCGGCCCAGGTCCAGAAGTGGGGCGGCACCTCCGGTCTGGCCTTCGACCGCTGTTACCACTCCTCCTGCGACACCTCGACGAACATCAACGACACGGCTCTGGACCGCAACAGCGACGCCATCGCCCATGCCATCTGGACGCTGTCCACCGAGCCCACCGTCCCGCCCGGTGACTTCTACGAGAACCTCACCGACGTCACCGTCCCCGACAACGGCGCGGCCGTCACCTCCACCGTCACCGTCGCGGGCCGTACGGGCAGCGCCCCCGCCACCCTCAAGGCCGCTGTGGACATCAAGCACACCTTCCGCGGGGACCTGGTGATCGATCTCCTCGCGCCCGACGGCACCGCGTACCGGCTGAAGAACTCAAGCACCAGCGACTCGGCCGACAACGTCATCGCCACGTACACCGTGGACGCGTCGAGCGAGACGGCGAACGGCGCCTGGCGGCTGCGCGTCCAGGACGTGGTGGCGCGGGACACGGGCTATATCGACAGCTGGAAGCTGACTTTCTGAGACCTGAAACCTGAGCCTGAAACCTGAGGCCTGAGGCCCCAGGACCTGAAGGACTCCCACAATCCGCACGACCGCCACCCCCCACAGACTGCATGCGTGCGCACGCGAAACCGCGCACGCATGCAGTCATGCCGTGACGTCCTTCGTCGTGAAGCGCGCCCACGCCGCCGACCCGAACACCGCCGCGTACACCGCCTGCAGACCGAGGTTCTTCATCACCTCGTCCCAGTAGAGCGGCTCGCGCATCAGATCCGCGAACGACAGCCAGTAGTGCGGGAAGAGATACGGCTGGATCGCGTGCAGCTGCGGAATCGTGTCCAGGATCTGCACCGTGATCAGCAGTCCGACCGTCGTCGCCATCGCCGCGATGCCGCTGGTCGTGAGGGTCGAGACGAACAGGCCGAGCGCCGCTGTCCCCACCAGCGAGGCGGCGACGACGACCGCGACCAGCCCGGCCCGTGCCAGCCCCTCGCCGAAGGAAATCCGGGTGCCGGAGATCGTCGTGACCTCGCCGAGCGGGAAGAGCAGCGCCCCGACGGCGAGCGCGGAGATGGCCACCACCAGAGTCGCGACCAGGCAGAAGACGCAGGCCGTGGCGTACTTGGCGAGCAGCAGCCGGGTACGTCCCGCCGGGGCGACCAGCAGATAGCGCAGGGTGCCGGAGTTCGACTCACCCGCGATGGCATCGCCCGCGATGACGCCGATCGCCATGGGCAGGAAAACCGGCAGGGTCGCGGCGAGCGCGGCGAACACCAGGAAGAGGCCGTTGTTGGTGATCTGCGAGAGGAAGGCCGGTCCCTGACCACCGCCGCCACCTCGTCCGTCGCCGACCGAGCCGCCGTCACTCGTCTCGATCTTGATGGCGATGCCGATGAGTATGGGTACGGCGGCCAGCACACCCAGCAGGGCGATGGTGCGCCAGCGGCGGAACGTGGTCGTCAGCTCGGAGCGGAACAGCCCGAGGGTCCACAGGGCGCTGGGCTTCCGGCCCGCCGCGGCCGTTCCCGTAGCCACCCCAACCACATCAGCCGTCTCGGCCGCCTCAGCCGTCTCAGCCTGCGACATCGAAACCCTCCCCGGTCAGTGCGACAAAGGCGTCTTCGAGCGACGCGCGCTCGACCCCGAACCCCCGTACCCGTACGCCGCCCCGCACCAGCGCGGCAGTCAGCTCCGCCAGCTCCACATCGCCGGCGGGCAGATCGCCCGTGACCCGGTCCCGGTCCTCCTCGACCGTCAATTCGGTGACGCCGAACTCCTTGAGGAGGCGGGCCGCCTCGCCCGCATCGGGGGTGGTGACGGCCAGCCGGCCGCGCGTCCCGGCCGCGAGTTCGGCGACGGAGCCCTGGGTGAGCAGCCGCCCCTGGGCCATCACCGCCGCGTGCGTACACACCTGCTCGATCTCATCCAGCAGGTGTGATGAGAGAAATACGGTGGTGCCGTCGGCCGCCAGCTCCCGGATCAGCGAACGTATTTCACGCATGCCCTGCGGATCGAGACCGTTCGTCGGTTCGTCAAGAACGAGCAGCTTGCGCGGTTGCAGCAGCGCCGCGGCCAGCCCGAGCCGCTGCTTCATTCCGAGCGAGTACGCCTTGGCCTTCTTGCCCGCGGCCTGCGTCAGCCCGACCCGGTCGAGCGCGGCGGCGACGCGCGCCTTGCGGGTACGGGGATCGGCGCTCGGGTCGGCGGAGTCGTACCGCAGCAGATTGTCCCGGCCGTTCAGGAACCCGTACAGCGCGGGCCCCTCGATCAGCGCGCCCACCTGCGGCAGTACGGTGCGGACGGCGCGGGGCATGGGGCGGCCGAGGACCGTGGCGGTGCCCGCGGTGGGCTCGATGAGGCCCATCAGCATCCGGATGGTGGTGGTCTTGCCGGATCCATTGGGGCCGAGGAAGCCGAAGACGCTACCGCCGGGCACGGTGAGATCGAGCCGCTCGACGGCCAGCTGCCCGCCCCGGTAGCGCTTGGTGAGCCCTCGCGTCTCGATGACAGCTGCCATCTGGGTCCTTCCTCTTCCCTTGGTCCTCTTGGTTCTCTTGGTGCTCGTGGTCAGCACTCCGCCCCACCGTACGGAGCGTACGGCGGGGCGGACGGTCATACCGTGTCGTACTACGTGCCCTCTTACTTGTCCTCGTTGGCTGCCTTCACGAGCGCGTCCTTCGTCACGGCACCGACGTACACCGTGCCGTCGTCCGTCATCAGGGCGTTGACCAGGCGGGTCTTGAAGATTGTGCCCGTGCCGAACTTCCCTTCGACCTTGTCGCCCAGCATGTCCAGGAAGTTCTGGGCCTCCGGCGGCACGTCGCCATCCTTCGGCGCGCTCATGTCTGCGCCGCCCATGCCGTCGATCTTGGCGATGGCGCTCCAGCCCTCGCCGATGACGTTCAGACCCGGGAAGCCCTCGGCATCGTTGAACTCGCCCTTGAACTTGCCGTCGAGCTCGCCCTCGAACTTCTTACCGAAGTCCTTGCCGAACTCCTCTTCGAACTGCTTCTCAAGCTCCTTGTCGAGCTCCGTCTCGGCACCCGGACCCTTCTCGGGCTCCGGGAGCGCGTCCTCCTCGGTCACCTTCGCGCCCTTGGGCGGAGTGAACTTGAAGGTGGAGGCGTCCGGCTTGGAGAAGTCGACCTTGGTGAAGCCGGCATCGATCGCGGCCTTGCCGCCGCTGCTCGGGGTGAGCGTGAACTTCAGCGGCACGCCGTTCTTCGCGTCCACCGCTATCTTGATCGAACCGATCGTCGAGCCGCTCTGCTTGGGCTTGATAACCAGCTGGTACGCATCACGGCCCGCCACCTGCGCCGTACCACCGACGGTGATCGAGGTGGTCTTGTCCGCCGCCTTCAGCGCCTCTTGGGCGAGGTCCTTGGGCGTCGTCGGAAGGTCCTTGCCCGTCTCGTCCTCCTCCGAGGGGCCCGAGCCCGGACCGGCATCCAAGCCTGCGTCCTTGCTGTGGAAGGCCTCGTTCGAGGCGCTGTCGTACGCCCAGACCTCGCCGCCGTTGTGGATCAGGCTGTACTCGGAGGAGTCCTCCAGGATGGAGATCTTCTGCTTGTCCGGGCCGTCGGCCGCGATCCGCAGCGTGTGCGAGCCGGTGGCCAGCTCCATCAACTTCGCCTCGGGGGCGGCGGACGAGCCCGACTCCCCGTCCTCGCCTCCGGGGGCGAAGGAGCCACCGCCCAGGCCACCGAGGTCGGCCAGGCCGCCCAGGGCCGGGAGGCCGAGATCCGTCTTGATCGTCAGCGTGCCGGACAGCTGCTGCGTGTCCGAGGCCGCCATCTTCTCGATGAGCTGCTGCGCACTGATCTTCGGCAGATCAGGGTCACCGGAGGCAGCGAGCGCCGGGACGAGCCCGATGGTCGCCGCCGCCACCCCGGCCACCGCGACCGGAACGATGTAACGAGCGGCTTTACGGCGGCCCGCTACGAGGTTCGTGGTCTCTTCGGTGGTCATTTCGCTGTCGTTCGGTGCCATGGTGTGCCCTACCTCCGTGGTTGGTCAGGCCTGTTGGGATTCATCTGACCAAATCGGGCGTGCAGAAGCGTCAGACCGCGGGAGCAACTTGTACTACTGCTATGGGATGACAGTAAGGCGCGATGCCTCCCCCATCCAGTAGGGGATGCGCCGCGTACCGGAGTCGGGAGCGGTGCGGGTCAGCCCGCCCGGTGGACCACCGCGTCGCACAGTTCCATCAGAGCGGCCTTCGCGAAACACTCGGGCAGCGGAGTGAGCATCGCCCGCGCATCCTCCGCGTACCGCACGGTGTCCCGCCTGGCCTTCTCCAGCGCCGGATGGGCCCGCAGCAGCCGCAGCGCCTCGGCGTGCCGGGCGTCGTCCGTCAGATCGCCGTCGAGCAGGGCTACGAGCTCCACGTCCTCGGCCCGCCCGTGCGCCTCGGCCCGCGCGCGCAGGTGCAGCACCGGCAGCGTGGGAATGCCCTCACGCAGGTCTGTGCCGGGGGTTTTGCCCGACTCCCTCGAATCGCTGGCGATGTCGAGTACGTCGTCGGCGAGCTGGAAGGCGACGCCGAGCCGCTCCCCGTACTGGGTGAGGATGTCGACCACACCCTCGTCCGCGCCGGACATCATGGCGCCGAACCGCCCCGACACCGCGATCAGCGAGCCCGTCTTGCCGCCGATGACGTCGAGGTAGTGATCGACCGGATCGCGCCCGTCGCGCGGCCCCGCGGTCTCCAGGATCTGGCCGGTGACCAGCCGTTCGAAGGCCTCCGCCTGGATGCGTACGGCCTCGGGGCCCAGGTCGGCCAGTATGTGCGAGGCCCGGGCGAACAGGAAGTCGCCGGTCAGCACGGCGACGGAGTTGCCCCAGCGGGCGTTGGCGCTCTCCACCCCGCGCCGAACCTCGGCCTCGTCCATGACATCGTCGTGGTACAGCGTCGCGAGGTGGGTGAGCTCCACGACCACGGCCGAGGGCACGACACCCGGCGCGTACGGATCGCCGAACTGGGCGGCGAGCATCACCAGCAGCGGCCGGAAGCGCTTGCCACCGGCGCGTACAAGATGCTGAGCGGCCTCCGTGATGAAGGGCACCTCGCTCTTGGTGGCATCGAGGAGTCCCGCCTCGACGGCCGCCAATCCGGTCTGGACATCGCTCTCAAGAGCCTGGTCCCGCACGCTCAGCCCGAACGGCCCGACGACGGTCACGAGCGGATCTCCTGTCTGCTGACGATCACACGAATTGTCGATGTGTCGCTGGATTCACTCAAGTCAGCGTATCCGGTCGCCTTTCGATCACCGTGGGCGCCTTCCCGCCTCCCCCGGTATGTTCGCGATCAGTCGATATGATCAGACGTAGCTCGTTTATGCAGATTCATCCGAGGCAACGCGCCGAGGTCACGCCATGCACATCCGTACCGGTTTCCCGTACGACACCGTCCACGAGGATGTACATATCCCCCTCGCGGACCGTACGAGGCTCTACGCGCGCGTGTGGCGTCCGCTCACGGACGAGTCCGTACCGGCGGTTGTCGAATACAGCCCGGGGCGGCTGACCGACTGGACCGCGCCGCGCGACTGGCAGCGCCATCCGTGGTACGCGGGGCATGGTTACGCCTCCGTACGGGTCGATGTCCGCGGCCACGGCAACAGCGAGGGCGTGCCCGGCGACGCACACGACGTGGACAACGACGGGGTCGAGGTCGTGAACTGGCTGGCCCGGCAGCCCTGGTGCACCGGCCGCGTCGGCATGTTCGGGATCTCCCGGGGCGCCCTGAACGCGCTCAGGGTCGCCGCCCTCGCGCCCGCTCCTCTGCGGGCGATCGTCATCGTCTGCCCGCCGTACGGCATGGGCGGCGCCGTCCTCGCCGAGGGAACGCACTCCCGGGCCGCCACCCTCCTCGCCTACGCCGCCCGCCCGCCCGACCCGCTCTACGTGGGTGACGCGTGGCGAGGCCTGTGGCTGACCCGGCTGGAGGCAGTCGAGCCCGCCATCGAGGAGCACGCAGTAGTAGAGGAGTACGGAGCCATCGGCGCGGCGGTGCTCGCGGTGGGCGGCTGGCACGAGCCGCACCGGGACGCGGTGCTGCGTCTGGCCGAACGCCTGCCACCCGATCGCGTACGAGGGGTGATCGGACCGTGGTCGCACCAGTACCCGGACCGCGGGCTGCCGCCCGGACCCGCGATCGGCTTCCTCCAGGAGACCCTGCGCTGGTGGGACCACCACCTCAAGGGCGTCGACAACGGCGTCATGGCCGAGCCGCTGCTGCGCTCCTGGATCAGCGAGTCGCACCCGCCCGCGACCGGCTGTGCCGAGCTGCCGGGCCGCTGGGTCGGCGACGCCACCTGGCCGTCCGCGCACAGCACCCTCGTCCCGTACGCGCTCCAGGGCGCGCCCGTGATCGTCGACTCGCCCCAGCACACCGGCCTGGATGCCGGCCGCTTCCGTCCCTGCGGCAACGACGCCGACCTGCCGCCCGACCAGCGCGCCGAGGACGCCCATTCGGCCTGCTTCGACTTCCCGGTCACGGGCGGCGAGCCGGTCGAGATCCTCGGCCGCCCCCGGGTGACCCTGCGGCTGCGCCAGGACGCTCCGTACGGGCAGGCTGTCGCCCGGCTCTGCGACGTCGCCCCGGACGGTGCGTCCACGCTGGTCACGCGCGGCGTCCTGGACCTGGCCGCCGGCCAGGTCCACGAGCTCGCCGCCATCGGCCACGCCTTCCTGCCGGGCCACCGCATCCGGCTCGCGGTCTCCTCCGCGTACTGGCCGTGGATCTGGCCCCGCACCGGCGCGGCGGAAACCGGCTTCACCCTCGACCCGGCGGGCTCCCGCCTGGAGCTCCCTGTACGTCACCCCGGCGGAGACATGACCAAAATCAGCTTCGAGGCGCCCGAACAGTCCGAGCAGTCCGAGCCGCTGGGCGTCGTCGTCCCCGTGACCCTGGACGAGCCGCGCCCGGAGCGGCTGGTGATCCGGGACGTCGCGAAGGGCGAATGGCGGCTGGACGTCGACCCGCGCCCCGGCTCCGCCACCCGGCTCTACCCGGACGGCCTGGAACTCACCGAGGACGCCCTGGAGACGTACACCGTCCGGGAGGACGACCCGTGCTCCGCACACGCCCGCTCCCGGTGGACGATCCGGTTCCACCGCCCCGAGCTGCCCTGGGACGCACGGATCGAGACACGCTCCGAGATCAGCCGCGACCGCGCCGGTTTCCGCACCTTGGACGAGGTGGTGTGCCGGGACGGCGACGAGGTCGTCTTCCACCGCACCTGGGAGAACCTCATCCCCCATACGAGTGGTTGAGGACGCCGACGGCACCTTGCGGCGGCGTGGCAACGTCAACGTAACGTGTCACTCACACCAGTGGAAAGCGAGGCAAGCACGATGCCCGAGCACAGCCCGCTCGATCTGGCCGAGGGCGATCCCTTCGGCCCTCACAACCTCCCGTACGGCGTCTTCACCACGGACGAGGAGCCCGACCGCCGGCGGCTCGGCGTACGCATCGGCAACCATGTGCTCGACGCGGGCGCGGCGGCGCAGACCCTCGGCTCGCCCTATGCGACCCTGCTGGCGCGGCCGAACCTGAACCCGCTGCTGGCCGCGGGACGTACCGCCTGGCGCGATGTGCGGCGCGCGCTGACCGCGTGGGTGACAGTGCCCGCCCACCGGCGGGACATCCAGTCGCTGCTCCACCCGCTCGACTCGGTCACGCTGCATATGCCGTACGAGGTCGCGGACTATGTCGACTTCTACTCCAGCGAGCACCACGCCACCAACGTCGGGCAGATCTTCCGGCCGGACGGGGACGCGCTGCCACCCAACTGGAAGCACCTGCCGATCGGTTACCACGGCCGCGCGGGCACGGTCGTCGTCTCCGGCACGGACGTGGTGCGCCCCTCGGGCCAGCGCAAGTCCCCCGCCGACACGGACCCGGTCTTCGGCCCGACGCGCAAGCTGGACATCGAGGCGGAGGTCGGCTTCGTCGTCGGCACCCCCTCCGAGCAGGGCAGCCCGGTGGCGCTCGCGGACTACCGCGACCATGTCTTCGGACTCTCGCTCCTCAACGACTGGTCGGCGCGCGACATCCAGGCCTGGGAGTACGTGCCGCTGGGCCCGTTCCTCGGCAAGTCCTTCGCCACGTCCGTATCCGCCTGGGTGACCCCCCTGGAGGCGGTGGACGCGGCCCGGGTCCCGCCGCCGGACCGGGACGTCACGCTGCTCCCGTATCTCGACGACGCGGACGACGACGAGCCGGGCGGCCTCGACCTCCGTATCACCGTCATGATCAACGACCAGGTGGTCGCCGAGCCGCCATTCGCCACGATGTACTGGACGGCCGCCCAGCAACTGGCCCATATGACGGTCAACGGCGCCTCGCTGCGCACGGGCGACCTCTTCGCCTCCGGCACGGTCAGCGGCCCCGAGGTCCACCAGCGCGGCTCGCTGCTGGAGATCACCTGGAACGGCCAGAACGCGATGGAGCTGCCGACGGGGACGCGGACGTTCCTGGAGGACGGCGACGTGGTGACGATGACGGCGTGGGCGGAGGGCGCGCACGGCGTACGGGTGGGCCTGGGCGAGGTGACGGGCCGGATCGTGCCGTCGCGGGCGTGAGCCGCGCGCGTCAACGGCACGGACTCGTTCACACGTGCGGGGGAGCCTGATCGCATTCCTGCTGGATAGGCTGGACAGACCCGCGAGACTCCGTCGCATGGGAGCACTAATGAGCGTCGAACCCGAGGCCACTGAGCCCAGCTGGCCGGTCCCGCCCGTGGGCGGCTGGACCGGCGACGACCTGGACCGGCTTCCGAACCTGCCTCCGCACACGGAGCTGATCGACGGGAGCCTTGTTTTCGTGAGTCCGCAGAGCTTGTTTCATTCGCGCGCGGTCAGCTTCTTCGAGTGGCAGCTGCAGTCTGTCGCGCCCGAGGACCTGGAGGTGGTCAGGGAGTTCACCATCGACATCGACTGGCAGAACAGGCCGGAGCCCGATGTGATCGTCGTGGGCGAGGATGTTGTCAATGACTCGAAGCAGACCCGGTTCCCAGCCGAGTCCGTTGTGCTGGCCATTGAGGTCGTCTCCAACGAATCCGTGACCCGCGACCGGGAGACCAAGCCGGTGAAGTACGCGCGCGCCAAGATCCCCCACTACTGGCGCGTGGAGAACAACGAGGGCCAGGCCGTGGTGTATGTCTTCGAACTGGAGCCGGCCACAGGCGCGTACACCAGCACCGGAATCTTCCACGACCGGATGAAGGTCTCCGTCCCCTTCCCCGTCGACCTGGACCTCACCCGGATCACGCCGCGCCGGAAGCGACCCGCCGAGCAGTAGCCGCTCACAGTCTGACCGGGCGTGGCTACTTGTCGCACGTCTTCTGGTCCGCCTGGGACCGCTTGACGTCCACCTTCTTCGGCGGAGCGATGGGCGTGCCGGCCTCCTTGAAGTCCGGCCCGAGGGTGAGCTTCATCGGCTGCACCTCGGCGGCGTCCGTCGCGCCGGGCTTCAGTGCCGAGGCGGGAAGGCCCATGAGGTCCGCGAGCTTACGGGCCTGGCCGGCCTGGTTCGGTGTGTACTCCAGTGTCGTCTTGGCCACGTCCTGCGGGGCGTTGCCGGCGTTGCTGGACTTCTGTACACCCTTGGAGTTCTGCAGCCAGTTCAGGAGGTTGCTCGCGGACCCGCCCCGGGCGCCGCCGTTGGTGATTTCGACGCGCACGGCCGACGCCTCCTCGCGCGGGCCTACGAGCAGGGCGGCCTGCTTGTCCTTGGCTTCCTTCTGCTGCTCCTTCACCTCGGTGAAGGACACGTCGTTCTGCAGCATGCTGAAGACCTGCGGGGCCTCAACTGGCTTCAGAACGACGGTGACGGGCGTGGGCTCGTCCGGGTTGTCGACCACCGGCACCGTCGTCAAGGTGATGTTCTTCAGGTTGATTTTGCCGAGTTCCTTGGCGAGGGTGACCAGCTTCCTGGCGCTTCCTATCCCCTTGTCCACGGTGAGGGCCTTGGTGGCCGCCTCGGCGACGTCGAGCATCTTCTTCGGGCTGCCCAGCGTCTCTTCCTTCAGCTGCCGCATCATCGCTGCGACGAACTTCTGCTGCATCTCGATCCGGTCCAAGTCGCTCTCGTTCTTGAGACCGTGCCGGTTACGGAGGAACGACAGCGCGTCTTCGCCCTCGATCCTGCTTTCCCCGGCCGGCAGATCGAGTTTGGACCCGCCGTCTTCGTCCTTGATGGGCTTATTCAGACACACCTCGACGCCGCCGATCGCGGTGGACAGCGTCTTGACCGCGTTGAAGTCGAACATCATGAAGTGGTCGACCTCAAGGCCCGTGATGCTCTCGACGGTACGCATGGTGCAGCCCGGATCTCGGCCGTTCACACCGAAGGATTCGTTGAATCTGGTGGGGTTCGTCGAGCCTGGGATGACCTTGGACGAGCCATCGGGCTGTTTGGTCTCACAGTCCGGGATTTTGATCATGAGATCCCGGGGGATGCTCAGCACAGTCGCGTTGGTGCGGTCCCCGGAGACGTGGAAGAGGAGCGTGGTGTCGGCGTGGCCGGTGGCGTTGTCACGGTCACCGTAGCTTTCGTTGCCCTTGCCGACCCGTACGTCGTTACCGATGATCAGCATGTTGACCGGCCCCTTCTCCAGGACGCTGTCACTGCCCACGTCGCCGATGTCGACGGTCTTGATGTTGCCGTCGAGGCGGTCGTACCAGTAATACGCGTAGGCCGAGCTGCCGACGAGGATGAAGGCGAGGGTGCCTCCGATCCATATCAGCGCCTTCTTCTTGCCGCCCTTCTTCTGCTGCTTGCGCTTGCGGCGGCCGGAGCCGCGCGTGTCGTCCGGCGCGGGTGCGGCGCGGCGCCTGCGCTGGCCCGGGACGCTGCCCGGGGCGGAGGCGGAAGCGGGGGCGGAGGCGGGGGCGCTCCGGGGGCGGGTTGCCTCTGGCTTCTGTGGGGAACCGGTCAGTCGCAGTTCGTAATTGCCGGTTTCGGGGTTGAGCACCCACTGGTCGGCAGGGTCGATCTCATCCGCCGGCCCACGGCTCTGCGCATCCACGGTTGTTCCAATCCTCCGTCGGGTGCCACACGAGTCGCCTTCCCCCAGGGCTATCGAGTGCTCGATGCGTCACGCTATCCGGCCCGTTCCGCGTTCAGTGACGTCCATGACAAATTCATGGCGCCTGGGGCCGGGCACAGTGCGTATTCCTCCGCATCTGCCACCGTTCGGGCCCCTCAGGGCGTGAGGTGAGCGAAGCCGCCCGCTTTGATGCCGCGTATGAGGTCCCCGAGGCGGGTCGGCGTGGTGGTGATGATCTCGTTCGGGGTGTCGCTCTCGCGGAGGTGGACGGTTCCGTCGGGCGCGGCTGCGAGGTGGAGGCAGTTGCCGGACTCGTCGCCGCTGAACGAGGACTTCTGCCAGTGAAGTTCGGGCATGGTGCCTCCCTAGACAATGCGCGATGTCGCCGGGTGACACCCCGAGCGAGTGGTGTGCGTCGTGCCCGTCCGGACCTTCAGGGTGTGACATGGGCGAAGCCACCGGCCTTGATGGAGCGTATGAGACCCCCAAGGCGGGTGGGCGTGGTGGTGATGATCTCGTTCGGGGAGTCGCTCTCGCGAAGGCGGACGGTTCCGTCGGGCGCGGCTGCGAGGTGGAGACAGTTGCCCCCTTCGCCGCCGCTGAATGAGGACTTCTGCCAGTTGAGCTGGGGCATTTTCGGCTTCCTAGAGTGTGTAGAGGATGTGCTGGAGGAGACCCAGTGAGTCGGGGTGGGCGTGCGACTCGGGGACGGCTGTCGGGTTGATCGGAGCAAGTGCTTCCCGGGACAGGCGGTCGAACATGGCCTGGTACTGGGTGATGTGTTCTTCGTCGTCGAGGTAGATCGACTTGACCGGATGCTCCAGCAACACGGTGGAGAGCTCGGGCACGGACGGTGTGACGTGCAGGAATGCCCCGCTGAACGCCGCGAAGGCATCTGCCTTGAACGGGAACACCTGGATCGTGATGGTCGGCTGTCGTGCCAGCTCGATGAGGTGCACGAGCTGGTTGCGCATAACCTCTGGACCGCCGAAGTGCATGTGCAGCGCCGCCTCATGGATCACGGCGTGGAGGATCGTGCGGAACACCGCCGCTTGAGGCCGGCGCCACCGAAGCGGGCCCACAAGACTCTGCGGTTGACCGTCTGGGACACCAACCCCGAGCCGCCTCGGCCACGCCTGTGCGGCGATGGTGACGATGGTGGGCGCGGGCTCGGGATCGTGCAGGAACTGGCGGACCGGTGGGGGCACTACAGCCTGCGGGAGGGGCTGCTCGGGGCCGGGGGGGGAGCTCGTATGGTGCGAGCTCGCGGGTGTATGAGAGCGCGCGGCCCGGGACGAACAAGGCCCGGCGTCTCCGCACGGAGAAGCCGGGCCCTGGCGCCGATACGGACTTCGGCTACCGCACAAACACACCCGCCTGGCTCGCCAGGTCCAGGAAGTACTGCGGCGCCACGCCCAGTACCACCGTCACCGCCACGCCCACCGCGATCGTCGTCATCGTCAGCGGCGACGGCACCGCAACCGTCGGGCCCTCCGGCTTCGGCTCGCTGAAGAACATCAGCACAATCACGCGGATGTAGAAGAACGCCGCGATCGCCGACGAGATCACGCCGACCACCACCAGCGCGCCCGCGCCGCCCTCCGCCGCCGCCTTGAAGACCGCGAACTTTCCGGTGAAGCCCGAGGTCAGCGGGATACCCGCGAAGGCCAGCAGGAAGACCGCGAACACCGCCGCCACCAGCGGTGACCGGCGGCCCAGGCCCGCCCACTTGGACAGGTGCGTCGCCTCGCCGCCCGCGTCGCGGACCAGGGTGACCACCGCGAACGCGCCGATCGTCACGAAGGAGTACGCGGCCAGATAGAAGAGGACCGACGAGATGCCGTCGGGCGTCGTCGCGATGACGCCCGCCAGGATGAATCCCGCGTGCGCGATCGAGGAGTACGCGAGGAGGCGCTTGATGTCGGTCTGGGTGATCGCGACGATCGCGCCGCCCAGCATCGTCACGATCGCGATACCCCACATGACAGGCCGCCAGTCCCAGCTCAGGCCCGGCAGTACGACGTACAGCAGCCGCAGCAGCGCGCCGAAGGCGGCGACCTTGGTGGCCGCGGCCATGAAGCCGGTGACCGGGGTCGGGGCGCCCTGGTAGACGTCCGGGGTCCACATGTGGAACGGGACCGCGCCGACCTTGAAGAGCAGGCCCGTGAGGATCATCGCGCCGCCGATCAGCAGCAGCGCGTCGTTGCCCATGGTGTCCGCGAGCGCCGGGTCGATCGTACGGACGCTGCCGTCGACGACGTCCGCGATCCTCGCGTACGACATGGAGCCCGAGTACCCGTACAGCAGGGCGATCCCGAACAGCATGAACGCCGACGAGAACGCGCCCAGCAGGAAGTACTTCACCGCCGCCTCCTGCGACAGCAGCCGCTTGCGGCGGGCGAGGGCGCACAGCAGGTAGAGCGGGAGCGAGAAGACTTCCAGCGCCACGAACAGCGTCAGCAGGTCGTTGGCGGCCGGGAAGACCAGCATGCCGGTGATCGCGAAGAGCACCAGCGGGAAGACCTCGGTGGTGGTGAACCCGGCCTTGACCGCAGCCTTTTCGCTGTCGCTGCCGGGTACGGACGCGGCCTGCGCGGCGAAGGAGTCGACGCGGTTGCCGTGCACCTCCGGGTCGAGGCGGCGCTCGGCGAAGGTGAAGACGGCGACCAGCGAGGCCAGCAGGATGGTGCCCTGCAGGAACAGCGCCGGGCCGTCGACCGCGATCGCGCCCATCGCCGCGATGTGCGCCTTGGTGGTGCCGTATCCGCCGGCGGCCAGGCCGACGACCGCCGCGAAGGCGGCGCAGAGGGCGACCACGGTCAGGAACACCTGCGTGTGATAGCGGGCCTTGCGCGGGACGAAGGCCTCCACGAGCACACCCAGGATCGCCGCGCCGACCACGATCAGCACAGGCGCCAGCTGGGCGTACTCGATATGCGGGGCCGGGACCTTGTCGATCGGCTCGACCGCCTTTGTCCACAGGCTGTGGACAACTGTTGCGCTCACTTGGCGGCCTCCACCTCGGGCTGGGGGTCCTTCTTCTGTACGTCGGACATCGTGTGCTCCACCGCGGGATTGATGATGTCCGTCAGCGGCTTCGGGAAGACGCCGAGGAAGAGCAGCAACGCGATCAGCGGGGTGATCACCGCCAGCTCACGGACCCTCAGGTCCGGCATCGACCGCACCTCGTCCTTCACCGGGCCCGTCATCGTCCGCTGATAGAGCACGAGGGTGTAGAGCGCGGCGAGCACAATGCCGAAGGTGGCGATGATCCCGGCCACCGGATAGCGCGCGTACGTGCCGACCAGGACCAGGAATTCACTCACGAACGGCGCGAGCCCCGGCAGCGACAGCGTCGCCAGACCGCCGATCAGGAACGTGCCCGCGAGCACTGGCGCGACCTTCTGCACTCCGCCGTAGTCCGCGATGAGCCGCGAGCCCCGCCGGGAGATCAGGAAGCCGGCCACCAGCATCAGCGCGGCCGTCGAGATCCCGTGGTTGACCATGTACAGCGTCGCGCCCGACTGGCCCTGACTGGTCATCGCGAAGATGCCCAGGATGATGAAGCCGAAGTGCGAGATCGAGGCGTACGCGACAAGCCGCTTGATGTCCCGCTGGCCCACCGCCACCAGCGCCCCGTAGACGATGCTGATCAGGGCCAGGACCAGGATCACGGGCGTCGCCCACTTGCTGGCCTCGGGGAAGAGGCCGAGGCAGTAGCGCAGCATCGCGAACGTGCCGACCTTGTCGACCACCGCCGTGATCAGCACGGCGACCGGCGCGGTCGCCTCACCCATCGCGTTGGGCAGCCATGTGTGCAGCGGCCACAGCGGCGCCTTCACCGCGAAGGCGAAGAAGAAGCCGAGGAAGAGCAGCCGCTCGGTGTTGGTCGCCATGTCGAGCGTTCCCGACGCCCGCGCCTCGGCGATCTCGGAGAGCGAGAAGGTGCCCGCGACGACATACAGCCCGATGACCGCGGCCAGCATGATCAGGCCGCCGACCAGGTTGTACAGCAGGAACTTCACGGCCGCGTACGACCGCTGGGCGGCGGCGTTCTCGTCGCTGCCCGCGTGGGCCCGGTCCCCGAAGCCGCCGATGAGGAAGTACATCGGGATGAGCATCGCTTCGAACAGGATGTAGAAGAGGAAGACGTCGGTGGCCTCGAAGGAGAGGATCACCATCGCCTCGACCATCAGGATCAGGGCGAAGAAGCCCTGCGTCGGCCGCCAGCGGGAGTTCTTTGTTTCCAGCGGGTCGGCGTCGTGCCAGCCGGCGAGGATCACAAAGGGGATCAGCAGCGCGGTCAGCGCCAGCAGCGCGACCCCGATGCCGTCCACGCCCAGTTCGTACCGGACCCCGAAGTCCTTGATCCAGGCATGGGACTCGGTGAGCTGATAGCGGTCGCCGCCGGGCTCGAAGCGTACGAGCACGATCGCCGCCAGCACCAGCGTGGCCAGCGAGAAGAGCAGCGCCAGCCACTTGGCGGCAGTACGCCTCGCCGCCGGGACGGCGGCGGTGACGATCGCGCCGATCGCCGGGAGCGCCGCCGTCGCCGTCAGGATTGGGAAGGACATACTCAGACCGCCCTCATCAGCAGGGTCGCGGCGATGAGGATCGCCGTACCGCCGAACATCGAGACCGCGTAGGAGCGGGCGTAGCCGTTCTGCAGCTTGCGCATACGGCCGGAGAGCCCGCCGACCGAGGCGGCCGTGCCATTGACCACGCCGTCGACCAGGGTGTGGTCGACGTAGACCAGGGAGCGGGTCAGGTGCTCGCCGCCGCGGACCAGGACCACATGGTTGATGTCGTCCTGGAGCAGATCACGGCGGGCGGCCCGGGTGAGCAGCGAGCCGCGCGGTGCGATGACCGGCACCGGCCTGCGTCCGTACTGGACGTAGGCGGCGCTCACGCCGATCAGCAGGACCACCACCGTGGCGGCGGTGATCGTGCCCGCGCTGAGCGGCGCGTGCCCGTGGTCGAAGTCGGTGACCGGCTCCAGCCAGCCCACGAACCGGTCGCCGATGGCGAAGAATCCGCCGGCGAAGACCGAACCGAAGGCGAGCACGATCATCGGGATCGTCATGGACTTCGGCGACTCGTGCGGGTGCGGCAGCTCGCCGGGGTGGATCTCGATGCCGGGCTCGACGCTGGGGGCCGTGTCCGGGTCGGGGGCGGGCTGCCAGCGCTTCTCGCCGAAGAACGTCAGGATCATCACGCGCGTCATGTAGTACGCGGTGATGGCCGCGCCCAGCAGCGTGACGGCGCCGAGGATCCAGCCCTCCGTGCCGCCCTTGGCGAAGGCCGCCTCGATGATCTTGTCCTTGGAGAAGAAGCCGGACAGCCCCGGGAAGCCGATGATCGCGAGATAGCCGAGGCCGAAGGTCACGAAGGTGACCGGCATGTACTTCCGCAGGCCGCCGTACTTGCGCATGTCGACCTCGTCGTTCATGCCGTGCATGACCGAACCGGCGCCGAGGAAGAGCCCGGCCTTGAAGAAGCCGTGCGTCACCAGGTGCATGATCGCGAAGGCGTAGCCGATCGGGCCGAGGCCCGCCGCCAGGATCATGTAGCCGATCTGCGACATCGTCGAACCGGCCAGCGCCTTCTTGATGTCGTCCTTCGCGCAACCGACGATCGCACCGAAGAGGAGCGTGACCGCGCCGACCACCACGACCGCCAACTGCGCGTCGGGCGCGCCGTTGAAGATCGCGCCGGAGCGGGTGATGAGGTAGACGCCCGCGGTCACCATGGTCGCCGCGTGGATCAGGGCGGAGACCGGGGTCGGGCCCTCCATCGCGTCGCCGAGCCAGGACTGCAGCGGCACCTGCGCGGACTTGCCGCACGCCGCGAGCAGCAGCATCAGGCCGATGGCCGTCAGCTTGCCCTCGCTGGTCTCGCCCGTCGCTTCCAGCACGGGGCCGAAGGTGAAGGTCCCGAAGGTGGTGAACATCAGCATGATCGCGATGGACAGGCCCATGTCGCCGACCCGGTTGACCAGGAAGGCCTTCTTCGCCGCGGTCGCCGCGCTGGGCTTGTGCTGCCAGAACCCGATGAGCAGGTACGAGGCGAGACCGACGCCCTCCCAGCCGACGTACAGCAGGAGGTAGTTGTCGGCGACGACGAGCAGCAGCATCGCCGCGAGGAAGAGATTCAGATAGCCGAAGAAGCGGCGGCGCCGCTCGTCGTGCTCCATGTAGCCGATCGAGTAGATGTGGATCAGCGTGCCCACACCGGTGATCAGCAGGACGAACGTCATCGACAGCTGGTCGAGCTGGAAGGCGACGTCCGCCTGGAAGCCCTCGACGGGGATCCAGCTGAACAGCTTCTGGTGCAGGGCGCGTTCCTCCGCGCCCTTGCCCAGCATGTCCAGGAACAGCACCACGCCGACGACGAAGGACGCCGCGGCGAGCGCGGTGCCGATCCAGTGGCCGACGCGGTCGAGCCGCCGCCCACCGCAGAGCAGGACCGCCGCTCCGAGCAAGGGCGCCGCGACGAGCAGCGCAATCAGATTCGCCATGTTGTCCACGATTCAGCGACCCCTTACAGCTTCATCAGGCTGGCGTCGTCGACCGAGGCCGAGTGGCGGGAACGGAACAGCGAGACGATGATCGCCAGCCCGACCACGACTTCCGCGGCGGCGACGACCATCGTGAAGAAGGCCATGATCTGGCCGTCGAGATTGCCGTGCATCCGGGAGAAGGCGACGAACGCGAGGTTGCAGGCGTTCAGCATCAGCTCGACGCACATGAAGACCACGATCGCGTTCCGCCGGATGAGCACCCCGGCCGCGCCGATGGTGAACAACAGGGCGGCCAGATACAGGTAATTGACCGGGTTCACTTGGCGACCTCGCCTTCGTGCGTCTCGTGGTCACGGCCGAGCCGGTCCTCGGAGCGCTGCTCCAGCGCCTTGAGGTCCGCCACGGCCTCGTCGGACACATCGCGGATCTGGCCGCGCGCCCGCAGTGTCTTCATGACGCTGAGCTCGGACGTGGTGCCGTCGGGCAGCAGACCGGGAATGTCCACGGCGTTGTGGCGGGCGTAGACGCCGGGGGCGGGCAGCGGCGGCAGATGCTTTCCGCGTACGCGCGCCTCGGACATCTCCCGCTGGGTGGGGGCGCGCTCGGTGCGCTCCCGGTGGGTGAGCACCATCGCCCCGACCGCCGCCGTGATCAGCAGCGCGCCCGTAATCTCGAAGGCGAAGACGTACTTGGTGAAGATAAGCCGGGCGAGGCCTTCGACATTGCCGCCGTGCGCGCTGTTGGCCGCGCCGAGGCCGTTGAAGTTGTTCAGCGAGGCGTTGCCGATTCCGGCGGCCAGCAGGATGCCGAAACCGAGCCCGCAGGCAGCGGCCAGCCAGCGCTGGCCCTTCAGCGTCTCCTTGAGCGAGTCGGCGGCGGTGACGCCGACCAGCATGACCACGAAGAGGAACAGCATCATGATGGCGCCGGTGTAGACGATGACCTGGACGACGCCCAGGAAGTACGCGCCGTTGGCGAGGTAGAAGACCGCCAGAATGATCATGGTCCCGGCGAGGCAGAGCGCGCTGTGGACGGCCCGCCTCATCAGGATCGTGCCGAGCGCCCCGAGGACGGCGATGGAGCCGAGCAGCCAGAACTGGAAGGCCTCACCGGTCGACGTGGTGGTGGCCGCGAGGGTGTTCATACGTCCACCTCCTCGCCCTTCTCCCCCTTGGAGACGGCGACCTGCCGGACCGTGCCGGGAGCGGCCTCGGTGACCAGCCCCCGGTAGTAGTCCTGCTCGTCCGTCCCCGGGAAGATCGAGTGCGGGGTCTCGACCATGCCCTCTTCGAGCCCGGCGAGCAGCTGCTCCTTCGTATAGATCAGGGCCTCGCGGCTGCTGTCGGCCAGTTCGAACTCGTTCGTCATGGTCAACGCGCGGGTGGGGCAGGCCTCGATGCACAGGCCGCAGAGAATGCAACGGGCGTAGTTGATCTGGTAGACGCGGCCGTACCGCTCGCCCGGGGAGTAGCGCTCCTCCTCGGTGTTGTCCGCGCCTTCCACATAGATCGCGTCCGCCGGGCAGGCCCAGGCGCACAGTTCGCAGCCGATGCACTTCTCAAGACCGTCCGGATGGCGGTTGAGCTGGTGCCTGCCGTGGAAGCGCGGCGCCGTCGTCTTCTTCTGCTCCGGGTACTGCTCGGTCAGCCGCTTCTTGAACATGGCCTTGAAGGTCACGCCGAAGCCGGCAACGGGATTCTGGAAATCAGACACCGTCAGCCTCCTTTCCATCACTTGCAGTGTCCACTCCGCCACTGACAATCAGCTCGCGCTCACCGCGCGGCCGTCGTCGGGGCACCGGCGGCAACGTCTGTCCGGGCAGCGGCGGTACGGGGAAGCCGCCCGCCATCGGGTCGAACGCCACCGGCTCGCCTTCCACCTCCGCCGCCGCCTTCTCCTGCTCCTTTTCCTTCTGGGCGCGGAAGAGGTCCGCGACGAAGGAGAGCAGCAGCACAGCGATGACCGCGCCTCCGACGTACAGCACGATCTGCTGGAAGTCGTAGTTCTCGTTCCGCATCGCCCGTACGGTCGCCACCAGCATCAGCCAGACCAGCGATACCGGGATCAGGACCTTCCAGCCGAGCTTCATCAGCTGGTCGTAGCGGACGCGTGGCAGCGTGCCTCGCAGCCAGATGAAGAAGAACAGCAGCAGCTGGACCTTGATCACGAACCAGAGCATCGGCCACCAGCCGTGGTTCGCGCCCTCCCAGAAGGTGGACACGGGGTACGGGGCCCGCCAGCCGCCCAGGAAGAGGGTGACCGAGACCGCCGAGACGGTGACCATGTTGACGTACTCGGCCAGCATGAACATCGCGAACTTGATCGAGCTGTACTCGGTGTTGAAGCCGCCGACGAGGTCGCCTTCGGACTCCGGCATGTCGAAGGGGGCGCGGTTGGTCTCGCCCACCATCGTGACGATGTAGATGATGAAGGAGACCGGGAGCAGGATGATGTACCAGCGGTCCGCCTGCGCCTCCACGATCGCCGAGGTCGACATCGACCCGGAGTAGAGGAAGACCGAGGCGAAGGCCGCGCCCATGGCGATCTCGTACGAGATCATCTGCGCGCAGGAGCGGAGTCCGCCGAGCAGCGGATACGTCGAGCCGGACGACCAGCCCGCCAGCACGATGCCGTAGATGCCGACCGAGGCGATCGCGAGGACGTAGAGCATCGCGATCGGCAGGTCGGTGAGTTGCATCGTGGTGCGGTGGCCGAAGATCGAGACCTCGTTGCCGGCCGGGCCGAAGGGGATCACCGCGATCGCCATGAAGGCCGGGACCGCGGCGATGATCGGCGCGAGGACGTAGACGACCTTGTCCGCGCGCTTGACGATGAGATCTTCCTTCAGCATCAGCTTGATGCCGTCGGCCAGCGACTGGAGCATGCCCCAGGGGCCGTGCCGGTTGGGACCGATGCGCAGTTGCATCCAGGCGACAACCTTGCGCTCCCACACGATGGAGAACAGCACGGTGATCATCAGGAAGGCGAAGCAGAACACGGCCTTGATGCCGATGAGCCACCAGGGGTCGCGTCCGAACATCGAGAGGTCCTCGGCCGCGAGTACGCTCCGCTGGGGATCCGCGATATGAACGAGGGCAATCACGCTCGCACCTCCGTTGCAGCGTGGAGGGCCGGGCCTGCGGCCGGCCGGAGGGCCGAGGCCGTCCCGGCGGGAAAGTCGGTCATGACTGCGCCTCCGATACGTCAGCGGCGGGAGCCTCACTGGCTGCCGGGCCGATCCGGACGACCTGTCCGGGCAGCGCGCCGGTGTCCGCGGGGACGCCGCCGCCGGCCGAGTTCAGCGGAAGCCACACCACCCGGTCGGGCATCTCGGTCACCCGGAGCGGGAGTTCCACCGAGCCCGCCGGCCCGGTGACGGCCAGGACATCGCCGTCCTTGACGCCCGTCTCGGCCGCCGTCGCCGCGGAGAGCCGGGCCACCGCGGCATGCCGGGTGGCCGCCAGCGCCTCGTCGCCCTGCTGGAGCAGGCCCTGGTCGAGCAGCATCCGGTGGCCCGCGAGGACCGCCTCGTGCTCGCCCGGGCGGGGCAGCGGCCTGGCGGGCTCCAGGGGCTCGGTCGCCCGCGGCCCGTCCCACACGCCGAGGCTGGTCAGTTCCTTGCGTACGGACGCGAGGTCCGGCAGTCCGAACGCGACGTCCATCGCGTCGGCGAGCATGTGCAGCACCCGCCCGTCGGCCGGCGCGAGGCGGCGCGTCATCTGCTCGGGCTTGAGCGCGGCCTCGAAGGACCGCGCCCTGCCCTCCCAGTTGAGGAACGTGCCCGCCTTCTCGGCGACGGCGGCGACCGGGAAGACCACGTCCGCCCGCTCGGTGACCTCGCTCGGCCGCAGCTCCAGAGCGACCAGGAAACCGACCGCGCCGAGTGCTTCACGCGCGCGTGCCGGGTCGGGCAGGTCCGCGACCTCGACGCCCGCCACCACCAGGGCGCCCAGTTCGCCGGTGGCCGCAGCCTCGATCATCTGGCCGCTGTCGCGCCCGTAGCGGTGCGGGAGTTCCCGTACGCGCCAGGCCCCCGCGGTCTCCTCGCGGGCCCGCGGGTCGGTGGCCGGACGGCCGCCGGGCAGCAGCGAGGGGATCGCGCCCGCCTCGACGGCGCCGCGCTCCCCCGCCCTGCGCGGGATCCACACCAGTTCGGCGCCGGTCGCGGTCGCGGCCCGTACGGCGGCGGTGAGCCCGCCGGGCACGGCCGCGAGCCGCTCGCCGACGACGATGACCGCGCCGTCGGCCCGCAGCGCCTCGGCGGCCTTCGCGCCATCGCCGTCAAGACCCGCCGGACTCTCCGGGCCGACGCCGCCGCTGAGCGCGTGGAGCCATTCGGTCTCGGTGCCGGGGGCGGCGGGGAGCAGCGTGCCGCCCGCCTTGTCCAGGCCGCGGGTGGCGTGCGTGGCCAGGCTGAAGGTCCGCTGGCCGCGCTTGCGGTGTGCCTTGCGCAGCCGCAGGAAGACGCCGGGGGCCTCCTCCTCGGACTCGATCCCGACCAGCAGCACGGCCGGGGCCTTCTCCAGGGAGCTGTACGTGACGCCACTGCCGTCCAGGTCCCGGCCGCGCCCGGCGACACGGGAGGCCAGGAAGTCGGACTCCTCGCTGCTGTGCACGCGCGCCCGGAAGTCCACGTCGTTGGTGTCGAGGGCGACCCTGGCGAACTTCGCGTACGCGTAGGAGTCCTCGACGGTGAGCCTGCCGCCGAGCAGGACGCCGGTCCGGCCGCGGGCCGCGCTCAGGCCGTGGGCCGCCGCCGCCAGCGCCTCGGGCCAGCTCGCCGGTTCCAGGGTGCCGGTCTCACTGCGTACGAGAGGGGTGGTGAGCCGGTCCCGCTGCTGCGCGTAGCGGAAGCCGAAGCGCCCCTTGTCGCACATCCACTCTTCGTTGACCTCGGGGTCGTTGGCGGCCAGCCGCCGCATGACCTTGCCGCGCCGGTGGTCCGTACGCGTGGCGCAGCCGCCCGCGCAGTGCTCGCACACGCTCGGCGAGGACACCAGGTCGAAGGGGCGGGCGCGGAAGCGGTACGCCGCCGAGGTCAGCGCGCCCACCGGGCAGATCTGGATGGTGTTGCCGGAGAAGTACGACTCGAAGGGGTCGCCCTCGCCGATGCCGACCTGCTGGAGCGCGCCCCGCTCCAGCAGCTCGATCATCGGGTCGCCCGCGATCTCGTTGGAGAAGCGGGTGCAGCGGGCGCAGAGCACGCACCGCTCGCGGTCGAGCAGCACCTGCGGGGAGATGGGGACGGGCTTGGCGAATGTCCGCTTCTTTCCCTCGAAGCGGGATTCGGCGTTGCCGTGCGACATCGCCTGGTTCTGTAGGGGGCATTCGCCGCCCTTGTCGCAGACCGGGCAGTCCAGCGGGTGGTTGATCAGGAGCAGCTCCATCACACCGTGCTGCGCCTTTTCGGCGACCGGCGAGGTGAGCTGCGACTTGACGACCATGCCGTCGGTGCAGGTGATGGTGCAGGACGCCATGGGCTTGCGCTGGCCCTCGACCTCGACGATGCACTGGCGGCAGGCGCCGGCGGGGTCGAGGAGGGGGTGGTCGCAGAACCGCGGGATCTCGATGCCGAGGAGTTCGGCGGCGCGGATGACGAGCGTCCCCTTGGGGACGGAGATCTCGATGCCGTCGATCGTCAGCGTGACGAGGTTTTCCGGCGGGACCACGGCCTCGCCGCCCCCGGAGGGGGCGTTAGTCGTCACCGTCATGCGTTCACCTCTGTGTTGTCGGCGTGCCGGTCCGCCCAGACCGTCGACTTGGCGGGGTCGAAGGGGCATCCCTTGCCGGTGATGTGCTCCTCGTACTCCTCGCGGAAGTATTTGAGCGAGGAGAAGATCGGCGAGGCCGCGCCGTCGCCCAGCGCGCAGAAGGACTTGCCGTTGATGTTGTCGGCGATGTCGTTCAGCTTGTCGAGGTCGGCAAGGATGCCCGCCCCGCTTTCGATGGCACGCAGCAACTGCACCAGCCAGTACGTGCCTTCACGGCAGGGCGTGCACTTGCCGCAGGACTCGTGGGCGTAGAACTCGGTCCACCGCGTGACCGCCCGTACGACGCAGGTGGTCTCGTCGAAGCACTGGAGCGCCTTGGTGCCGAGCATGGATCCGGCCGCCCCCACGCCCTCGTAGTCGAGTGGGACGTCGAGGTGCTCGGCGGTGAACATCGGGGTCGACGATCCGCCGGGCGTCCAGAACTTGAGGCGGTGTCCCTTGCGCATGCCGCCGCTCATGTCGAGCAGCTGGCGCAGGGTGATGCCGAGCGGGGCCTCGTACTGGCCCGGCGAGGTGACGTGGCCGCTGAGCGAGTAGAGCGTGAAGCCCGGGGACTTCTCGCTGCCCATCGATTTGAACCAGTCCTTGCCGCGGTGCAGGATCGCGGGAACCGAGGCGATGGACTCGACGTTGTTCACCACAGTGGGGCATGCGTACAGACCGGCGACCGCGGGGAATGGCGGACGCAGCCGGGGCTGTCCGCGCCGCCCCTCCAGCGAGTCCAGCAGCGCGGTCTCCTCACCGCAGATGTACGCGCCCGCCCCCGCGTGCACGGTGAGTTCCAGGTCGAGTCCGCTGCCGAGAACGTTTGTGCCGAGGTAGCCCGCCTCGTACGCCTCGCGGACGGCTTCGTGCAGCCTCCGCAGTACGGGGACGGTTTCACCGCGCAGATAGATGAAGGCATGGTTCGAGCGGATCGCGTAACAAGCGATCACAATGCCCTCGATGAGGCTATGCGGGTTCGCGAAGAGGAGCGGGATGTCCTTGCAGGTCCCGGGCTCCGACTCGTCGGCGTTGACAACAAGATAGTGCGGCTTGCCGTCTCCCTGCGGGATGAACTGCCACTTCATTCCGGTGGGGAAGCCCGCGCCGCCGCGACCGCGCAGACCGGAGTCCTTGACGTACGCGATGAGGTCGTCGGGTGACATGGCCAGCGCCTTGCGCAGCCCTTCGTACCCCTCGTGGCGGTGGTAGGTGTCCAGAGTCCATGACTCGGGCTCGTCCCAGAAGGCGGAGAGGACGGGCGCGAGAAGCTTCTCCGGGCTCGCGTTGTCGATCTCGGCGGCCAAGGTCATCACTCCCCCTCCTCGGATACGGGTCCGGCCGGGTGTGCCGGGTCGGAGGCCGAGGTCTGCTGCGGTGCGTCGTGCGAGCTCAGGTGCTCGGCGCCGGGCTGGGGCGCTTCCTCGGGGGCCTCGCCGCGCGGGGAGACGACCCGGGCGGCCGGCGTCTCGCCCTTGGCCAGGCGCAGGCCGACCAGCGAGGCGTGGCCCGCGCCGCCGGTGGCCTCGACCGCGCCGGGGCGCTGGTCGGGGAACCCGGCGAGGATCCGGGCGGTCTCCTTGTAGGTGCACAGGGGAGCGCCGCGGGTGGGCTCGACCGGCCGTCCGGCGCGCAGATCGTCCACGAGCTGCCGCGCGGACTCGGGCGTCTGGTTGTCGAAGAACTCCCAGTTGACCATCACCACGGGGGCGAAGTCGCAGGCCGCGTTGCACTCGATGTGCTCCAGCGTGACCTTGCCGTCCTCGGTCGTCTCGTTGTTGCCGACGCCGAGGTGCTGCTTGAGCTCGTCGAAGATGGCGTCGCCGCCCATCACCGCGCAGAGCGTGTTGGTGCAGACGCCGACCTGGTAGTCGCCGGAGGGCACCCGCCGGTACATCGTGTAGAAGGTGAAGACCGCGGTGACCTCGGCGGTGGTCAGCCCGAGCACCTCGGCGCAGAAGCGGATGCCGGTGCGGGTGACGTACCCGTCCTCCGACTGCATCAGGTGCAGCAGCGGCAGCAGGGCGGATCTGCTGTCGGGGTAGCGGGCGATCACCTCCTTGGCGTCCGCTTCGAGCCTGGCGCGTACGTCGGCCGGGTAATCGGGGGCGGGGAGCTGCGGCATCCCCAAACTGACGTCAGTCATCGGTCGACGCCTCCCATCACGGGGTCGATGGACGCGACGGCGACGATGACGTCGGCGACCTGGCCGCCCTCGCACATCGCCGCCATGGCCTGCAGGTTGGTGAAGGACGGGTCGCGGAAGTGGACCCGGTAGGGGCGGGTGCCACCGTCGGAGACGACATGGACGCCCAGTTCGCCCTTGGGCGACTCGACGGCCACGTACGCCTGGCCGGGCGGGACCCTGAAGCCCTCGGTCACCAGCTTGAAGTGGTGGATCAGGGCCTCCATGGAGGTGCCCATGATCTTCTTGATGTGGTCGAGGGAGTTGCCGAGTCCGTCGGGCCCGAGCGCGAGCTGCGCGGGCCAGGCGATCTTCTTGTCGGCGACCATCACCGGTCCCGGCTCAAGCCGGTCCAGGCACTGCTCGACGATCCGCAGCGACTGCCGCATCTCTTCCAGGCGGATGAGGAAGCGACCGTAGGCATCGCAGCTGTCGGCGGTCGGGACGTCGAAGTCGTACGTCTCGTAACCGCAGTACGGGTCGGTCTTGCGCAGGTCGTGGGCGAGGCCCGCGGCGCGCAGGATCGGGCCGGTCGCCCCGAGCGCCATGCAGCCGGTCAGGTCGAGATAGCCGATGTCCTGCATACGGGCCTTGAAGATGGGGTTGCCGGTGGCGAGCTTGTCGTACTCCGGCAGGTTCTTGGTCATCTTCTTGACGAACTCGCGGACCGCGTCGACCGCGCCGGGCGGCAGGTCCTGGGCGAGTCCCCCGGGCCGGATGAACGCGTGGTTCATCCGCAGGCCGGTGATCAGCTCGTACAGGTCCAGGATCAGTTCGCGGTCCCGGAATCCGTAGATCATGATCGTGGTGGCGCCGAGCTCCATGCCGCCGGTGGCGATGCACACCAGGTGGGAGGAGAGCCGGTTGAGCTCCATCAGCAGGACGCGGATGACCGTCGCCCGGTCGGGGATCGCGTCCGTGATGCCGAGCAGCTTCTCCACGGCCAGGCAGTACGCCGCCTCGTTGTAGAACGAGGTGAGGTAATCCATGCGCGTGACGAAGGTGGTGCCCTGCGTCCAGGTCCGGTATTCGAGGTTCTTCTCGATGCCGGTGTGCAGATAGCCGATGCCGCAGCGGGCCTCGGTCACCGTCTCGCCGTCGATCTCCAGGATCAGGCGCAGCACGCCGTGGGTGGAGGGGTGCTGCGGGCCCATGTTGACGACGATCCGCTCGTCGTCGGCCTTGGCCGCGGACTGGACGACCTCGTCCCAGTCGCCGCCGGTGACTGTGTAGACAGTCCCCTCGGTGGTCTCGCGCGCGCTTGCTGGTGGGGTAGTCACGAGTACGACCTCCGCTGGTCCGGAGCCGGAATCTGGGCGCCCTTGTACTCGACGGCGATCCCGCCGAGCGGATAGTCCTTGCGCTGCGGGAAGCCCTGCCAGTCGTCCGGCATCATGATCCGGGTGAGGGCGGGGTGGCCGTCGAAGACGAGCCCGAAGAAGTCGTACGTCTCGCGCTCGTGCCAGTCGTTGGTCGGGTAGACCGCGACCAGGGACGGCACATGCGGGTCGCTGTCCGGGGCGGAGACTTCCAGGCGGATCAGCCGGCCGTGAGTGAGCGAGCGCAGATGGTAGACGGCGTGCAGCTCGCGGCCCTTGTCCTCCAGGTAGTGGACGCCGCTCACGCCCGTACAGAGCTCGAAGCGCAGGGCGGGGTCGTCACGCAGGGTGCGCGCCACTTGCGCCAGGTGCTCGCGGGCGATGTGGAAGGTGAGTTCGCCGCGGTCGACGATCGTCTTCTCGATGGCGTTCTCGGGGACGAGTCCCTGCTCCTCCAGCGCGCCTTCGAGTTCGTCGGCGACCTCGTCGAAGTAGCCGCCGTAGGGGCGGGCGCTGGGGCCCGGCAGGCGTACGGAGCGGACGAGGCCGCCGTAGCCGGAGGTGTCGCCGCCGTTGTTGGCGCCGAACATGCCGCGCTGGACGCGGACCTCTTCGCCGTGCTCGCCGCGCTGCCCCGGCAGGTTCTGCGCGCTGAGTTCCTTCTCGGGGTTCGGCTCGTTGACGTCGCTCACTGCAGCAGCCCCTTCATCTCGATGGTGGGGAGCGCCTTCAGGGCCGCCTCCTCCGCCTCGCGGGCCGCTTCCTGCGCGTTCACGCCGAGCTTGGAGCTCTGGATCTTCTGGTGCAGCTTGAGAATGGCGTCCATCAGCATCTCCGGACGCGGCGGGCAACCTGGCAAATAGATATCAACGGGAACAACATGATCAACGCCCTGCACAATCGCATAATTGTTGAACATTCCGCCCGATGATGCGCAGACGCCCATGGAGATGACCCACTTGGGGTTGGGCATCTGGTCGTAGACCTGCCGCAGGACGGGCGCCATCTTCTGGCTGACCCGGCCGGCGACGATCATCAAGTCGGCCTGGCGCGGCGAGCCGCGGAAGACCTCCATGCCGAAGCGGGCCAAGTCGTAACGGCCCGCACCGGTCGTCATCATCTCGATGGCGCAGCAGGCAAGACCGAAGGTGGCCGGGAAGACGGATGACTTGCGCACCCAGCCCGAGGCCTGTTCGACGGTGGTCAGCAGAAAACCGCTCGGCAGCTTCTCTTCGATTCCCATTGGTGTGCTCCTCAGCCCCTCAGTCCCATTCCAGGCCACCCCGCCGCCACACATACGCGTAGGCGACGAAGACGGTGAGCACGAAGAGCAGCATCTCCACGAGCCCGAAAATCCCCAGGGCGTCGAATGTGATCGCCCAGGGATAGAGGAAGACGATCTCGATATCGAAGACGATGAAGAGCATCGCCGTCAGGTAGTACTTGATGGGAAAGCGGCCGCCACCGGCCGGCGTGGGGGTGGGCTCGATGCCGCACTCGTACGCCTCTTGCTTTGCCCGGTTGTACCGCTTGGGGCCGATGAACGTGGCCATGACCACGGAGAAGATCGCAAACCCTGCCCCCAGGGCGCCGAGCACCAGGACGGGCGCGTAAGCATTCACCCTCCTCGCTCCTTCCAGTCGTCCTTGACCTTGGGCTGCGCCGGGCATGCGCCTCGCCCCGTCTCACGAAGATCACGTGGAGAAGATCCCGTAGAGGTGAAGCAGTATGTGAGGCAGTTCACAAGCCCGACTGCTTCGCATCCTATGCCTGCCGGTCTGTGATCTGCGACACGGGGTGCGACAACGCCTTTGTGATCTCCACCACCCGCGGATGGATCATCAACTCACAGCGCTGTCGATCTTCATACGGGAAGCGCGCGAGCGATCACCGGATGTGACATCCCGGGGCATCCCCGCTGGTCGGATGCGGCGCCCCTATCAAAGGGTGGCGCATACAGGCAAATTGGAACTGGACCGCAACGGGTGATAGTGGACGCGTCGTCACCCGGCCGGGGAGCCGAGCGGATTGGGGTGGACGCGTGCACGCGTTCACGAGCGGGCGGGGGCCCTCGGACGGTGACCTTTCTGTGACCTGCGCCACTCGCCCGGAGTGCCAATAAAAGCGGGCTTGGCCATGTGCGTGAAGCGGTGGTAGGCGCCGGGCAATCCGGACCTTTTATGGAAAGCCCGTGATCGCGGCCGTGATCGCGCCTGCCCGGATTGCCCGTTACGGCGTCAATAAAGTCCGGGGTGGGGCGGATTACGAGATTCCAGACGTAACTGTGGCGCAACACACGTTTCTTGAAGGGAACGGTGACCCCCTGGTAGCGGTGTACTCATGTCCCACACCGCTCAGATACCCAGCCACCGGAAGCCCCGCAGCAACGCGTCCAAGTTGTCGCTCCGGGCCGGAGTCGCCGGCGGCGTGCTCTCCACCATCGCAGTGGCCGGAGCCGCCGCGCCGGCGTTCGCCGACCCGGTGACCCAGACCATGGAGATGCCGACGCTCACGTCCGGTCTCTCCGCCTCCCTCACCGAGTCCGCCGAGGCGACCCGGCAGGCCGCGCTCGACCTTGAGTTGCAGGCCCAGGAGGACGCCGCGGCCGCCAAGGCCGAGGTTGCCGCCAAGAAGGCCAAGGCCGAGGCGGACCGGAAGGCCGAGGCCAAGGAGAAGGCCGAGGCGAAGGAGCGCGCGGACGCGGCCAAGGAGCGTGCCTCCCGCGAGGCGCCACGCACCTCGCTCTCCGCGAACAGCTCGGCCGCCGACTCCTCGGTCGGCGCCAGCTCCAACTCCTCCTCCTCGTCGTCGGCGACCGGCTCGGCCGCGACCGTCGTCGCCTTCCTCAAGGCGCAGGTCGGCGACGCCTACGTCATGGGCGGCACGGGGCCCAACTCCTGGGACTGCTCCGGCCTCGTCCAGGCCGCGTTCCGCACGGTGGGCGTTGACCTGCCGCGCGTCTCGCAGGACCAGTCGACCGCCGGTACGCAGGTGGGCACGAGCAACCTCCAGATCGGCGACATCCTCTACTGGGGCGGCGCCGGTTCGGCGTACCACACCGGGGTCTACATCGGCGACGGCCAGTACCTCGACGCGGCCAACCCCAGCAAGGGCGTCGTGATCCAGGATCTGTCGGGCTACCCGGCGGACGGCGCGGTCCGGGTTCTCTGACCCGCGTCCCACACAGCCAGAAGGGCCGCGGCTCCCCCGCTCGGGGGTAGAGCCGCGGCCCTTGGTGTGTCCTGCCCTTGGTACGCCCCTGGGGGCTGCCGGTCAGTTCTTGCGGAACGCCTCGATCAGCCGCGCGTAGCTGTCGCCGCCGTGGCCGTCGGCGACCGCCCGCTCGATCAGCTCCCGGTTGAACTCGGGCAGCCGGCCGTCCACACCACGCTTCTGCCCCGCGTGCACAAGGTGCTCGATCGCCACCCGCTGTACGTCGAGGGTGGCGTCGTCGCCCGGGTAGTGACCGGCGTCGATCTGCTCGGCGTACGCACTCATGAAGCCGGTGACGGCCGTCAGCCAGCGGACCGCGATCGGGGTGTACGCGCTCGCGGACACGCCGTCCGCGCCGACGAGCGCCGTGGAGTGCAGCCAGCCGTTGAAGGCCGACCACATCAGACCGAGCAGCCCGGCGTCGTAGAGCGAGGCGAGACCCGGGTCCTCACCGAGGTCGAGCGGGTCGCCCAGGCTCGCCAGGGTCTGGCGGTGCGCGGCGAGGACGGCGGGCGCGCCGCTGTAGAGGAACATGCTCGCCGGGTTCCCGACGCCCGGCGGCGTCGACATGATCGCGCCGTCGAGATACCCGATGCCCAGCCCGGCGGCCCACTCCGCGGTCTCGCGCGCCTGTTCCGGGGAGCCGGTGGTGAGGTTCACCAGCACCCGGCCCGCGAGCGCGTCGGCGACCGGGTCGAGCAGTTCGCGTACGGCGGGGTAGTCGAGGACGCAGACGACCACGAGCTCGCTCGCCGCGACCGCCTCACGCACGGTCGTCGCGCTCACCGCGCCGCGCGCGGCCAGGGCGTCGGCCTTCGACCGCGTACGGTTCCAGACGGTCGTCGCACACCCGGCGGCGAGGAACGCACCCGCGAGCGCCGACCCCATCTGCCCCAGTCCGACAACGGTGACGGGGGTTGCGGGCTTTTGTTCGCTCATGTCTGCTGACTCCTCATCTGCGGTGGTTCCTTGTTCGAGATCCACATTCGCAGCGGGCCAGGGCCGCCGACAGTGGCAGAACTGCCCACCTCCGCACCATTCCCGCCGTACAGTTGTTCGCATGCGCCCAGGAACCGTCGCCGTGGCCGTCGTCCAGGACGCGGGCATCTCACTCTGGGAGCTGTACGAACTCTCCATCGCCTGCACGGTGTTCGGCATCCCGCACCCGGACCTCGCCGACCCCTGGTACGAGCTGCGGCTCTGCGGCACCGGCGCCCCCTCCCCGGGCCCCGGCTTCTCACTCCGTACGGACCACGGCCTCGACGGCCTTGTCGGCGCGGACACCGTGATCGTGCCCTCCGTGCCGGAAGCCTGCGCGGAGGAGGGCGGCGAGGTGGAGCCCGAACTGGTCGAGGCGCTGCGCGCCGCCGCCGACTCGGGGGCCCGCATGGTGTCCCTGTGCACCGGCGCGTTCGCGCTCGCCGCGGCCGGGCTCCTCGACGGCCGCCGCGCCACCGCCCACTGGCAGCACACCCGCGAACTCGCCGCCCGCCACCCCAAGGTCATCGTCGACGACTCGGTCCTCTACACGGACGACGGAAACGTGCTGACCAGCGCGGGCGCGACCGCCGCGCTGGATCTCTGCCTCCACTTGGTCCGTCAGGACCTCGGCGCGCGGGTCGCCAATCAGGTGGCCCGCCGGCTCGTCGTGCCGCCCCATCGCACGGGCGGCCAAGCGCAGTTCATCGAGCTGCCCGTGCCCGCCGACGACGACGACAGCCTCGGTCCCGTACTCCAGTGGGCCACCGAGCGGCTGGAGCAGCCGCTGACGGTCGTGGCGCTGGCGCGCCGGGCCCGGCTGAGCCCGCGCACCTTCCACCGCCGCCTCCAGGACGCGACGGGCACCACCCCGCTCCAGTGGCTGCTGAGCCAGCGCCTGGCGCGCGCGCAGTCGCTCCTGGAGAGCACCGATCTGCCGGTGGAACAGATCGGGGAGCGCAGCGGGCTGGGCAGCGCGGCCAATCTGCGCCGCCACTTCAGCCGTACGGTCGGGGTCTCCCCGACCGACTACCGGCGGACGTTCAGGGCGTGAGGCCTGGGCCGCGGGGCCTCAGGCTTTCGGGGCCACCTTCGAGAGGCCGTTGATGATGCGGTCCATCGCGTCGCCGCCCGTCGGGTCGGTGAGGTTCGCGAGCATCTTCAGCGTGAACTTCATCAGCAGCGGATGCGTCAGACCGCGCTGGGTCGCGATCTGCATGACCTTCGGATTGCCGATCAGCTTCACAAAGGCGCGGCCAAGCGTGTAGTAGCCGCCGTAGGTGTCCTTGAGGACCTTCGGGTAGCGCAGGAGGGCCACCTCCCGCTGTGCCGGGGTCCGGCGCGCGTGCGCCTGCACGATCACATCGGCGGCGGTCTGCCCGGACTCCATGGCGTACGCGATGCCCTCGCCGTTGAACGGGTTGACCATGCCGCCCGCGTCGCCGACGAGCAGCAGGCCCTTGGTGTAGTGCGGCTGGCGGTTGAAGCCCATCGGGAGCGCGGCGCCCCTGATCGGCATCGTCATGTTCTCCTCGGTGTAGCCCCAGTCCTCCGGCATCGAGGCGCACCAGGCCTTCAGCACCTCGCGCCAGTCCAGCTCCTTGAAGGCGGAGGAGGTGTTCAGCACGCCGAGGCCGACATTGGACGTACCGTCGCCCATGCCGAAGATCCAGCCGTAGCCGGGCAGCAGCCGGTCCGCGCCGGGCCCGCGGCGGTCCCACAGCTCCAGCCAGGATTCCAGGTAGTCGTCCTCGTGGCGGGGCGAGGTGAAGTACGTACGCACGGCGACGCCCATCGGGCGGTCCTCGCGGCGGTGCAGCCCCATGGCGAGGGAGATCCGGGAGGAGTTGCCGTCGGCGGCGACGACGAGCGGGGCATGGAGGACGACCGGGGTCTTCTCCTCGCCCAGCTTGGCGTTCACGCCGGTGATACGGCCGGTGCGGTCGTCGATGACCGGCGCCCCGACGTTGCACCGCTCGTACAGCCGCGCGCCCGCCTTCTGCGCCTGCCTGGCCAGCTGCTCGTCGAAGTCGTCGCGCCTGCGTACGAGTCCGTAGTCCGGATACGAGGCGAGTTCCGGCCAGTCGAGCTGGAGCCGCACCCCGCCGCCGATGATCCGCAGGCCCTTGTTGCGCAGCCAGCCCGCTTCCTCGGAGATGTCGATGCCCATCGCGACCAGCTGCTTCGTGGCGCGCGGCGTGAGGCCGTCGCCGCAGACCTTCTCGCGCGGGAAGGCGGTCTTCTCCAGGAGGAGGACGTCGAGCCCGGCCTTGGCGAGGTAGTACGCGGTGGTGGAACCGGCAGGGCCCGCCCCGACGACGATCACATCAGCGGTGTGCTCGGAGAGGGGCTCGGTCACGGCAGTTCTCCCGAAGACTCAATATTGCGTACCGAACGGCACAGGACCTGTGCAGTCTATGGGGGCGTACTGATCCACAAACTGAAGGGCTCCCCCTATGAGCAGGCCGCTCCCCGTCCTACAGCTGCGTGTGCCCACCGATGAGGACGCCCTTGCCTGGCACCGGGTCTTCGACGACCCGGAGGTCATGGAGTACCAAGGCGGGGCCACGGCGGAGCTCTCGGTCTACGAGGAGCTGACCGCCCGGCAGCGCAGACACGATGCCGAGCGCGGCTTCTGCCTGTGGACGATGCTGGACGAGGACGGCGAGGTCATCGGCTTCACCGGCGCGCAGCCCTGGCCGCACGAGACCTTCGGCCCGGTCGGCGAGATCGAGATCGGCTGGCGGCTGGCGCGGTCGGCGTGGGGCAAGGGGTACGCGACGGCCGCCGCCCTCACCACGCTGGAGCGGGTGCGGGCGGCGGGGGTGGAGCGGGTGGTGGCGATGGTGGACGCGGCCAATGAGCGGTCGGTGGCGGTGACCCGGCGGCTGGGGATGGAGCTCGCCGAGACGTTCGTATCGCCGGTGGGCAAGCGGAAGGGCTACTGCTTCAGCCTGGCCCTGGGGGAGGTCAGTTCACCTTGAAGGTGTTGATGGCGGTCGAGAAGACCACGTCCTTCTCCGTGTCCCACAGCTCGGCGCGGTCGGCGGCGAGGATCGCGTACTCGGTGCCGTTCGGGGCGACGAAGGCCTGATCGATGACGTGCCGCCGTACCCCGCCCTCCTCCGGCTCGGGGACATGGGTGAACTCCCAGAGCGCGCCCGGCCGTCCCTGGAAGGTGTTCTGCGTCAGGAGCAGGCGGGTGTACTCGGTTTCGGGCGTCGCCAGGTGCTTCTTCTCCAGGCCGAGGAAGTTCTCGTACGACGACATCGGCGTGTTCTTGATGACGCCGATCTGGAGGTACGAGCCGCCTGTCGGGGCCTCGTAGAAGATCTGGCTGCCTGCTTGCCTGCGCTGCCAGCCGGCCGGCACGCCGACGGTGAACCCGGCGGGGTCCTGCTTGAGCACGAAGCCGGCGGGGAGCGTGGCACCGCCCGCCGGGGTCGGAGTCGGAGTCGGTGAGGGGCTGGCGGACGGTGACTCGGACGGGGATGGGGATGGGGACTCAGACGCTGCCGGGGGCTCGCTCGGGCTCTGGTTCTGGGTCCTGTCGGACTCATCGCTGTTCCCCGTCAGGATCAGCGTCCCGGCCGTCGCACCGCCGCCGATGACGAACGCGGCGGTGAGGGTGGCCGCCCAGACGAGGACCTTGCGCCTGCGTTCGGTGGTGGGCGCCGTGGCCGCCGTGGACACTACGGTCGCCTGGTAGGGCGTCGGCGCTTCCGGCGCGTACACCGGCATCGTCGGAGCAAACGGAGCCGACGCAACAGCCGGAGCCGCCGCCCGCTGCCCCGCCATCCGCAGCACATACGGGCCCAGGAACGTCGCCGCCCCCACCCACAACAGCCCGAACAGCAGCGCGTCCGGAACGCTCGGCGCGAACCCCGAGGTGCCCTGGCCGCCCCAGTCCGCGATGCCGCCGTCCAGTTCGGCCGAGACCCCGCTCACCGCCGTGAACAGCAGGATGAGGCCCAGCGACATCCCCCCGGCCAGCACCTGTTCGCGCCGGTCCGCCGAGCGACGGGCCGCCACCACGCCGAGCGTGAGGGCGCAGACCACACCCAGGGCCAGCGCCCCGGCGACCGCGCCGTCGCCCCACACATCGCCGATCTCCGCGAGTCCGAAGCTGTCGTGCTCCGAGCCGGAGCCCGTCGCGCCGTAGGGCCCCTCGACGTCGTACTCCACCGGTACGCCCCAGCTCAGCCCGAGCACCGCGAACCCGATGTTGGGCAGCACCGGCAGGGCGATCAGCATGGCCGTGCCGTCCACATCGTCCGCGTTGGCGTAGACGATGAAGCCGACGAGCGAGCAGAGCACGACCACCGCGCCGAGCGCGCCGACCGCCGTCCTCAGGGCGCGCATCGCCGAGCGGGCGGCGGGCCGCAGGGCCAGCCAGGCGGCGAGGCGGTCGCGCTGAAGCACGCCAGCCGTCACCACGAGCGAGAGCGCCAGCGCGCCGAGCGCCGCGAGCAGCGGGGACGAGGAAATCTCCATGCCCTCGATCTCGGGCTGGGCGAACAGGCCGAGCACCAGCACCGCGCCCGCGACCAGCACCGAGATCCGTACGGCCGCTTCCGGCCCGGCGGGCTCGCCCCGCGTACGCAGCCACCGCGCGCCGAGGTAGAGCGCCGCGATCGACAGCAGTGTCACGGTCAGCGGTACGACGGAGAGCGAGACGCTGCCCTGCGCGACCGCGTCCAGGCCCGAGTCGGAACCGGAACCGGAACCGGAGGAATCGGGATATCCGCCGTCACCGAAGACCGGCGGGGAGACCTCCGCCGCCGTCGCCTCGAAGCCGCCGCCGAGCCCCTGAAGCAGCATCGCCAGCGCGATCCGCAGCCGGTCGCTCCAGCCGACCACGTCCTCGTCGTCCTGCCCGTACGAGGGGATGGCGAGCACCACCGCGAGCCCCAGCAGCAGCCCGGCCGGCCAGACCGCCGCCTTCGCCGGGGCGAGCCAGTCACCGCGCAACGCCCGGCCGAGGAACGCTCCGACGGGGGAGGGCGCGCCGGGCGGTGCCGGAGGCAGCGGAGGAGACAGCGGAGGCGGAGGAGGCAGGGGCAGGGCGGGCGGCGCGGCCGGAGCCTCGGCGGGCAGTCGCTCGCGCCCGCATCTCATACAGAAGCGAGCCTCGTCCGGGGACGGGCAACCGCAGTGCGGACAGTACGACGCCATGGGGAGCACTCCGAGGTGACAGGGCGTGGACGAGGACGGGGACGGGGGACGGTCGTAGACAACTGACACGACTTCCTCGCCGCCCGGTTCCCGTCAACACACCACGACTGAAAGCTAGAAGACCGAAAGACCGGTCAGCGTCGTAAAGCGTTCCAGCGCCGCGACACCCGCCACCGAGTTGCCCCGCTCGTCCAGGCCCGGGCTCCAGACGCAGAGCGTGCACCGCCCCGGCACGACCGCGACAATCCCGCCGCCGACCCCGCTCTTGCCCGGCAGCCCAACGCGGTACGCGAACTCCCCGGCCGCGTCGTACGTACCGCAGGTGAGCATCACCGCGTTGATCCGCTTGGCCTCACTGCGGGTCAGCAGGCGGGAGCCATCGGCGCGCAGCCCATGGCGGGCCAGAAAGCGGGCCGCCAGTGCCAGGTCGGCGCAGCTCATCTCGATCGCGCACTGCCAGAAGTAGTGCTCAAGGAGGGTGGGGACGGGGTTGGTGATATTTCCGTACGAAGCCATGAAGTAGGCGAGGGCGGCGTTGCGGTTGCCGTACGCGGACTCCGATTCGGCGACCTCCGCGTCGAAGGCCAGCGCCGGGTTGCCGCTCTCCTGCCGCAGGAATTCAAGCAGTTCGCTGCTGGCGTCGCCGGTCAGGGTCTGGAGGCGGTCGGTGACGACGAGCGCACCCGCGTTGATGAAGGGATTGCGCGGGATCCCGTTCTCGTACTCCAGCTGCACCAGCGAGTTGAAGGGATTGCCGGAGGGCTCACGGCCGACGTGCTCCCAGAGGGAGTCGCCGCCGCAGGCCAGGGCCAGGGCCAGCGCGAAGACCTTGGTGATCGACTGGGTGGAGAAGGGCTGCTGCCAGTCCCCGACCCCGTACACCGTGCCGTCCACGTCCGCGATGGCCATCCCGAAGCGGCGCGGGTCGACGGCTGCCAGCGCGGGGATGTACGCGGCGGGCTTGCCGCTGCCTGCCTGCTCGACCTGCTGGGCGACGTCCTTGGCGATCCGCTCCAGGAGCGCCTGATAGTCCAGCGCCTGAGGCTCCGACTCCATGGGGGCGTGGCCGGCTTACTGCGGCTTGGGCTTGGGCTTGGTGCCGCGGTGCAGGGCCACCACGCCACCCGTCAGATTCCGCCACGCGACCTTGGACCACCCGGCCTGCTGGAGCCGCCGCGCCAGCCCTGCCTGGTCGGGCCAGGCGCGGATGGACTCGGCGAGATAGACGTACGCGTCGGGGTTGGACGAGACCGCCCGCGCCACCGGCGGCAGCGCCCGCATCAGGTACTCCGTGTACACGGTCCGGAAGGGCGCCCAGGTCGGCTGCGAGAACTCGCAGATCACGACCCGCCCGCCCGGCTTGGTCACCCGGTACAGCTCGCGCAGCGCGGTACCCGTGTCCTGTACGTTGCGCAGCCCGAAGGAGATCGTCACGGCATCGAAGACACCATCGGCGAAGGGCAGCTTCGTCGCGTCGCCCGCGGTGAGCGGCAGCCAGGGGTTGCGCTTCTTGCCCTCGCGCAGCATGCCGAGCGAGAAGTCGCAGGGCACGACGTACGCACCGGTCTCGGCGAAGGGGAGCGAGGAGGTGCCGGTGCCCGCGGCGAGGTCGAGGACCTTCTGCGCCGGGCGGGCGTCCACGGCCTTGGCGACCTCCTTGCGCCAGACCCGGTCCTGGCCGAGTGAGAGCACGTCGTTGGTGAGGTCGTAGTTCGCCGCGACATCATCGAACATGGAGGCGACTTCGTGCGGCTGCTTGTCCAGGGAGGCTCGGGTCACCGCTCCATTGTGCCCGGCGGGCCGAGTCAGATTTCGAGCAGGGCGGTCAGGTCGATCTCGATGGGGTACGGCAGCTCGGTGATGAGCTTGTCGCGGTGTACGGGGTGCATCGGGGCGGGGATGTAGGAACGTGTATCCGGGTTGAGCCAGTACTCGTGCACGGCGACCTTCCCGTCCCGCTCCCGCTCGACGCGCCAGTGGCAGGGGATCTTGGCGGCGGCGTACTGGGCGGGCTTGTAAATCCGGTCCTGGCCCTTGGAACCGGGCGAAACCACCTCCACCACAAGCTTCACCTTTTCGGCGGGCGTACAGGCAACGGCCAGGAGATTGACTCCCCTGCTGTCGGAGAGGACCACATCGGGCTTGACGAAGGTGTGCTCGTCCAACTTGACGCAGCGCTCGACGTGGACCGCATGCCCGACTGGCCGTGCCTCCTTGAGCTGATCCCGGAGTTCATCGCGCACGTGGTCATGCCACAGGTTTGTCTGCCCACGGGGCACGATTACTCCGTCCATGAGTTCCCAGTCGAAGGGCAGCTCAAGATCCTTCACCTGGTCAACGGTCCAGCCCTCGTCGGGCGGGAACATCCAGTTGTCCTCGGTGGCCTGCTCGGTTCGACCCGTAGTAGCCATCACTGCTCCCATGAACGCGAGTGTGGACGCACAGACGGAGTGCCGTCCTTGATACGACCGTACCGCCACCCGAAGTGATGACCGCCTTCTTCGCAGTTGACACGGTGTACCGCCTACGTACGCCGGTACACCAGCCGTCCACCCAGCACCGTCGCAACGCACGTCGCACCGTCGAGCGGCCCGTCGAAAATCGCGAAGTCCGCCGGCCCGCCCACCCTCAGGGGCCCCTCCGCGCCGCTCCCGGGCTCCCGCACCCGCAGGCCCGAGCGCGCCACAGCCGTCCGCACCGTCCGCCGGCTGAAGGGCCCGGTCACCGCCGTCGTGCCCTGCTTGAGCATGCGCTGGAGCCCGCGCCGGGCGCTCGCGCCCCAGCGGGCCTCGTCCATGTCCAGTGCGGCAAGCGCGTCCCCGGTCAGCGGCTCGGTGCCGAGTTCGGCAGCCTCCCGCGGGTCCGGGTGGTAGGCCGCTTCCAGCAGCTCGGCGGCGCGCGCGTTCAGCCGGCCCGCCGTGATGACGCCGGGCCAGCGGCGGACCCGCGCCGCCGGGTGGGCGGCTGCCAGTGCCTCGTACGAGCCCATCGCGGCGATCAGTCCGCCGTCGACGAGCACCGCCTCGGCGGACCCGTCCGCGACATGAAGAGTCAGCACCGCGCGCTCAGTTGGAGGCGAGCAGCTTCAGCTCGGGGTGGGCCGTACCGCCCTCGATCGCCGTGGATGAGATGTGCGAGGCCACACGCTGGTCGACCGGGTCGTTCGCCGGGTCGTCGTGCACCACGATGTGCTCGTACGTCGTGGTCCGCTGCGCCGGTACCCGGCCCGACTTGCGGATCAGGTCGATGATCTCCATCCGGTTCGACCGGTGCTTCGCGCCCGCCGACGAGACGACGTTCTCCTCCAGCATGATCGAGCCGAGGTCGTCCGCGCCGTAGTGCAGCGACAGCTGGCCGACCTCCTTGCCCGTGGTCAGCCACGAGCCCTGGATGTGCGCCACATTGTCGAAGAAGAGCCGCGCGATCGCGATCAGCCGCAGGTACTCGAAGAGCGTCGCCTGCGTCTGGCCTTTGAGGCGGTTGTTCTCGGGCTGGTACGTGTACGGGATGAAGGCCCGGAAGCCGCCCGTCCGGTCCTGCGCATCGCGGATCATCCGCAGGTGCTCGATCCGCTCGGCGTTGGTCTCGCCGGTGCCCATCAGCATCGTCGACGTCGATTCGACGCCCAGCCGGTGCGCGGTCTCCATGATCTCCAGCCACCGCTCGCCGGACTCCTTGAGCGGCGCGATCGCCTTGCGGGGCCGCGCGGGCAGCAGCTCGGCGCCCGCGCCCGCGAAGGAGTCGAGGCCCGCGGCGTGGATGCGCTGGATGGCCTCTTCGGCCGACACCTTGGAGATGCGGGCCATGTGATCGACCTCGGACGCGCCCAGGGAGTGGATCACCAGCTGCGGGAAGGCGCCCTTGATGGCGGCGAAGTGCTCCTCGTAGTACTCGACGCCGTAGTCCGGGTGGTGCCCGCCCTGGAACATGATCTGCGTGCCGCCGAGTTCGACGGTCTCGGCGCACCGCCGCAGGATGTCGTCCAGGTCGCGCGTCCAGCCCTTGCCGGTGTCCTTCGGCGGGGAGTAGAAGGCGCAGAACTTGCAGGCGGTGACGCACACATTGGTGTAGTTGATGTTGCGCTCGATGATGTACGTCGCGATGTGCTCCGTACCCGCGTAACGCCGACGGCGTACGGCGTCCGCCGCGGCGCCCAGCGCGTGCAGCGGCGCGAACCGGTACAGCTCCAGCGCCTCGTCAGGGGTGATCCGCCCACCCTCGGCAGCGCGGTCCAGGACGGGCTGAAGGTCGGCCTTCTCGGTCACCGGGTGTCACCTTTCGGCGGTTTTTCAGAGCAGCTGCGGGCCGATCCAGCGTACGCCAGGGGGCATGGCGCTCTGCGGGCGCGGTCAGCGACGCGGCTGATGGACCTTCAAGGCGGCCGTCAAGGCGGACCTTCCATCGGCACCTCACGCCGGAACCGCGCCCGGAACTCCTTGTCGAGCGCGAAGTGCGGATGGACGACCTTCACCGCGCCCGCCCCGAGCCTGCCGAGCAGCCGGTACGCGCCGATGCTCCGCGGGTCGCCCGGACCCAGCGGATGCATGTCAACTACCCGGGACTAAAGGTCCCGGGCTTGCACAACGAGCATCACTGGCGGTGGTGCGTCGTTTGCGTCCGGCCTCACGCCCGGATGTCCGGGGTGGGGCGGGGGCCGTTGACTGGGCCCCGCGTCGCCACAACCCCCACGCGCGAGCATGGATGTTGCGGGAGCCGTTCCGGTCTGCGTGATCAACGAATCCGCAGTTCCGGCATGCGAACCAGGCTTGCGAGACCCGGTTCGCTTTGTCGATGTGGCCGCATTCGGCGCAGGTGCGGGAGGTGTACGCCGGATCGACGTGCACCACCGGCACCCCCGCCTTGCGGGCCTTGTACGCGATGAACTGCCCCAACTGGGCGAAGGACCAGCTGGAGTGGGTGGCCCGTTGGGGCTTGCGAAGCCGTACCCGCTCGCGGATGCCCGTGAGGTCTTCCAGGGCGATTCCGCGACCGGTGCGTTCTGCCTCGGCCACCACGTGTTTCGCGATCTTGTGGTTGATGTCCTTCGCTCGCCGAGCCTCCTTGCGCCGCCGCTTCTTCAACCGGCGCTTGGCGGACGGGGTGTTCTTCTTCTGCAGCTTGGCGCGCAGGCCCCGCTCCCGGACCCGGATGCGGTTGACTGCGCGCCCGGCCAGGATCTCACCGTCCGAGGTGGTGGCGATGTTCACGATGCCCAGGTCGATGCCGAGGAAGTCCACCGGATCCGTATTCGGCACGGCTTCGGGGATCTCGCAGGTGGCGATGAGGAACCACATGCCGTCCCGCTCCAGCAGGTCGGACTCGCCCTTGCGGTGCAGGGCCAGCGTGGCCAGCTGCTCCACCGAGGCAGTGAACGCCACGTGTTTGATCCGCCCGCCGGTGGTCCAGATCGATACCGTCCGGTCCGGGATCTGCCAGGACAACATTCGGTCGCCGTAGGGCTGCGCACCCTGGGGGCGGAAGGCGATCGGCTTCTCGGTGGCCTGGCGGTAACGGCGGGAGCCGAGCCTTCCCAGGTTCCCGGCCTTCAGGTTCGCCTTCAGCGCGGTGTACGCGTCACAGGTCTTCTTGATCGCGTGCTGGGCGGCCTGCGCGCCCAAGCCCCAGCGGGTCTTGACGGTGTCGTAGGTGTGTTTGCGCAGGGCGAAGTTCTTGAACTGTCCGCGCTCGAAGGCGACCTCACTCACCCAGCTGGCGGCCTCGTTGCAGGCGTGCAGGGTCGCCTCGAGTGCCGCCGCCTGCACGGGCGTCGGCAGGAGTTTGACCTGCACCACCATCTTCACGATCACCGACCGTACGCACCCGCGCGAGACACCACCACACGTTCGAGATCGATCACCCGATCGAGCGAACGGACGGGCCCTTAATCGGCGGTCTCCGCCAGACGTGACACTCGGCCGCTCCGCGGCCGGACCACCACAACGCCGCTGCAGCGCTCCGCGCCGCATCCTTGAGGATGCGATTCCTCCCGGGCGTGAACGCCCAGGGTTCCTCGCAAGAATTCGCTGAACTCCCCCGTTCGCCGCGTCCTGCTCTGCTTCAGACTAGGGCCCGGCGGGTGCGGCATCACAGGGATTCCGGCCATGCCTCGCTGTGGCCATGCAGCGTGGTCATGCCAGGGGAGCCGGCAGGCCACCGGAGCGATCGGAGCTACTGGCCGAGCAACTGGACCCGCACGTCCGCCGCGAATCCGGTCGTCGGCCCGGTCCGCCGCGCGAACTCCCGTACACCCGCGAGCTGCTCCGCCCCGAACCGGAAGTCCAGCGTCGTGAAGTAGCGCTCCAGCAGCTCCGCGTCGAAGGCCTCCCAGCGGGCCGCCTGCTCCGCGACCTTCGCGACCTCCTCCAGGGAGACGTCCCGCGAGGCGAGGAAGGCCTCGTGCACCTTCTGCACGACGACGGGCTCGCGCGCCAGATAATCCTTGCGCGCCGCCCACACCGCGAAGACGAACGGCAGCCCGGTCCACTGCTTCCACATCAGCCCGAGGTCGTGGACCTGGAGGCCCAGCCGCGGCGCGTCGTGCAGCGAGGCGCGCAGCGCGGCGTCGCCGATCAGCACGGCGGCGTCGGCCTCCTGCATCATCAGGCCGAGGTCGGGCGGACAGACGTAGTAGTTGGGCCTCACTCCGTACTGCTCGGAGAGCAGCAGCTGTGCCAGCCGTACGGATGTACGCGAGGTGGAGCCGAGCGCGACCCGCGCCCCGTCCAGGTCTTTCAGCTCCACCTGGGACACGATCACGCAGGACATGACAGGACCGTCGCAGCCGACCGCGATGTCGGGGAAGGCCACGAGGTCGTCGGCGTTGCGCAGGAACTCCACGAGGGTGACCGGCGCGATGTCGAGGTCGCCGCGGATCAGCTGCTCGCTGAGTCTCTCCGGGGTGTCCTTCATCAACTCGAGATCGAGGAGCGTTCCGGTCCGCGCCAGCCCCCAGTACAGGGGCAGACAGTTCAGGAACTGGATGTGGCCGACCCGTGGCCGGGCGCGCCCGCGATCGGTTGCTGTGCTCTCTCGGGAGCCTTCTTCACGACCGGGGCCTGTTACAAGACTGTCCACATCGTGAGGCTAGACCCGCGGCGCGCAGTGCGTTCCACCGGGGCGGAACCCCCGCCCCGAGCTGCGCCGTCGTCTCACGTCCGGGCCCCTCCGACCGTTCCGCCGACGTGATCTTTTCCCTCTACCGCTGCGCCCGTTCTGCGTGCTAGGCTCGCCGCAAGTTGCAGTTTGGTTTCCCTTGCAGTACAGAGCCTGCGGAGCATGTAACCGCAGGCTTTTGTAGTTTTCAGACTTCTTGCAGGTTCTGGAGCAGGGCAACCCTTTGGCCCAAGGAGGGCTTATGGCTACCGGAACCGTGAAGTGGTTCAACGCTGAAAAGGGCTTCGGCTTCATCGCCCAGGACGGCGGCGGCCCGGATGTCTTCGTCCACTACTCCGCGATCAATGCGAGCGGCTTCCGTTCTCTTGAGGAGAACCAGCTCGTGAACTTCGACGTCACCCAGGGCCCGAAGGGCCCGCAGGCGGAGAACGTCACCCCGGCCTAGTCAGCCAGGATCGGCGATCGCGCACGACTCAGCAGTATCAAGGAGCCCCGGTCCCTGGACCGGGGCTCCTGCCCTTTCAGCGCTCCTTCAGCGGGGAGACCAGCGCTCGCCCTTCATCAGGGCCCCGAGCCCCATCCACGCGAAGTTCATGAGCGTCCCGGCCGCTTCCTTCGCCGAGATGTCCGCGGTCTCGTTCGCCCACCCCGCGAGCGACTCCGCCGCGCCCACCAGCGCCTGCGCGAGTCCCACCAGGTCCTTGGCGTCCAGTTCCTGTCCTTGGTGGCTCTCGTGGGCCGCGGCGCCGATCAGCCCGGTCACGAAGGCCACGATCTCGGCCCGCATCGCCGCCACTTCCGCGGCGAACGGCTCCCCGTGCGTGCGCGCCTGCCGGTGCAGCACCGCCCACCCGTCCGGGTGCTCGGCGGTGTGCGTGAAGAACGCGGCGAGTCCCGCCCACAGTTGCCGGTCCGCGGCCAACTCCGGCTGGGCTCCCGCCCGTACGGCTGCGACGAGCGCGTCCCCCTCGCGCCGGATGCACGCCGCGAAGAGGTCTTCCTTGGAGTTCAAGTACAGGTAGACCAGCGGCTTGGAGACCCCTGCGAGCTCGGCGATCTCCTCCATCGAGGCGGACTGGTAGCCGCGTTGCCCGAAGGTCCGCACCGCGGCGTCCAGCATCTGCCGCTCACGCACGGCGCGCGGCATGCGCTTGCCTTTCGCGCCCTTCACAGGACCCATGTCAGAAATCCTCCCGCCCCACACACATCTACTCCGCAGTAAGACTACGGCCCACGGGAGACGCCGAGAACGCAGCACGCCCCCTCCCCATGGGGGGAGAGGGCGCTGCTGCGAAGGCTTCGCTAGAAGTCGTCCCCGGGGCTCGGCGCCCCGCGGAACGTCCAGATCTCGTTGCACTCGAGAATTGGCACGCTGGGGGGCGGGGGCGCGGAGTTGCTGACCTCGCAGGTGGTCTCGAAGACCCTCCCGTCCGTGGTCAGCACCTGGATCGAGACTCCGTCCGTCGCGTTGGTCTGGGAAGCGATGGAGATGGAACAGGCGTTGTCGGGGTAGTTCGTACCGGGCTCGTCGGTGAGGTCGTACCAGGTGTACTGGGGCGCCGGGTTGGGCTGGCGCTGCCGGATACCCGCGTACGCCACGCCATCGGTCAGCACGGCCTTGAGGTCCACGGAGTTGCTGGGGCGATAGGCGTCGACGTCATTGCACGGTCCGGGAGGTCCGGGAGGTCCGGGAGGACCAGGAGGACCGGGAGGACCGGGAGGACCGGGAGGACCGGGAGGACCAACCTTCCCGTCCTTGCACTGGTCGTCGTCGCCCTTGCCGTCCTCGCCGTGGCCCTTACCGCCCTCGCCGTGGCCCTTGCCGTCCTCGCCGTAGCCAAGCCCGAGTTTGTCGAGCTGCTTCGCCACGGCCGGGTGCGGACCGACCGGACCGCCACGAGCCTCCGAACCTCCATACCCGTCCGAATCCTTCGGGTCCTTTGGACCGGGGCCCCCCGGCTTGCATTCGTCATCGCCGGACGGGCCCGCCACGCTCGCGCTGAGAGGTGCCTGGGCGGCGCTCTGCCCCATGGCAGTCGCGGGACTCGCCACCGCCGTCAGCAAGAGGGCGAGTGATGCGAAGGCACCGCCGCCCAGCCATGCGCGGCGTCTGGGAAGTGGGCCGAGCAAGGACCCGGTCCTGTTCTCAGGACTCATACAGTGCTCCTTCTGAAACCTGATGGGGGTGAAGCTCCGGAAGACTTTTCGAGCCTCTCTCGCATCGTCGGATCATGAAGGCGACACCTTGAGAGCCTCGTGGAGCTATCAGCACATCGGCCTACAAGAGGACCTCGAAGGGGCTATGCCCGGTTGTGACACGGGCAGCAACCGGCCATGCGTAAGCGGCGGACCTCCCAGACTCGGAAGACCCGCCGCTGCCTCTGAAGTGTGTGGCGGCGCTACCCGACAGCGCCGTCCTCCTGCGTACGGTTCGCCTCCAGCCGCGCCTTGGCGTGGTCAACCTTGCCGACGAGCTGCTCGGACATCGCGTCACGCTGCTTGCGCAGCAGTACGAAGCTGAGCGGCGCGGACAGGACCAGCGCGAGCAGCACGATCCACACGAAGTTGGAGTCGCCGAGCCCCTTGGGCAGCGCGCCGACCTGGACCAGGCCGCTCACGAGGACGAAGCAGCCGATGAAGATGGCCAGACGCATGGCGGTGTACCGGATCGCGGCGCTCTTCCTGGAACTGGAATCGGACACGGCGGGCCTTCTCTCTACGAACGACAGGTCGTGCCCATCCAGTGAAGCACGCCCCACGAGGGAGCGATTCAGCGGGATTCAGCGGGTTCGGGTGGCGAGCGGCAGCAGCATGATCACGTCGTCCCGGTCGTCGGCGTCGCCGACCCGGATGGCGCCGGGCACGCGCCCGACCTCCTGGTAGCCGCAGGCGGCATAGAACCGGTCGGCGCCGGTGCCGCCCCGGCAGGTGAGCCGTATCGCCTCGATGCCGCCGAAGGAGCGCGCCGCGTCCGCCGCCGCGGCCAGCAGGTCGCGGCCGTACCCCTTGCCCTGGTGCTTGGGGTGCACCATCACCGTGTAGAGCCAGACCCAGTGGGTCATGAGCCGGTGCGTGTTGTGCGCGAGGAACGCCGTGGCCGCGACCGCGCCGTACTCGTCGTACCCGACCACCAGCCGCATCCGGCCCTCGGCCATGGCCGTCAGGTGTTTGAGCCACTCGGGCAGAATGTCCTCGGCAGTCACCGGCGGTACGAAGCCGACGGCGCCGCCCGCGTTGGTGACCTCGGCCCACAGGGCCAGGACGCCGTCGCGCAGGGCGGGACCGCCGGGCGGGTCCAGTTGGAAAGTGAGAGTCAAAGCGGCCGGCCTCAGACGCGCATGGGCTGCGGCGACTCACGGCGGTCGGCGTCGGGGCCCGGGTATTCGCGGATGATCTCGTAGCGGGTGTTCCGCTCCACCGGGCGGAACCCCGCGTCGCGGATCAGGTCGAGCAGATCCTCACGGCCGAGCTTGTTCGGCGTGCCGTAGTTGTCCGCGTCGTGCGTGATCTTGTACTCGACGACCGAGCCGTCCATGTCGTCCGCGCCGTGCTGGAGGGCGAGCTGGGCGGTCTGCACGCCGTGCATCACCCAGAAGACCTTGACGTGCTGGACATTGTCGAAGAGCAGCCGCGACACGGCGAAGGTCTTCAGCGCCTCGGCGCCGGTCGCCATGGTCGTACGCGCCTGGAGGCGGTTGCGGACCTTGCCGTCCTGCATGTCCACGAAGTCGTGCTGGTAGCGCAGCGGGATGAAGACCTGGAAGCCGCCGGTCTCGTCCTGGAGTTCGCGCAGCCGCAGGACATGGTCCACTCGGTGACGGGGCTCCTCGATGTGGCCGTACAGCATCGTGCAGGGCGTCTTGAGGCCCTTGGAGTGCGCGAGGCGGTGAATGCGCGACCAGTCTTCCCAGTGGGTGCGGTGGTCCACGATGTGCTGGCGGATCTCCCAGTCGAAGATCTCCGCGCCGCCGCCGGTCAGCGACTCCAGACCCGCTTCGATCAGCTCGTCGAGGATCTCAGACGCCGAAAGACCCGAGATGGTCTCGAAGTGGTGGATCTCCGTCGCTGTGAAGGCCTTCAGCGACACATTCGGCAGGGCCTTCTTGAGCTCGCTGAGCGAGCGCGGGTAGTAGCGCCACGGCAGATTGGGGTGGAGCCCGTTGACGATGTGCAGCTCGGTGAGGCTGTCGCCCTCCATCGCCTTGGCGAGGCGGACGGCCTCCTCGATACGCATGGTGTACGCGTCCTTCTCACCCGGCTTGCGCTGGAACGAGCAGTACGCGCAGGACGCGGTGCACACGTTGGTCATATTGAGGTGGCGGTTGACGTTGAAGTGAACGACGTCGCCGTTCTTGCGCGTCCGCACCTCGTGCGCGAGGCCGCCGAGCCACGCCAGGTCGTCCGACTCGTAGAGGGCGATGCCGTCCTCACGGGTCAGCCGCTCACCGGCCCGGACCTTCTGCTCCAGCTCGCGCTTGAGACCCACGTCCATCTGCGGCTGCCTCCCACATGTCTCGCCATATGTCTCGTAAACGGGCTTCACCACCGTACTCCCCCATACTTTGCAGGCGGTGGCGCCCCCATGACGCTTCGCGTCATACCTGTTCCGGCAGGTCTCCGACCCTGTTCTCCCACTTCGTGGAGAGCACAATCGTCGTCCGCGTCCGCGAGACGCCCCGCGTGCCCGACAGCCGCCGGATCGTCTTCTCCAGGCCGTCCACGTCGCTCGCCCGCACCTTGAGCATGTACGAGTCGTCGCCCGCGATGAACCAGAGGTCCTCGATCTCCGCCAGGTCCCGCAGCCTGCGCGCCACGTCCTCGTGGTCGGCGGCGTCGGAGAGCGAGAGGCCGATCAGGGCCGTGACCCCGAGGCCCAGCGACCTCGCGTCGACGGTGGCGCGGTAGCCCGTGATGACGCCCGCCGCTTCGAGGCGGTTGATGCGGTCGGTGACAGAGGGGCCGGAGAGCCCGACGAGCCGGCCGAGCTCGGCGTACGAGGCTCTGCCGTTCTCGCGCAGAGCCTGAATGAGCTGCCTATCCACGGCGTCCATGATGGGTGATGCCTTCCATTATTCAGCAGTAGCGCAAGTTTATAGGTAAATTCCAAGGAGCGTAGGGTCGTTGCCCTGAGATTCCTTCAAACGATCTACGAATCTACGATCAGAGAGTGCTAGTCGCCCCGAGAGCGGCCGAGCTCTCCCTCCCAGCGGCGGTACAGCCCATGGGCCACCCCCGCCGCGTCCAGCGCCCGCCCCGCGACGAAGTCCACCAGATCCTGGATGTGCGTGGCCCCCGCGTAGAACGCCGGAGACGCCGGCAGCACCACGGCGCCCGCCTCGTCCAGCGTCACCAGGTGTCTGAGGGTCTGCCCGTTCAGCGGGGCCTCCCGCACCACGACGACCAGTTTCCGTCGCTCCTTGAGCATCACGCTCGCCGCGCGCTGCAGCAGGTCCTTCGAGAGCCCGAGCGCCACCCCGGCCACACACGCCGTCGACGCCGGGACGATCAGCATGCCCTTGACCGGGTACGAACCGGACGAAGGCCCGGCTGCCAGGTCTCCGGCCGCCCAGTGCCGTACGTCCCCGACGCCCGCACCGAGGTGCGCCGCGAAGGCGTCCGGCTTCCCGTCGGCGCCCCGCGCCAGCCACTCCCGCAGGTCCTCGCGCCAGTGGGCGTCACGGAAGGCGATCCCGGTCTCGTCGAGCAGCGTGAGGCGCGAGGCCCGGCTGACCACCAGGTCCACGCTCTCGCCCGCGGCCAGCAGCGCGCGCAGCACGGCGGCGGCGTACGGCGTCCCGGACGCGCCGGACACTCCGACGACCCAGGGGCGGCGGCTCGTCACTTCTCCTTCTCCTGGCTCCACACCTGTGACCTTATCCGCCACTTGGCGGGCCGCCGCGTCATGCTTTCGGTCTACAGCGTCAGGCCCCGCACCAGCAGATCCAGCAGCGCGCACCCGAACAGGGCAATGCCGATCACGCCGTTGACCGTGAAGAACGCCCGGTTGAGCCGGGACAGATCGTCCGGCCGCACGATCGAGTGCTCGTAGAGGAACGCCGCGGCGACGATCAGCAGGCCGGTCCAGAAGAACCCGCCCGCGTCCGTCGCCAGCGCGTACACGGCCAGAAGACCCATCGCCACGGCATGGGACGCCCTCGCCCCGTACAACGCCGCGGGAACGCCGAAGCGGGCGGGCACCGACATCACCCCGTGGGCGCGGTCCGCCTGCACGTCCTGGCAGGCGAAGATCAGGTCGAAGCCGCCGATCCAGATGCCGACCGCGAAGCCGAGGACGACCGCTTCCCAGGACCACTCCCCGGTGACCGCGATCCACGCCCCGACCGGGGCCATCGCCTGGGCGAGGCCGAGGATGGCGTGCGGGAAGTTGGTGAACCGCTTGCCGTACGGATAGACCACCATCGGGACCACGGCGATGGGCGCGAGCGCCAGGCACAGCGGGTTCAGCGCCGCCGCCGCGCCCAGGAAGATGACGACGGCGATCAGCGCGCCGGTCCACGCGGAGCGCACCGAGACCGCGCCGGTGACCAGTTCGCGGCCCTCGGTCCGCGGATTGCGGGCGTCGATCTCGCGGTCGATGATCCGATTGCAGGCCATCGCGAACGTACGCAGCCCGACCATGGCGATGGTCACCAGGAGCAGCCGTCCCCAGTGGATGTTCCGGTCCAGCTGGAACATCGCGGTCAGCGAGGCGATGTAGGCGAAGGGCAGCGCGAAGACCGAGTGCTCGATCATCACGAGCCGCAGGAAGGCGCGGGCGCCGCCCGGCTGCGGTACGGCGGCCGCGGAGGCGCTCACAGGCCGTACTCCGCCCAGCGCGCGGTCACCCGGTCAGCCGTTTCCGGGTCGGGCTCGACCATGTTGGGCCAGCCCCCGTCCCGTACGTACCCCTCCTCGGGGAGCTTCTTCGTCGCGTCGATGCCCGCCTTGCCGCCCCAGAACTGCTGGTACGAGGAGTGGTCGAGGTGGTCGACCGGGCCCTCGACGACGGTCAGGTCACGGGCGTAGTCGGTGTTGCCCAGGGCACGCCAGGAGACCTCGTGCAGATTGTGGACGTCGCAGTCGGCGTCCACGACGACGATCAGCTTGGTCAGCGACATCATGTGCGCGCCCCAGATGGCGTGCATGACCTTCTGCGCGTGCTTCGGGTACTTCTTGTCGATCGAGACGATCGCGCAGTTGTGGAAGCCGCCCGACTCGGGCAGGTGGTAGTCCACGATGTCCGGCACGATGATCTTGAGCAGGGGGAGGAAGAACCGTTCGGTGGCCCGGCCCAGCGGACCGTCCTCCGTCGGCGGGCGGCCCACCACGATCGACTGGAGCAGCGGGCGCTTGCGCATCGTGACGCAGTCGATGGTCAGCGCGGGGAATGGTTCCTGCGGGGTGTAGAAGCCGGTGTGGTCGCCGAAGGGGCCCTCCGGCAGCGTACGGCCGGGCTCCAGCCACCCCTCGATGACGACCTCGGCATTGGCCGGGACCTGGAGCGGGACCGTCTTGCAGTCGACCATCTCGATCCGCTTGCCCGCCACGAAGCCCGCGAAGAGGTACTCGTCGATGTCGCCGGGCAGCGGCGCGGTCGAGGCGTACGTCACGGCGGGCGGGCAGCCGAAGGCGATCGCGACCGGCAGCCGCTCACCGCGCTTGGCCGCCGCCTGGTAGTGATTGCGGCTGTCCTTGTGGATCTGCCAGTGCATGCCGATGGTGCGCTTGTCGTGGCGCTGGAGGCGGTACAGACCGAGGTTGCGTACGCCCGTCTCCGGGTGCTTGGTGTGCGTGAGCCCCAGGTTGAAGAAGGAGCCGCCGTCCTCGGGCCAGGTGAACAGCGCGGGCAGCCGGTCGAGGTCGACGTCGTCGCCGGTGAGGACGACCTCCTGTACGGGCGCGTCCTTCACCTTCTTCGGCGGTACGTGGACCACGGTGCCGAGCTTGCCGAACGCCTCGCGGACGCCGACGAAGCCGTGCGGCAGCTCGGGCTTGAGCAGCCCGCCGATCTTGTCGCTGATCTCGGCGTAGGACTTCAGGCCGAGCGCCTTGAGGAGCCTGCGGTCCGTGCCGTAGACGTTCATCGCGAGCGGCATCGCCGAGCCGCGCACATTCTCGAAGAGGAGCGCGGGACCTCCGGCCTTGTTCACCCGGTCGACAATCTCCCCGACCTCCAGATAGGGGTCGACCTCGGCCTTGATGCGCTTGAGGTCGCCCTCGCGCTCCAGCGCCCGGAGCAGCGAGCGCAGATCGTCGTAAGCCATGCGAACCAGTATCAGTCACCCACTACCCTGGACCCGTCACCGGGGCCGTCGAGCGGTCCCTCACCCGCGTCTTGGGGGAACTTGCCACAATGCTCAGGTATCTGCCTTTTCTGCTCATCCTGGCGCTGTGGATCTACGCCTTCATCGACTGCCTCAACACCCCCGAGGAAGACGTCAAGCACCTGCCCAAGGTGGTCTGGGTCATCATCGTGCTGCTCTTCGGCGAGGTGCTGATCGGCCCGGTGGCCTGGCTGGTGGCGGGCAAGAAGCGGCAGGCGCCGGGCGGGGGCGGCGGCGGCAGGCGTGGCGGATGGGTCGCGCCGGACGACAACCCCGACTTCCTCAAGTCCCTGAAGGACGATGAGAAGGGCAACAAGACCGACAAGGACGAGAGCGGCGCCGACGACGGCGACGACTCCACGCCGCCGCGCTCCTGACGGAGCCCCCTACTCGTACTCCCGGCGCAGCTGTCCGCGGCGATCGGGCGTCCAGGCGGACCAGTCCGTGACCGGGCGCCCGTCGAGCGCGTCGGCGAGCAGCTCGAAGTGGTGGTGCCAGTCGGCCAGGTGGTCGAGGCGATGTCCGTCCGTGCCCTGGAATTCATTGGTGAAGCGGAGCACGGTGGCGTCCTCGCTCACCGGCTCCAGGTGGAAGCGGATCCGGCCGAGGCCCGAGACGGTGTACTCCGCGACACCCTCCATGTCCCATGCGGTGACATGGCCCTCGGCGACCGGCGACTGCCCCTGCGTGCCGGGGACCATCCTGCGCAGGGTGACCGCGCCGCCGACCCGTGGTTCCAGGACGTCGGCGGCGGCGAACCACGTCGGCAGGCCTTCCGGGGTGGCGACGGCGTGCCACACCCGTACCGCCGGATGCGGCAGACGCAGCTGGAAGTGCAGATGCTGTACGCCGCCCTCGCGGGCCTCGCTGGTGCCATGAGGTATCGCAACGGTCATGGCACCAGCGTTGCTCTCCGGGGGCGGCTCCGCTACCGCGACCTCAGACGCCCGCGTACGAGTGCTTGCCGGTGACGAAGATGTTCACGCCGTAGTAGTTGAAGAGCCAGCAGCCGAAGGCGATGAGCGCCAGGGTGGCCGCCTTGCGCCCCTTCCAGCCCGCGGTGGCGCGAGCGTGCAGATAGCAGGCGTACGCGACCCAGGTGATGAAGGACCAGACCTCCTTGGGGTCCCAGCCCCAGTAGCGGCCCCAGGCGTCGCCCGCCCAGATCGCGCCCGCGATGATCGTGAAGGTCCACAGCGGGAAGACGGCGGCGTTGACGCGGTACGAGAACTTGTCGAGCGTCGCGGCGGCGGGCAGCCGCTCCATGATCGAGGTGCGCAGAGAGCTGATCTCCTCGCCCCGGGCGACCTTGGCCTCGTAGGAGTCGCGCAGCAGGTAGAAGAGCGTGCCGACCGCGCCGAGGTAGAAGACCGCGCCGCAGAAAATCGCGGTGGAGACGTGGATCCACAGCCAGTACGAGTCCAGGGCCGGGACGAGCTGGTCGCTCTCGGTGTACAGCCAGGTAGTGGCGACACCCAGGTCGAGCAGGACGGTGGTAACCAGCGGCAGGCCCATCCACCGGACGTTCTTCTTCGCGAGCAGGAAGGCGAGGTACGCGCCGACCGCCACCGTGGAGAAGGTGATGGAGAACTCGTACATATTGCCCCAGGGGGCACGCTGCACCGACATCGCGCGGGCAATGACGCCGCCCGCCTCGAGGAGGAAGCCGAGACCGGTCAGTGAGACGGCGATCCGGCCGTACAGATCGCCCTGCTCGGTGCCGCCGGACGCGCCGGGTCCGTCCGGCACGTCACGCGTACCCGCGGCGGAGCGGGTGACGATCTTCGGCCGGTCCAGTACGGCGGTGGAGCCGCCCTGCTGCTTGCCCTGGACCCGCACCACCGGACCCGTGGCGGCGGTCTTCGCGGCCGTCAGCGCGGCGGCCGTGCGGCCCACCTTGCTGCGGCTGCCGAGCACCCACTCGGCGATATGACCGAAGAAGGCCAGCGTGTACACGGCCATGGATGAATAGATCAGCACATTGCTGATGTTCGCCAGATTCTCGTTGGTGGCGGCGGCGAGATTCACTGCTCAGCCCCTTCGGCAGGTACGTCTGAGGGATCAGGCGCGCTCGGCGCCTCTGAATGGAGGGTTGCGGCCAGCTCAGCCAGCTCTTCGGGGAGTTTCGGGGACTCGCTCCGGCCCAGACCGGCCATCTCCACGACGGTGACGCCGTCCTTGCCCGCCACCACCCGGACCCAGACGCGGCGGCGCTGGATGAACAGCGAGCCGACGAGTCCGGCGATCGCGGCGATCGCGCCGGTCAGCGCCCAGCCGGTGGCCGGCTGCTGCGAGATCTGGAAGGAGGCCCACTCCATGGTCTCCTTCTCGAAGGTGATGGAGCCCGCGCCGTCGGGGAGCGTCATTTTCTCGCCCGGCAGGAGCCGTGCCTTGAGGATCTCGCCCTTGGAGTCCTTGAACTGGGTCAGCTTGCGGGTGTCGAGCTGGTACACGTTCTGCGGCAGACCCGAGTCGACGCCGAGGCTGCCGCGGTAGCCGGTGAGCGCGAGCACCGGGAACTCCAGGCCCGGGAACTGGGAGAACATGTCGCCCTTGCCCTCACCCCCGAACGTCGGCACGAAGAAGGCCTGGAAGCCCAGCTGGTCCTTCTTGCCGTTCTTGTCGCGGTAGCCGTCCATCACCTTGATCGCGCCGGTCGAGGTGGCGTTGGAGTCGATCGGCAGCAGCGGCACGGCGCCGTTGAAGACGACCTTGCCCCTGCCGTCCCTGACCGTGACGACGGGGGCGTAGCCGTGGCCGTTGAGATAGACCTTGGTGCCGTCGACCACGAGTGGCTTGTTGACCTCGATGACGGACTTCTTGTCGGGACCACGGCCCTTGGAGTAGGTGACGGCGGCCTTGTAGACGCGCGGCGTGCCCAGCTCCGGCCCGCTCTTCGCGTACGTACCCGTGAACTCGTCCAGCTTGAAACTGAACGGCGGCAGGTCGTCCATGCTGAACATCGAGCCGGACTTGAAGTCGTCGTACTGGGTGAGGGTGTTGGAGAAGCCGTCGCCCTCGACGACCAGCTTGCCGCCCTCGTACTTGAAGAGCTGGCCCACGGCGAAGGCCACCAGCATCACGATCAGCGCGAGATGGAAGAGGAGATTGCCGGTCTCGCGCAGATAGCCCTTCTCGGCGGCGACCGCGTCGCCCACGGTGTGGGCGCGGAAACGGCGCTTCTTCAGCATGTCGAGCGCGGCCTCACGGACCTGCTCGGGATCCGACTCGGTACGCCAGGTGGTGTACGCGGGCAGCCGGGTCAGCCGGCCGGGGGCGCCCGGCGGACGGCCGCGGAGCTGGCCGACGAACTGCCAGGTGCGCGGCACGATGCAGCCGATGAGCGAGATGAACAGCAGGAGGTAGATCGCCGAGAACCACACCGAGCTGTAGACGTCGAAGAGCTGCAGCTTCTCGTAGAGCGGCGTGACCGTCGTGTGCGCTTCCTTGAAGGTGCGCACCTTCAGCTCGTCCACGCTGTTCTGCGGGATGATCGAGCCGGGGATCGCGCCGAGGGAGAGCAGGAGCAGCAGGATCAGAGCGATGCGCATGGAGGTCAGCTGCCGCCAGAACCAGCGGATCCAGCCGACCAGGGAGAGGGTGGGTCCGCCGATGAACTCTTCTCTGGGGGCGGTGGAGAGCTGGGCGCCGGCGGCGCCGAGATCCTTGCCGTCGGACGGATCCTTGCCGTCGCCGCTGTCGCCGCCGTCCTTGTGCTGAAGCTCTGCCGTCTCCGTCTTGCTCATGGACTCAGATCCCTACCGTGAAGCTATTGGACCAGACCTGCATGTCCTGCACGAGGCTGTCCCAGACACCCGTCACCAGGAGCAGACCGGTCGCGACCATCATGATGCCGCCGGCCCGCATCACCCAGACGTAGTGGCGCTTGACCCAGCCGAAGGCCCCGAGCGCCTTGCGGAACGCCACCGCCGCGAGTACGAACGGCAGACCAAGGCCGAGGCAGTACGCGACGGTCAGTATGGCCCCCCTGCCCGCGCTCGCCTGATCGGCCGCGAGCACCTGCACGGCCGACAGCGTCGGTCCGATGCACGGGGTCCAGCCGACGCCGAAGAGCACGCCGAGCACCGGGGCGCCGGCAAGACCGGTCACCGGCCGCTTGTGGAGGCGGAACTCGCGCTGCGTCAGCCAGGGCAGCATCCCCATGAAGAAGACGCCCAGCAGGATCATCAGCACCCCCAGGACCCTGGAGATGACCTCGCGGTGTCCTTGCAGGGTCGAGCCGAAGTAGCCGAAGAGCGCGCCGCCCGAGACGAAGACGGCCGTGAAGCCGAGTACGAAGAGGGAGGCTCCGGCGACCATCCGGCCGCGTTTGGCCTCGGCCAGATCGCTGCCGCTGACGCCGGTGACGTACGAGAGATAGCCGGGTACGAGCGGCAGCACACAGGGCGAGAAGAAGGAGACGAGCCCGCCGAGTACGGCGATGGGCAGCGCGAGGAGCAGGGCCCCGCCGAAGACCGTCTGATTCATGTCCGAAGCGGCGGCGAGTGCGTACACGCGATCACTTCTCCGCGATCAACGGGTCGATCATTTCGTGGAGTTTCTTGTCATCGAGCCCCTGCAGCGAGCGGGCCGCGATCTTTCCCTCACGGTCGAGCACAATCGTGGTGGGAATGGCCTGCGGGTTGAGCGTGCCCCTCGGGAAGCCATTGACCACCAGCTTGCCCATCGGGTCGTACAGGCTCGGGTATTCGACGCCGTGTTCTTCCTCGAAGCGGATCGCCGTGTTCTTTTGAGGGTCCCGGGTATTGATCCCGACGAACTCTACGCCTTGCGCCTTGGTCTCCGCGGCGACCTGGGAGAAGTACTTCGCCTCGCCGCGGCAGGGTCCGCACCACGAACCCCAGAGGTTCAGCACGACGATCTTGCCCTTGTAATCGGCGACGTCGAGCTGCTTGCCCTGCAGGGTGGTGCCGGAGAGCTCGTTGGGGGCGGTGCGCTTCCCCTCGGCGACAGTGGCGATGCCGCCGGTGCCGGTCACGAAGTTGGTGTTGCCGCCACCGCCGGACTTCCCGGCGCCGCAGGCCGACAGGGTGAGCGCCGCGGCAGCGACCACAGCGGTCAGCACGGCGGTCCGGGCGGAGCGGAGAGCGTGGGATCCACGGCTAAGGCTCATGTGAAAAGTTTCGCATGGCCGTTCCAGGGATCTTTCCGCGCCCCCTGGGGTGGCGGCAAAGCACCTCGTCAGGCAGCGGGCGACGCGGCCCCGGTCGGGTCCGGCCGAAGAAACGCGTTCCAGCCGCCGGCCGGGGACTGGCCGACATCGAGCGTACGGAGTTGGGCGAGCACCCGCGGGTCCTGGACGTCGAGCCAGTCGCAGAACTGCCGGAAGGAAACCAGCCGTACGTCCTTCTTGCCTGCCATCCCCTTGAGGGCTTCCTCTACGGCGTCCATGTAAATGCCGCCGTTCCAGCGCTCGAAGTGGTTGCCTATAAAGAAGGGCGCGCGATTGGACTCGTAGGCGCGCCGGAATCCGCCGAGATACGCCTCGGTCGCCTGCTTCCGCCAGGCGGGATAACGCTCGGGCCTGCCGTTGGTCGAATTGTGCGACTGATTGGCGAGGATGTTGTAGTCCATCGAGAGCACCTCGAAGGAGTGCCCGGGGAACGGCATTGCCTGCAGCGGCAGATCCCACAGTTCCTGGCGCCTGTCCGGCCAGGTCTGCCGGCCGCCGGGCGAGCTGGAGTCGTAGCGCCAGCCGAGCTTCTTCGCCGTGGGCAGCAGCTTGTCCTGGCCCAGCAGACAGGGGGTGCGGGCGCCGATCAGTTCCTTGCGGTAGTCGAAAGGCAGCGGATCGAGGTCCTTCCAGCCCGTGTTCGTACGCCACTCGGTGACGAAGGACACAGCCTGGTCTATCTCGTTCCGCCAGTCCGCGGACGACCAGTTGCCGCCCGAGCCCGAGCCCGAGCCGCAGAAATGCCCATTGAAATGCGTGCCTATCTCATGGCCGTCCAGCCATGCCTGGCGTATGTGGGTCAGCGTCTCTTTGATGTGGTCGTCGGTGAGATAACCGATGTCGGACGCGCCGATACGATTGCGCGGGGGGCGGTAGAGCGTCTTCTTCGATTCGGGGAGCAGATAGATCCCGGAGAGGAAGAACGTCATCGCCGCGCCATGGTTCCGGGCGAGTTCAAGGAAGCGCGGGAAGAGGCCGTTGCCGACCTCCCCCGCCCCGTCCCAGGAAAAGACCACGAATTGCGGCGGCGTCTGGCCCGGTTCGAGGGGAACGGGTTTGGGCGGCTGGTGCGGCTGCTTTCCGGTGTCGGAGGTGGAGCCGTCACCGATCAGCCGGGCCGCACTCCTGGACGGGGACGGTTTGCCGCTATTACCCGGTTCGCCACCCCCACTTGCCCCGATTTGCCCGGGTTCGCCGCCGGGCCCGCTGGAGCCGCAGCCCCCGGCCCCCATGGCGGCTGCGGCTCCAAGTCCCGCCCCGAGCAGGCCTCTTCGACTGACGTCGCGCATTTCTTCCCCATCCGCACTCTCAAATCCGGCACCGCCTTAGATGACGGGTTTCGGATGGGGGTTCCAGAAGCTCGCACTTATTTTTTTGAGCGCTACGCCGCCGACTGGCTAGGCGCCGAATGCTTTGGACTTGCCCTTCACGGGCTTCGCCCCCGCGAGAAGATGCGGCGGCACAAGATCACGAGCCGGTTCGGAGTAGCCGACCGACACAATCCTGTCGTCCTGATACGTGAAGGTGGTCAGGGAGGCGAGCGTGCACTGCCGGCGGCGCGGATCGTGCCAGAGGCGGCGCCGCTCGACAAAGCTCCGCACGATCCAGATCGGCAGCTGATGGCTGACGCAGACGGCCTCGTGCCCGCGGGCCGCGTCGCGCGCGGCGTTCAGCGCGGCCATCATCCGGACGACCTGGTCCATGTACGGCTCCCCCCAGGACGGGCGGAACGGGTTGGTCAGGTGGACCCAGTTGGCGGGCTTGCGCAGCGCGCCGTCGCCCACCCCGAAGGTCTTGCCCTCGAAGACATTGGCCGCCTCGATGAGCCGCTCGTCGGTGTCGAGGGAGAGGTTGTGGCTCTTGGCGATGGGGGCGGCGGTCTCCTGCGCGCGCTCCAGCGGCGAGGCGACGACATGGGTGATGTCACGGTCCGCGAGCTGCTCGGCGACCCGGTCGGCCATTTTCCGGCCGAGCTCGGAGAGGTGGTACCCGGCCCGGCGCCCGTACAGCACGCCGTCCGGGTTGTGGACCTCGCCGTGCCGCACCAGATGGACGACGGTGGTCTCGGCGCTGGAGTTCTCGCTGCTCATGCGGACACCTCTGTGGCCTCGGCCGCGGCACGGGCGGCAGCCGGCAGCGCGGCGGCGATCCGTTCGACGGCCCGCTCGTCGTGGGCCGTCGAGACGAACCAGGACTCGAAGGCGGACGGCGGCAGATAGACGCCCTGGGAGAGCATCGAGTGGAAGAAGGAGTTGTACCGGAAGGACTGCTGCCGCTTCGCGTCCTCGTAGTCGCGCACATCGGCGCCGGAGAAGAAGACGGAGAACATATTGCCCGCCGCCTGCAGCCGGTGGCTGACGCCCTCTGTGGTCAGCGCGCCCGCGACCAGGCCCTGGATCTCCTTGGAGACGGAGTCGAGCTGGTTGTACGCGGCGTCGTCGAGCAGCCGCAGCTGCGCGAGACCCGCGGCGGTGGCGACGGGGTTACCGGAGAGGGTGCCCGCCTGGTAGACGGGCCCGGCCGGGGCGAGGTACGCCATGACATCGGCGCGGCCACCGAACGCGGCGGCCGGGAAGCCGCCGCCCATCACCTTGCCGAAGGTCATCAGGTCGGGGCTGACCCCGTCGAGTCCGTACCAGCCGGACCTGGAGACCCGGAAGCCGGTCATGACCTCGTCGGAGATGTACAGCGCGCCGTTCTTGGCACAGGCGTCCTTGAGCCCCTCGTTGAAGCCCGGCCGCGGCGGCACGACGCCCATGTTGCCCGGCGAGGCCTCCGTGATCACACAGGCGATCTCGCCCGGGTTGAGGTGGAAGGCCTCCTGCACCGCTTCAAGATCGTTGTACGGCAGGACGATGGTGTCCCCTGCCTGCGCACCCGTGACGCCCGGAGTGTCCGGCAGCCCGAAGGTGGCCATGCCCGACCCGGCGGCGGCGAGCAGCGCGTCGACATGGCCGTGGTAGCAGCCCGCGAACTTCACGATCTTGGCCCGGCCGGTGAAACCGCGGGCGAGGCGGATCGCGGACATCGTCGCTTCCGTACCGCTGGAAACAAGCCGAACCTGATCAACGGGCGCGACCCGGGCCACGATTTCCTCAGCGAGTGCGACCTCGCCCTCACCCGGCGTACCGAAGGAGGTACCGCGGGCGACCGCCGCCTGTACCGCCTCGATGACGGCCGGGTGGGCATGCCCGAGGATCATCGGCCCCCACGAGCAGACAAGGTCGACATATTCACGCCCGTCGGCGTCGGTGAGGTAGGGGCCGGTACCGGACACCATGAAGCGGGGCGTACCGCCCACGGCGCGGAAGGCACGGACGGGAGAGTTCACTCCGCCGGGCGTCACGAGCGACGCGCGGTCGAAAAGCTCCTGCGAAACTGGGGCTTCGTATGAATACGACACGTTGGTCCTGATCTGCGATGCGGGCGGTCGGGTGGCCGGGACGGAAGATTACGGATGATCTCGGCCACCGGTGAGTGGGCCGGGCGGTCTTCCCGTATTACGAAACGGCGTCAGTGCTCTGGCGTCTGCGAAACTGGGGCGTCATAGGGAAAGCTCACGGAATCCATGGTGTCAGAGCCCCTGACGTTCTTGTGGACAGGTGTTTCACAGCACGTTCGTGGGGGAGGTCACTGTCACGATGATCGGGTTGCGCGGCGGGGGCTGCGAGTGGTCGGGTGGAGATATGCATCGCGGTGGACTGGGCGAGGGGACCGACGATCTGGGTCCCGAGCCTGCCCGGCGGGGAAAGCACCGACGAGGCGATACGGGAGCCGGCGCGAGCGCGGGTGCGGAGGAGCCCATGGGAAGCAGGAGCGGCCGAGTAGGGGTGACCTACAAGTACTTTGGTGCGCCTGACGGAGCGACTGCCGCGCGGGTGCCGATCTCGATGCGCCCGGAGGAGCTGGGCGGCGACGAGCTCGGCATGGGCGGAATGTTCTCGAAGATCAAGCCGGAAACTATAGCCGCGATGGTCCTCACCGGCATCCAGGGCATGCCGCTGAACAAGGTGCCGCCGCTGGAGCTGGTGGTCCTGCACCCCGACTACGCGGTGGTCAAGCTTCCGATGACCGTGGTCGACCCGCTGCGCGGCATAGGCGAGGAATCGGTGGGCGCGGCGGCGTTCATCTGGTCGACGGTCCCGGACCGGGGCGGACCGCGAGACGCGTTCAATGTGTACCAGTTGCTGCACGAATGGCAGGACTTCTCGGTACGCCTGCACGAGGCGGGGCACGAGCCGTACTGCTTGGTGTGGCCCTGACCTGGGGTTTCTTGGGATTCGGACGGGGCTTTCGGGCTCCGCCCTTTTCAGCGCCGGAGAGGGGCCGTCAGGCGGCCAGGGCACATTGAGGGCACATGGGTTTGAGCGGGGGCACAGATGTGCCCTGGCGGGCGGGGTGCCGTCGGCTCCGCCTTCTTCGGCTTCGGTGAAGGCGTCGTCGATCGCCTTGCGGGTGCGGTCTCGCCGGACGGCAGAAGGTGCGTGTACGTCCGCAGCGTGAATCCCGGGTCCGAGTGGCCGAGGTATTCGGAGAGCGCCTTGATGCTCTCCCCGCGTCCAGGAGCACGGAGGCCGTAGGCGTAGGCATGCAGAGGGTGCAACTGCCTAGGTTTGAAGTCCGCCGCCACGTCGACGCGGCTGATGTGGCCCACTCGTCTTGCGGCACGCGGCTACCTGCACTCTGGAGGGCGTCGGCTCGGGGGTCATTCCTCGATTCGTTGCAGACTGGCTGCCCGGTGATCACCTGCAGCTGCCAACCCGTCCACAAGGCGGCGCCAGCGTGCGATTTGGTCCGGCTGCATCTCCTCGCGTGAGTGAAGTGTTCTGAGCCAGTCGGTGAGGTACCAGCACTTGTTGGCGATGGCGCGATAGTTGCCGTCGGTCAGTTGCTCGGCCCAGGTCAGCCCCGTGTCCCGCTGCCACACGAGCGGAGCGCACTTGCCGAGATTCGCGAGCGCGTCAAGAGCCTTCGGTTCCTGGCGGGCGATCCTCATCCAGCGATCCACGAGGTCGGCCATGGTGTCGGGGTGCAGCCAGCCTTCTCGCGCGCGGGCCAGGGTCGCGTCGATGTCGGCGTCGCTCACGTCGATCCCCGGGGCGGGCAGGAGCACCCCCAGCGCGTCGTCGGCCCAGTGGCGGTCTCCGCGTAGTTCGGTGCCGTCTCCGATGGCGTCGAGGGCCGCCTCCATGGCGGCAGACCACACGTCCGACAGAGACGGGCGCAGGTCATCGTCGTACGTGAACAGGACGGCGAGGTCACGGAAGAATTCGTTCAAGGCGCGACCGTTGGCGGCGAACCGCTGCACATGCGCCTTTAGCGGCCCGGTGTCACCGCGGAGCGCCAGGGTGACGATGACGCGAGCACTGTCCTTGCTGTGCCGGTTCTCGTACCCTTCCCTCGCCCAGTGGTCTGTGGCGCGGGCGTGGGCGTCCAGCAGGACCTCGACAAGTCCCTTCGCCTGGTCCGCCACGCAACTGTTGCTGAGAGACGCGGCACTGGCGGCGACAAGTGGTGGGATCAGTGACGTCAGGTAGAGCCGTTCCGTCTCGACCTCGGGCAACGTCTGCTCGTAGGGACCGTCGAGCCGGGGACGGGTGCGTTTACCACTCTCTGAGTCCCAGTCGCCGAGGCGGCAGTCCTGTAGTCCCGCCCGCACGGCGTTGAGCGCTGCTTCGTGGCGGCACGGGCCCGATCGCTGGTCGGCGTCGCACGGCGCAGCCCAGACCCGGCCGAGAGCTCGGGCGAACGCGATGCGCACCTCATCGAAGTGGTTCGTGGTGCAGCGGTCCATGACACCGACGATTGCCTGCCTATCGAGCTCGATGTCATCTGATGCCACGGCCAGGAGTGCCAGCAGACCGGTCGCCGCTGACCGGTCGGCGCCCAGCGAGTAGAAGGAGGAGGCGACGTACTCGGTATGGCTCGGTTCGGTGATCGCCTGGATCAGGACACCCGTCGCCCAACGCAAGTCGTCGACCGGCACGTCCATACGGCCGTGGACGTGTGCGACGGCAGCGGCAGCCGCGACGGCGGCGATCGGGTCAAGCCGGTTGAGAGCGGAGTCAGGTAGGTCGTTGCCGAAGGACCGTGCCAAAGCGATGTCAGCCAGGAGCGTGTCGACAGGGGTGACACGATCGTCGGATCTGGCGTAGGTGTTCTGCAAGCGCAGCGCCTGGCTGGCACGGCCGAACATCTCGGCTTCGGGCCGCATGCGGACCGCCAGCGGCTCGGGGTGCTGATACTGCACGATCAAGTTTCCAGAGTCATCGGATTCCGGATGGAAGTTCTCCGGTTTGAACGTCGCCGCCCAGCCCTGTACCGAGGCGAGGAAGCGATCAGCCTCCGGGCCCCCCTGAGAGTCAGCGACTAGCTCCTTAGCACGGCGGACAAGTTCCTCGCCCGTGGCCGCCAGCTCGTTCAGCCGAGTCTGGTCACCGGAGAGGGTCGCGCCAATGGTGAGTTCGGCGGCGACGTCGCGCAAACTGCACCGACGGCGAGAGAGACCGATAAGATCAGGTGCATCCGGGCCCTGGACGTAGAGCACTCCTTCACTGGCAGCTCGTGCGAATTCCAGTTGCCATACATCCAGATCGCGCATCCAGGGATCGAGCAGATCACCCGCCTGCTCCAGATGGCGCACAAGGAACCCGACCACGAGACCGGGCATGGCCAGGTTGTTGCAGTCGCGCAGCAGGAACTGCACGATCCGCTCAAGTGGAACGTCAGCGATGGCTACGAGCTGGTCCGCGAGCCGCTCGACGGCAAGTAGCGCGCTCATACACGGGTAAGGCCCAACAGACGAACCTCGATACCACGCCCACACGTGTTCGTCTCCGACGCAGCGCCTGACACCGACTCCCGGAATATCCAGATCCACTCCGGTCAGTTCGTCGGGCGGCGCCTGAGTGTAGGCGTCGTGGTCCCCGACACGGATGGCCGCCGCGTGGTCGAGCATCCGGTTGATCAATGCCAGCGTCGGCACGAGCCGGACCCTCAGCAGCTGCCAGAAGGGGCCGCGGTACCACCCGGCCATCCGTTCGGTGATGCTTCCGCGGGCGCGGTGGTGCCGGATGCCATCGTCGAACGGATAAGAACCAGACCAGCCGTATCTGGCCGCCTCGGCGTCGTACCGTTCGATATAGTAGGACTCCGTCAAGGTCAGGAGCAGGTCTGGCTGATGCTTGGCCATCTCCACCACTGGCCAGAAATTCTCCACGACAGGGTCGAGACGAGCTCCTCCGTCGTCGGCGATTCCCCTGAGGAATGTTTCGGCTGCCCCATCAAGATCGGGGCCGAGCATCGCCAAGGCTTCCACCGCGAACTCGTCCCAATGCGGCGGCTCGGCTGCGAGGATACGGTCTCGCACCAACTGCCGAATCGGGTCGGACACGCCCGTCTCGGCTCTCACCAGTCCGCGCAGCCAGGCCAGCACCAGTTCACGGATGGATCGGCTCATGCCATCCGCAGCCCAGGAATCATCGTCGGAATCGGCGTCGCGTTCGCGGCAGAAGCCCAGCTCGACCAGCGGCGCGAGCACCACGGGATCGCCGACGTCGTGGGGGGCGTAGCGCTGCATGGCCAGCCGGATCACGGTACGCAACCCGGCTTGCCGGTCGGCCTGCAGCTCAGGCCATGTCTGGCCGAGGACGTCACCGGCGGCACCGAGGGTGAGCACCGCCTCCCAGGGCACATCCGACCACCGCTCGCCGTGGTCGGATGCGATCTGGTCGAAGACGGCGCGCAGTTGCGCAAGTGATCGCCTGACATCGGCGGTGGTGAGCAGCTGGGCCTGGCATGCGACGCGTGCGGCACGTAGCGCCCAGCGCGGTGCCTCGGCAGCCGAGAGGAGACCGAAGCCGTCCGTGATGAGCACCCGCACGATTGCCATGTCCCGCACGAGATCACTGGCAAATCGATCGGACGGGTTCCAGGCGCTAGACGCAGTGCGCGGTGCGAGCAGACCGTCGGAACGCAAGGAAGGCAACGCGGCCGAATCAGGTGACACAGAGTTGTCGTGCGGGAGCAGTTGGCGCCGGGCCAGTGCACGAAGAGACTGATCACGAGCGTCAGGGGAGGGTCCTCCCGGCGACATCATCTCCCCGCAGCGCACCAAGCGATACCAGACGACTCTGAACAGGTCGGCCTCCGACGCTGCTCGCTCTGGGGCCGGCACGCCCGGACCTGCGCGCAACAGCATGTCAACCAGACCCGGTCTGCCCAGCAGCCACCGCGCCCGCTCGTCGACAGCCCATCGCCGCAGTTGCGGGAAAATCTCAACCACCTGCTCGATTTCGGCCGAGGTCAGTTGAGGAACCTCATGCTCGCGGACAAGGTTCTCGATGGATTCGCCGTCTCGACCCATACCTTGCGCGGCTTGTGTGAGCACGTCACGTGCGGCTCCGGAACCATCGGTGCGGGTCACTGCCACCATGCCGAGCCCCGCAGTTATCGCCGCTCGGGCGAGATCCGAGAGCAGTTGGGCACGGCCTTCCAGCACCGACTCCGCGCCATCGACGACTAGCAGGCGACCAGTACCCACGGCTGAGGCATCCAGCACCGACGTGATGCGGGCACCGAGCAACGCCTCTAATTCCGCCAGCCGTGCGGGCATCTCTCGTAGGTTCAGCACCATGACGGCCGCACCATCGGCTCGCAGTCGCCTGGCAGTGCGCAAGGCCAGAGCCGACTTGCCGGCATCCGGCTCACCGGTAACGACCAGCGCGGTCGTCTGCGATGCGGCCGTGCTCATCTCGACAGCCAGAGCGTTCCCGACTTCAGTGCGTTCCAGTTCAAGGTCTCCGGCGGCGCCGGTCAAGCGGAAACCCACGAGATTCTCGGCTGTCTCCGACAAAGCATCGAGGACGCGCCACGCCGCGGCGTAAGAAGGGGAACGGCCAACCGCTGTCCCGGAGAGTTGCCTTCGCAGCATGCCTTCGGTGGCATGAGCCCCAGCCGGGGCGTAGTTCCGGGAAAGCCTCTCCAGCGCTTCAAACAGCGCGTCGGCGCCCGCCACCGAGGAGTCAGGAACGACACTCCGCAGGCGGCCCACCACCGTCGTACGGTCGGACTCGTCGACCCCCTCCAGCCTGAGTTCCCACAACCGCAATACGTGCAGAACTCGCCAGGTCAGCTCCGAGGCAGATGCCTCCGTGCTTACCTTTGGGCTGGTCGCGGCCTGAGCGATCAGCGCATCCAGATGGGTCAAACGGGTGCGAACGGCATTGTTCGTACGGCCCGCCTGTTCCACCGCTGAGCGGAACGACGCCTCATCGGGCTGCCCCCGAGCGATCACAGCCAGCTCGCGCATCTGCTGCACGGCCGGATTGGGACTGGCCACTGCAAGTGCCAGCCGCCAACTCCCCGAACCGACCTCATCCCAGTGGTTGGTGACAACCCGCAGGTAGGACACAAGCAGGTCCGCAGTGGCGTCGTCGCTGGTTGTGAAACTTGGAGCTCGGCGCACTCCGATCGACAACCGCCGCTGTGCGCCGTCAGCTGTGTCGCCGACGACGATCAGGTCGTCCACAGCGCTGAACCGGCTGTCCTGGAAACGCACTGCTACCAGCATCACGTCATCGCCCAGTGCGGGTACGGGATCGCCTAGGAGGAGGTGAGCCAGCAGGACAGCTCCGAAGCGATGCTCCAGGACGGTGCCACCACCACCCGTCGAGTACGGGCTGGCCACCTTTTCCTCTTTGTCGCGGTCCACCATCTCTGCAGCATATGGCGCACCACCCTCACCACAGGCGAGTAGGTCAGTAACACGTAGTCGAGATCCGGGGCCCCACCCTCGTCAATGTGTCGAGCAAGCCATCAGGCTGCCAGAGCACATTGAGGGCACATGGATTTCACTGGGGGCACTGACGTGCCCCGAGCTTCGGACTCCAAGTCCTCAGTGAAGGCATCGTCGATCGCCTTGCGGGTGCGGGTCTCGCTGGACGGCAGAAGGTGCGTGTACGTCCGCAGCGTGAAGCCCGGGTCCGAGTGACCGAGGTATTCGGAGAGCGCCTTGATGCTCTCCCCTGCGTCCAGGAGTACGGAGGCGTAGGCATGCCGGAGGGCGTGCATGCCGTCTTCCGGAGCCGCCTGGAGGTACCTCGCACCGCGCTCGCGGGGAGGGATTACGCCAGCGGCGGCCAGGGCCAGCTTCCAGGCGCCCATGTTGAAGACGCTGCGGTTGTAGGCCCGGCTCTTGTCATCGACGAAGAGGAGGCGGACGGTCTTCGGTTCGCCGTCCGGCTTGGCCCAGGGCAGGGTGACGGCGACGGGCGGGAACTCCTTCATGTGGGCCTTGAGGGCAGCGGCAAGTTGAGCCGGCAGGGGCGCTGACCGGATCTTGTTGCCCTTGGGCAGGGCGAAGACGGCCTTCGTGCCGACGAGCCGCACCTGGCGGTTGACGTGGACCCAGCCGCCCTTGAAGTCAATGTCCTCGACAGCGAAGCCGAATACCTCGCCCTGCCGCAGGCCACAGCCGAAAGTGAGCTTGCCGCCGGCCTGGAAGCGTTTCGGGAGCCCGGCGATGACGGCACGCACGCGCTCCAGTGACCAAGGGATGATTTTCTTCTTGGTCACGGTCGGTAGCTTGACCGACTTCGCCTTGCAGGGGTTCTTCGGCAGCAGCCCGTCCTCCACGGCCATGCCGAGGATGCTGGAGAGGATGTCGAAGATGCCCTCGATCGTCGACGCTTCGAGGCCGCTGTCCTGAAGCGTGCGGATCCACCCCTGGATGATCGAGGGTTGGTTGAGAGACCGCAGCTCGCGCTGACCGAGGTGCTCAACGATGTGGTTCCGGACCGTCGCCTCGTAGCGGAGCGCGGTCGTCGGTCCCACGCAGTTCGCGTCGAGCCACGTCCGCGCGTAGGCCCCGAGCGTCTGCTTCGTCTCGGCGGGGACGACGTAGGAGCCGCGCCGGATTTCGACCTCGACCTCGGCGGCACGGTTGTCCGCCGCGGCCTTCGTGTCGAAGTTCTCCTTGCGCTGGCGGCCGTCCAGGTCGCGGTAGCGGACCTGCCAGCGCTTGCCGATGCCGTGGTCGGCGGTGGGGACCATCAGTCGCGTACGGCTCTTGTGTTCGCCGCACTCGGCCTCGGTGGGCTTGGGGTGGGACTTGTGCCAGCGGTCGTACACGTCAGCCAAGAAGGGCCCCCTGGATGTCGGCGGCGTGGAAGTCGTGAGTGGCCAGCAGCGGCAGCAGGGCCGACGGCAAGATGCCGAGAGCCACGGCGATCGTGACGAGGTCGTCGATGTCGCACCGGCAACGCGCACGCTCCGTGCGGCTGAGGGCGGTGTTGGTCATCGGGCGGCCCAGTGCGGTGCAGCGGGCGGCGAGCTGGTGCTGGGTCAGGCCGCGCGCGAGGCGTACGCACTCGATAGCACGGGCGGAGTGGAGGCCGGCAGGGCCTATTTCGACAGGTCGGAATGCCATGACAGATAGCTGTAACTTACAGCCGGGCGTTATGGCAAGAGTTAGTTCTTAAACTCTATAGAAGTCGTTCGGGGGCAGAGTGGTATTCGTCTCAGCAATTCGCGGACCATCGCGAGTCATTTCGGCGGAGCGTCATGCTAACTTCCCTTCGCTCACGCGAAATGGGCGGTTTAGGTGAGTATCCGCCTTACTGTCTAGCGAATAAACGGTGGCTCCCATAGCTGCTCGGTGGCCCATGTGAGCTGCGACCATGCCTGCGGGAACCCGCTCGGCCGACTGTTTCGCCGCAGGGAATTGCGGCGACGGCAGGAGCAATTTCGGCAACCGGCGATCCGCCCTTACTGTTTTGGAATAGCCGGTCACACCGACAAGTGCTGGAAAGCTTTAGAACCAACTCTGGACTTTTCCGCCTGGGGTGTGGCTGTGTTGTCCAGGCCCGCTGTCCAAGACCGAAAAGGAGCCCTGTGCCGAATACCTCTTCCCGTAGCACCAACGCCCCTGCCGCCGCCGAGACTGCGAGGCGCGGCCCGCTGGCCGGCCCGCAGGAGGTCGCCGCCTACCTCGGGGTGCCGGTGAAGACCCTCTACCAGTGGAAGTACCGGGGCATCGGCCCCAACGTCCACAAGGTCGGCCGTCACCTGCGCTACCGCTGGTCCGAGGTGGATGCCTGGGTGAACGCCCAGTCTGCGTACGACCTCGCCGTCTGAAGCCGCCCTTCCGGGACAGCGAAGCGGCCCTCGGCGAGCCACCGCCGAGAGCCGCAGAGTCCCTGCCCCATCGCCCTTGAATGATCGATCCGGTGGGCCGGGCCTTGCCCGTCCGGCCTACCAGGGAGGAACGCCTGTGGACGAACCTACGTCCCCCATCGCCCCCACCGCACCCTCGACGCCCGCCTGGCCGCCCGTCGCCGTCCCCGGCCAGGGCCCACACCTCGACGCCGAACCCTCGTCAACCGAGGACGAGCAACCGCAGAAGGCAGCAGAAGGCGCGGAACTGCTGGACGAACTGCGGGAAGCCATCGCGCGGTACGTGATCCTGCCCAGCGGTGAGGCGCTGACCGCCGTCACGCTGTGGGTGGCGGCCTCGCACATCCAGCCCGCGCTGCAGCACGCTCCGCGTCTGGCGGTGGTCGGGCCGGCGAAGCGGTGCGGCAAGTCCCGTCTGCTGGATGTGCTCACGGAGACGGTGCGCGACCCGCTGATCACGGTGAACACCAGCCCGGCGGTGGTCTTCCGCTCCATCGGCGACGAGCCGCCCACGCTGCTGGTGGACGAGGCCGACACCATCTTCGGCAGCATCAAGGCGGCCGAGAAGAACGAGGAGCTGCGTGGCCTGCTGAATGCCGGGCATCAGCGCAACCGGCCCGCGCTACGGATCTCCGGGCCGGAGCACAAGCCGCAGGCGTTCCCCACCTTCGCCATGGCCGCGCTGGCCGGGATCGGCGACCTGCCGGACACGATCATGGACCGGGCGGTCGTGATCCGGATGCAGCGCCGCAAGAGCGGGGAGCGGGTGGAGCAGTTCCGCTCCCGCCGTGACATCCCCGCGCTGCACGAAGTGCGCGACCGGCTCACCGCGTGGCTTCGCCCGCTGCTCGACACCGCCGCCGACCTGGTACCCCCGATGCCGGTACAGGACCGAGCGGCGGACACCTGGGAGCCGCTGGTGGTCGTCGCCGAACTGGCAGGCGGCGCCTGGCCAGAGCAAGCCCGCGACGCATGCGTGGCCATGTGCGCAGCTGAGGTGGGCCAGGACGACGAGTCGAACCTGAAGACCCGCCTGCTACGGGATATCCGCCGTGTCTTCGCGCGCTACGGCGATCCCGACATCATGCGCACGCGGGACCTGCTGGAGGAACTCGTCAAGGACCAGGAGGCTCCGTGGGCGGAGTACCGCAACACGGGTCTGACCTCACGCCACTTGGGGATCCTGCTCAGGGACTTCGGTATCCAAGCGGCTGTTCTCCGCTTCGAGGGCGGACGGCAGGCCAGGGGCTTCGCGCACCTGCAGTTCACCGATGCCTGGGCTCGCTACTGCCCCGAGGAGCCGACGCCCAGCAGCGGTGACGAGAGCACCCGTCACGGGCCGGGCGTACACCCGTAAACACTCGTCACACGCGTCGCATCCCAGGTCATCCCCGTGACGGGTCGTGCAGCTGTGACGGGTCCTCCTGTACCACGCCGGGCTCCCGTACCTGCGCTGACCAGGCATGCGACGGGTGCGACGAGTCAACATCCCGTTTCCCCGCCTCGCCCTGGCAACCTGCCATCACCCCGGAGTGCCCTTGCCTCTCCCCTCCGCCCCCGTCGCACTCTTCGCCCTCGCTGCCGCCCTGCTCGGCGGCTTCGCCCTGCTGACCTGGCGGCTGGTCCGTCAGCGCACCCGCCGCGGTCGAGTCGAGCGCCGGGCGGGCACGCCTGCCGTGTGGATCGCGTCCCTGGCTGCGGTCGGCTGCACCGCCTACAGCGCGGACACCAGCTGGCGGTTCGCCGCCGACTACCTGGACATGGGCAGCACCGTCGAACGCGCCGCGATGTTCGCCGCCGCCGAGTTCGCCCTGTTCGCCACCGCGCTGCTGGCCCGCCAGAACCTCAACGGCCCGAAGCGGGCCCCTGGCCTGCCCGGCATCCTGACCTGGGCGATCACAGCAGTGCAGATCGTCCCGGCGTACGCCGAATCCGGACCGGTCGGCGGCACGGTGCGAGCCTTCGTCGGCCCGGTCATGGCCGCGATGCTCTGGCACCAGGCCATGGGCATCGAACTGCGCTTGCACACCCCGCAGGCCGCCTCCCGCAGCCTCGTCGCCCGGGTCGGTCGGGAGATCCGCGAACGCGCGCTCTCCCGTCTCGGGATCGCCGAACGCGACCGGGACGCCGCGCAGATCACCCGCGATCGCGCCACCCGCCATGCCGTCGCCCTCGCCGCCCGCCACGCGGAACGTTCCCCGAAGCAGCGCAGCGGCTGGCACGGCCGGCGCACCGCCCGACGGCTGTCGCGAGCCATCGCCCGAGCCCAGGTGAGCACCGACCCACGCCAGCGCCAAGAGCTACTGCACCAGCTCGCCGCCCGCCGCCACGCCGAGGCCCTGGCCACCATCGACCTCCCCTCCCCCTGGACCGATCCCGTCCCCGCCACGAGCTCAGCGAAAGAGCGCAGCCGAGATGCCGGCGAGGACGCGGAGCCTGGCGAGGCAGCCCGGGAACACCCCGACCCGGACCAGCCAACCCCACGCCCTGGCAAGGTCGAGAAGGTCACCGGCACGGATCCGGAACAGGCCGGCCCCACGCCTCGGCGCACCGGCCGCCGTCCAGATGCCACGCACGAAGAACTGCTGGCCATCGGCCGCGCCGTGGTGGCCCAGACAGAGACGGTATCCCGCAAGGAGATCGTGGAAGAGATCCGGCAGAACCGGCGTCTCAAGGTCGGCAACGAGCGCCTCAAGAAGGTCGTGGACGCGCTGGAAGCCGAGTTCGGGGACACCAGCGACCTCGGCGACGGCACCGGCTGAACGCCCAGGACCACGCCCATCCGGTGGTACCGGAAGTACTTCCGGTACCACCGGAACACCCCTAACAGGCCCTCGCGCCCCCAGCGCCTGCCACCACTGACGGCCATGTCCGCGCGCTCTCACTTCTGTAAGCCCCGCCTCGCTGCCTCAGTCACGAGCGACGTCCGCACACGCAACCGACCTGGCGCACGCGATCCTCGCACCCGCTCCCTACGCAACGGAGACGACAGCCCTCAATGCACGACACACACCACGAACTCCCACGTCGCCAGCAGGAGCTGCCCACCACCCCAGACACCAGCGCAGCAAGTTGTCGGGTAAGGAGTCCTTACCCGGCCCCCGCCCCGAGAGTGGCGGAGGCATCCGGCGCGGGGGCGCCGGAGTCAGCCGGCCCAGGGGGGCCGACCGAGGAAGGGGACGAGACCAAGTCGTCGTCGCACACTGTGCAGCCGTCCGCGCCACGTCGCCGCATGCGTCAGTCGCGTCTGCGTGAGCGCCGTGTCCATCCCCGCTACAGCGACAGCGAGTTCGCCGAACTCACACGCGCCGCCGACATCAGCCGGATGCCGGTCGGCGGTTACGTCGCCGAGGCATCCTTGGCCGCCGCCCGCGCCGAGGACCCCACCGCAGCCGTCGCCGACTACCGCGCCACGGTCAAGGCGCTGATGGCCGCCAACGGGCAGCTCGGCGGAGTCGGCAACAACCTCAACCAGCTCACCTGGCACCTCAACAAGGACGGCGCCTGGCCCCAGCCCGACGCCGCCCGCCGCCTCCTGGAGCGTATCGAAGTGGCCATCGCCGCCGTCGATACCGCAGTCGCCCAGGTCGTAGAGGGGCGGTGAGCCGGTGATACCGAAGGTCATCCTCGGTCACGGCGACACCCGTCGCCTGATCGCCTACCTCTTCGGCAAGGGCACCGCGAACGAGCACGTCGACCCGCACCTGGTGGCGTCTTGGAACGGCTTCGCCCCCGACCCGGGCCGCAGTCCTCACCGCGACCCCAAAGAAGTGGAGAAGCAGCTCCACTCGCAGCTCGACCAGCCCGTGGCCATGCTGGGCCGCCGGACACCCAAGACGATCGTCTGGCACTGTCCGGTCCGCGCCGCTCCCGAGGACCCGATCCTGACCGACGCCCAGTGGGCGGAGATCGCCCGGCGGATCGTGGCCGCTGCTGGCATCGCCCCCGCCGGGGACGCGGAAGCATGCCGCTGGGTAGCCGTACGGCACGCCGACGACCACATCCATATCGCCGCCACCCTCATCCGCCAGGACGGCCGACGCCCCAAACGCGACTACGACATCCGTGCCGTTCAGAAGGAAGCCCGCCAGATCGAAATCGACTACGGACTCCGCCGGTTGAAGCCTGGCGACGGCACCGCTGCCAAACGCCCCACCAGCAAGGAAGTCTTCAAGGCCAGGCGCCTGGGCCAGGACGCCACGTCCCGCGAGGTCCTGCGCCTGCGTGTCCGCCGCGCGATGGCCGCCGCCTCCACCGAGGCCGAGTTCTTCGCCCTGCTGGAAGCAACGGGTGTGACCGTGCGCCTCAAGCTCGGCCCTTCCGGCGACGCGCTCGGCTGCAAGTTCGCCCTGCCCGGCGACACCAACGACAAGGGCGAGCCCGTGTTCTACGCGGGTTCCACCCTCGCCGGCGACCTCTCCCTGCCCAAGATCCGCCAACGCCTAGCCACCACCAGCCCCGAACCTATGGCTGTCTGGCCGGGCAACCCCTGGCACCAGGCCACCGCCGCCACCGAACGCATCCCCCACCACCTGGCCCACAGCGACGACGAAGCGGCCCAGGGCCAGTTGGCCGCGCTCGGCGGAGCACTCGACCTGCTCCCGCTCACGGCCCCGGCCGCAGCGCGGGCCGAACTCGAACGAGCCGCCGTCGCCTTCGAGCGCGCCACCCGTTCCCGCATCGCCGCCGACCACGCCAGCGCCCGCGTCCTGCGCCGCAGTGTCCAGGCGATCTGGAAGGACCCCGTGCGGCGTGAGGACGGCGCCGGGCTGGCGATGCTGCTGGACGTCGCGCTCACCGCGGTCGCCTACGCGATGCACTGGCACCGCGCCCGCCAGCACGCCCAACAGCAGGCGGCGGCCGAACAGACCCTCATCCACCTACATGCCGTGTACGCGCAGATCGCCGAACCGGTCCTGGTCGGCCTCGCCAATCGGGCGCCCAGCCCGCAGACGAAGCGCCGATACGCCCAACACCTACAGCAGACCGTCCCCAAGCACGCCGAACGCATCCTCGACGACCCTGCCTGGGACGCCCTTGCCACCGTGCTCGCCGAGGCAGAAGCCGCGGGCCACAACGCGACCACCGTCCTCGTCCAGGCTCTCGGCCAGCGCGCCCTGGACGATACCCACAGCCCCGCCCGCGCGCTGACCTGGCGTATCCGTCGTCTCGGCGAACGCCACGCACCCGGCCCACGGGCCCAGGCAGCCAACGCCCGCCACTCCCCAGAGCGCCCCACAGTCCCAGACTCCGCTCTTCGCATGCCTGCTCAGCAGCCGTCAGATGCCCGACGGCGCTGATCGCACTTGCGCGGGCACCTGGGAGGGGGTCGCCAGGCCCGCTGGTCGGCACCCAACCGTGCGGCGAGTACCTGCGGCCCGATTGCACTAAGCGCCCAGAGGCTGCTGACTCTGCGAGCCCAGCGCCAAAGACAGTCGCCCTCATCCACAGGGGTGTGGAAGGTCAGGACGGGGATGCCGTAAGCGTCGAACGGCTCGTGGTCGAGGTAGCGCTGACCACCGGGGCCACACAGGTAGTTCGTACTGCCTGTGGCAGCTGCGAGATCAGCTAGGCGCTGGGACCGTCCGATTCGTGCGGGGAGGGCGCTGCTGTGCAGCACTTCTCCCCGCCAGCCGAGGCTGTCGAGCAGGACGCGAGTGGAGGTCTCTGCGATATCGGCAGCCCTGTCCGTGTTGGCAAAACCTTCGAGTGCGGCGTCCAACACGGCACGTACAGCAGGCCAGTGGCGGCTGCGCTTGTAGTACTGCCGAACGAGCAGGTCCACTGTCCGCTTGGATCGACCCGGCTCGACGAGCTGGGCCTGGCTGATCAGCGTCGAGCGCCCATGGGGCAGATGTGTGGGGAGCGTCAGCCACTGTTGCCGGTCCGGGGCGTCGAGCGCGGCGAGCCGGGTGCGGTGCTGATAGTCCCGCCGTGCGAACTGCACGTCGTCCAGGACGATCCATCGGTCGGCGGCGTACAGCTTGGCCAACGTGGACAGCCGTGGGAAAAGGTTCGGCTGGTGGATCGCACACAGCCCGCCCAGTGACCCGCGCGGCAGGTCAGGTGGCGATGAGACGGTTGTCGAATCCGGCTCGCAGGAGGCGCTCGTAAGCGTCATACACATCCCTCGGTACGTCCTGCTCGACGGCGAAGCCGAGCTTCGGGTACTCGATCACCCGTTGCAAGTCGCCGACGAGCATGTCGACGACGAGCTTCTCGTCGCCGATGGACTTGATGTAGTCGTCCAGCTCCAACGGCTCGGAGGCACACACGACCTCCGCCTCGGGCCACAACTTGCGGCAGGTCGCATACGAGCGGCGCTCCATATACGGCTTGGAGATCAGCAGCAGCGACTCCACCTGCACGCCTGCATCAGCCAGCAGCTCGCGGGAGAAGGTGATGTTCTGGCCGGTGTTGGTCGCCTTCGGCTCGACCAGGATCGCCTCGCCCGGCACCCCCAGGCTCAACGCGTGCTCGCGGTAGTGCACGGCCTCACCACGTGGGAAGCGGGCGCGGGTGGTGGGGCTGTTGCCGCCACTGAAGACCACAACGGGGAAGAGGCCGGCGCGGTAGAGGTCGGCTGCCGCCGTTGCCACACCAAGGTCGTGGCTGCCCAGCCCGATCGCCGCCGAGCAGGGCCGCTGTTCGTGGCCCAATTGGTGGTAGTTCCAGATCAGCGTCGCGTCGTGGAACTGCTCGTCGGTGATCTGGCGCTGCTCGTGCTCCGGCACTGGCACTCCCTGGCTCATCCCTGCTGGTCCTTCCGGATGCCCTCGATGCTGCGCAGCTGGTGGCTCAGCCCGTACTGCTGGGCCGTCTGTGCCGCCTGATCGAGGACGGACAGCCCATCATTCCGGGTCGCCGCATCCGACAAAAGGATGTGCCCGTACGCGGTGTCCAGCCGCACCCGCTGCATCGGGGAGTCGACCGTGCCGGTGGTGCGCGCGATGTCGATGTAGTGCAGGGCCTGCTTCAGGTCGCCGGCGCCCCGATGGGCGAGGGCCAGCTTCTGATGGGCGACCGACCAGTCCTCCGGCTCGCCGAGGTCCTCGAAGGCGCGGGTGGCGGCCGTCATCACATTGGTGGCGTACTCGTTGTCGCCCTCCTTGCTCAGCGCCGTACCCACCCAGAGCCGAGCTCTGGCACGGTCCCGCGGGCTCAAGCGCTCATCTGCGGCGAGGAGTTCGTAGTGCCGGGCGGAAGCTTCCAGCTGGCCCGACATCTCCTGCACGACGGCGAGAGACAGCTCGATCTGGGCCACCCGGCGCGGGATGTCGAGTTCGGTGAACATGCCGCGTGCGCTCAGGTAGGACTGGCGAGCGGACAGCGGGCCGAGAATTGCACCCTGGTCGCGCTGGAGGTCACCGAGCAGCACAAGGGAACGGCCGTACAGGTAGAGGCCCTTGTCGTCCAGACGATGCGGGTCATGGCGCCCGAGCCAGCGGTTCAACAGGGTGCCGGCGAAAGGGAAGTCCTGACGGCTGATGGAGACGACGGCGCGCTCGATGTCTTCGGTCCAGGTCTCGTAGTCCGCCGGCCGCGCACTTTTCCGCTCGGGGAACAACAACGCGTCGAACCGGGCCTGCACAGCGGTATCCGCACGGGCGAGAGCGGTGTCCAGGATGGCCTGGGTGTCCGGTCGGGGCCGGGTCTCCGTACCGAGGCTCTCCCATTTGGCCACCGTGCGCAGCGCGACACCGAGATGCTCGGCGAAGGCACGCGTGCTCATGCGCAGCGCGGCGCGCAGGGCGCTCGCTTCCCTGCCGGTCCACTGCTGCACGCTGACCACGGATGACCTCCCTCCGTCACGTATGGAAGCACTCTCGGTGAAGGCATGGGGCGGGAAGTGCAACGGAAGTGCAACAGCGGGTCATTTCGAGGCCGCCGACGGCGGTCGACTCTGAGGGCATGGACGACGAACTCATCACGGAACGCCGCTCGGTCGCCTTCCCCCGGGTCTTCGGCTACCTGCACCACGTGAGCGGCGGCCGCGCCCGCCACACGGCGCTCGTCGACTGCCTCACCGAGTACTGCCGGCAGCACGAACTGGCGCTGTGCGGCGTGTTCACGGACCGTCTGACGGCCGGCGTGCGCTCCCCCGCCTTCGTCGGCCTCCTGGACGCACTCGAACTACCCGACACCTACGGCACGGTCGTACCCGCCCTCAGCCACCTCGGCCCGAGGCGCATTGCCTCAGCCCGGAAGCAACAGATAAGAGCGACGAGCACACGCCTCATCGTGGTGCGCTCCATCAGGCCGACGACCGACCACGGCCACCCCGCGGTGCGCACCTCGACCTCCGGCACCAAGGAGACACGTGGTGTCCATTCGTAAGGCGCTCCGCAGCGCACCCGTGATCGCGGACGTGCCGGGACTCCGTCTGCTCCAGGTCGGTCACGGCTGGGACCTCGTTCGGATCCACGCGGATCTTGGCTTCCTGGCCCTGGCCCACCTGCGGGCCATCGGTGCCGCGATCGGCCCTGTGCTGTATGACAGGCCCCACCGACGCCTCTACTACGCCATCGGAACGGGAACCAGCGGCAGCTGGGCCGACCTGCCGGTACGGCATCTGTCCACCGACTCGTGGCTCGTCGCGCCCGGGATGGAACGGATCGACTACTGGTTCGGCGGCTGGTGCGAGCTACCCGACGACGACACCCTCACCGACGCGCACACCCTCCGTACCGCACTCCAGCACCCGTACCTCGCCACGGCTCTGGAGGCGGTTCGATGACCAGCCGCGCGATCATGTGCCACAAGGAGTGGACCCTCCAGCCTGACCGGGAACCCGACGCCGAGCCCACCACGTACGCGATGCAGTGCGCGGTCTGTGGCGAGACCTCACTGCCCGGCACCGACTTCGCCGAACCGCAGAGCTGGGTGTTCACGCACGGTGGCCGCAATCCCTCACACCATACGTACCGGGAGATCATCACCCGCCCGTGGAGGGCTTGGTGGAAGCTGTGAGCTGCCGTGTCACCGCCCAGGTCGCCCGGGCCGCCCGCTTACGCCGGACCACTGCTGATCGTGCTCGTGTTCGCCTCGTGCGGCTTCGCGATCGGTGTGGCCGCCTCGACCGCACGGATCACGCCCTGCCCCGCGCTTGGCGAAGGGATCCACCGGCCGAGCTGGCGGCCAACCTGATCGCCGCCCACCACCAGGCCCGAGCAACCCCTCGTACCCAACCCGTGGAGGTCCCGTGATCGAGACGAACACCAGCGCCGAGAGGCTGAGGACCAAAACAGCTCCGCGGCTCGTGGCCAGCCCGTTTCTCGCCCAGTACCTCCTCGTCCAGCCCGGCCGGGCGGCCGGCGTGCGCATCCCGGAGGTCCGCTACGAGGAGTTGCGGGCCGCAGGCGCGGAAGGCCGATCCGTCCCGGACTGGCTTGCCGACGCGGCGAGGGAAGCGTGGGGGACCGAGCTGCCCGCGTCGCCGGTGGGCGACATCGTCCTCGTCCGCGAGCGGTCCCGGTACGGGTACGGCAAGGCGTCCTGGGAGATCAACCTCGGCTGTGACTACGACTGCGAGTTCTGCTACCTCGGCAAGAAGCGGTTCGAGGGCCTGGACTGGGCGGGCAAGCAGACGCTGCTCCGGACGTTGCGGGACGCCGGAGTCCTGTGGTTGCAGATCACCGGCGGTGAGGCGCTGATCGACCGCGAGTTCGGCGCGGCGTACGAGTACGCCCACCAGCTCGGGATGATGGTCCAGGTCTCGTCCAACGGCTCCTCGCTGCGGAAGCAGCCGATCCGGGACCTATTCGCCCGCCACCGGCCGTACCGGCTGACCCTGAGCGTCTACGGAGCCACCGCCGAGACGTACGACAAGGTGACGCGGAACCGCGGGGCGTTCGGCCGGTTCCTGAAGGGCCTGGACGCCGCCCGCGAGGACAGGCTGCCGGTCCGGCTGAACGTGATCGTCTCGGATGACAACGCGCACGAGGTCGACGCGATGGTGCGCCTAGCGGAGTCGTACGGCTTCCCGTGCCAGGTCTTCACGAACATGTCGCCAACGATCGACGGTGAGGCGAACCCACTAGCGACGCAGGCGGAGAACCACCTCAAAGCCCGCAGCGTCTTCACCGGCTGCAACGCGGGCCATACGTTCTTCCACGTCAACCCGCACGGCATCGCGTCGGTCTGCAAGGTCGGACGCGACCCGAGCGTGAACCTCATCACCGAGGGCGTCGAAGCCCTCCCCCGGCTCGGCGCGATCGCCGAGTCCCTACAGCTCCGCACCGGTGGATGCTCCGGCTGCACGAAGGTCGGCACGTGCCGCACGTGCCGACCGCTGGCCAGGCTCTACCAGGAGGCGGGGGACCGACGAGAGCTCTACTGCCAACATGGAGGTTACGGATCATGACTCCGCCCACCGCAACCCTGGCCCCGCCCCGCGAGCCGGTGCTGCTCACCATCGGACGGCGTCCGGCGGATGGGCCGACCGGCGTCCTGCCGGTGCCGCTGGCCGCCGCGTCGATCAAGGACGACGAGTTCCAGATCATCGCCGACCTGGACGAGGCCGCCGAGGGCGCCGAGTGCAGTTGCTCGGCCGGTGACGACCAGCCGTACTAAATCCACCACGGGCGGCACCCCTGCCGACCGCCTTGTTCCACCCCCTGAGTGCCGCCCTGGCCGTACCCTGGCCGGGGTGGCATTCTCCGTACCCGAGCACTCCCTGAGGAACCGCGCGTGTCCATGTCCCGCATCCCCTTCGAACAACTCCCCGCCGACGTCCGCCGAGCCGTCACCGACAAGACCGGCGCCGTGCACCAGACGGTGACCGTGCAAGGCGGCATGAACTCCGGCATCGCCTCCGTCCTCAAGACCGAGAGCGGCAGCGTCTTCGTGAAGGGCATCCCGGCCGACCACCCCCAGGTCGGTGCGCAGCGCCGTGAGGCGGCCATCGCCCCGCACCTGCCGGCGTCCTGCCCGCGCCTGTACTGGCACCTGGAGCTCGACGGCTGGAGTCTTCTCGGCTACGAGGTGGTTGACGGCCGCCATGCCGACTACACGCCCGGCTCGCCGGACCTGCCGCTCGTGGAAGCCTCGCTCACCGAGCTGCAAGGGATCACGGCCCCGGCCGACATCGAAATCAAGGACGCTGTGGACCGGTGGGCGGGCTACGCCCCGCCGGGCGCGTTGCAGCACTTCAGCGGCAACTCGCTGCTGCACACAGACTTCGCCCCGGACAACGTCCTGATCGTCGACGAGCGGGCCCGGCTCGTCGACTGGGCGTGGCCGACACGGGGCGCGGCCTGGATCGACCCGGGTGCCTTGGCGTTGCGGCTCATGGATGCCGGCCACCCGGGGGAGTCAGCGGTCGCCTTTGCAGGCCGTTTCCCGTCGTGGCGGAATGCCGAGCCGGAAGTACTCGCAGCGTTCGGCGCGGCCACAGCGGCACTGTGGCGGGAGATCGCCGCGGGCGACGGGACACCGTGGAAGCGGGGGATGGCGAAACAGGCGGCGACGCTCGGGCAGATCCTCGGCGAGGGGCTGTAGGGCCTTCTCGATCCCGGGTCGGCAACCAGCTGGCTCGTAGGGCGAGAAATTAACCGGTCTGGGACGCTGCTCTAGCGCTCGGCGTAGTGCAGGAACTGCCAGCCCAGCACGGCTAGGGCGAGCGTCTGCACGATGGAGATGATCAAGAGCAAAGGATGGACGTCGCGAGAGCTCCAGAATGCGATCACGCAGGTCATCGGCAATGCCAAGTACGTGAATAGATCGACAGCGGTTTGCAGGCGCTTGCGCGTAGTGCGGCTCGCGTCATCACGGTGGTAGATCTCCCAGCCGAACACAGCGCCACGGGCACCACTGAGCTCGGCCAACCGCAGCCCCAGTTGGTCGCGGATGTAGCGGCCGATCGCTGAGATCTTCTCGTCGTTGACCAGGTAGGTCCAGCCCAGGACCAGGCAGATCACGGGGACGGCGAGCAACAGTTGAGCGTGCCTGTTCTGGACGGTGATCGCCAGGACCGCGATAGAAGCGGCGAGCGTGACGTAGAGCAGGTTGTCGCGGAATCCAATCCGAGCCTTCTGCTCCTCCTTGATCCGGTCGTACTCGGCCAGCAGCAGTTTACTCTCGGTGACGTCCTCTGTGGCGGCCACGGCATCCACCTTCTGAAAGACTGAGCGGGGATCGAACCTATATCCAACCGCCCTGCCTCTGAACAGAGTTGTCCGACCCTAGAGCTACGCTGTGATCCGTGTCCCAGGCGCATCGGTGCAGAATTGCACGGTCGCTCGGACTCGGGTAGGCAAGCCAGTCTTCGTGAGGTGCTACGTGCGTTCATCCGGCGGAAAGATCGTTGTCTTCACCGCGCTGCCGCTGGAGTACCGAGCCGTGCGGGCGCGGGTCCCGGACCTACAGCGGATCGACCATGAGGCAGGGACGATTTTCGAGCGTGGCCGGATCCCGGGAACCAACTGGGAGGTGTACCTCGCTCAGGTCGGCCAGGGGAACCAGGGCGCAGCCATTCTCACTGAGCGCGCCATCCGCATGATCGGACCGGATGCCGTCTTCTTCACGGGCATCGCTGGCCGCACGAAGCACGACATGGCGCTGGGCGACGTCGTCGTCGCGACCCGAGTCTTCGCCTACCACGGAGGAAAGCAGGAAGACACCTTCAAGACCCGGCCCGAGACTTGGCCAGCATCGCACCGCCTTGAGCAGGCAGCCCGTTTCGCCGTGTTGGACCCGAACTGGGCACAGGCTCTACTGCCAGCGGGCCGGGAGGCCCCCGAAGTCCACTTCAAACCGATCGCCGCCGGCGAGGTGGTGGTGAACGCCCAGGCGTCCACCCTGCAGAAGCTCCTAGACGAGCACTACAACGGCGTTGCCGCGATCGAGACGGAAGGGGCAGGCTTCGCAGGTGCCGCGTCCATGGCCGACCAGGTTCCGGCGCTGGTCATCCGTGGAATCAGTGACCGGGCTGACGGCAGTAAGCAGCACACGGACAACGGCGGCTTCCAGCTCATCGCCGCCGACAACGCAGCGGCCCTGACCATCGCCGTCATCAAGGCGCTGACCTCTCCCGGAGCAGTCGAGGCCGAGCTGCCGTCTTCACGCTCCGACACCATCGACGCCCCTCTCATCGCCAGCGCTCCCGTCGGGCACCAGCTCAAGGAGCCGCTGCCGGTTCCCTGGCGAAGAAAGCTGCTACCGCTAGGGTCCAGCGAGGGCGCCACGATGGAAGTTCACCTGATCCCGGAGGACAGCCCGCGGCTGCCCATGCGTCAGATGAACCAGCTCAAGGACGACCTCGTATCCCTGGGGCGGTCGGAGTCGTTCTTCACAGCCACCGAAGAAGTGTCCAGCGTCCTCGAAGCCGACTTCGCCGCTGCGTATGTCCGCGATCCGAGGCGCGGTCGCAGCGTTGGTCTGGTGATTACTGGGTCTGGCCAGCGAGCCTGCTGGGAGTCGTTGCCCCGATCCAGCAGCCTGCACATGCCGGTGCTCGACCCAGAGCACACCCAAGAACGCGTTGCTGACCTGCTCCAGCTCCTGCTGCGTCTCCACGATATCCCGCGAACCCGATTCGCCCCCGCAATGGCCATTGATCCCGCCGAGATCCTGACCGTGATGAGCCTGGACGCCGCCAGAGTCTCCAACAGCGCGGTCCTGGCACGCAACGGACGCGGCGGCCCGGTGCAGATCATGCCCGACGAGGTCTGGGACGCCGCGACTATCGGCGCCGCGGTGCCGACGATCGCCGAAGAACTCACTCTGAGGCTCATGCACCATTTCCGAAGCCCGAACGATCTCCGGCAGTTTTGACTCATGCTTCCTGACCGGTCGGGGACTGCAGCCCTCCGCTACCGGCGTGCTGCCGGAACCACCACCCGAGTCCTGGCAGCCGACAGGGCACATCCAGGGCACATGAGCCTGGGAAACAGCGTTGACCCGTGAGAACTACGGAGAGGAGTTTTCGCAGGTCAACACACACTTCGCCGCGAAATCCCAGGTCAGCACCTGCCCGCTCCCAATCGCTGCACGAATGGCAGGATTTCTCGGTACGACTGCATGAGGCGGGGCACCAGCCGTACTGCTTGGTGTGGCCCTGACCGGCTGCCCCTGGCCTCAGGCCTCAGGACGGCACGAGGATGACACCGGTGAGCGGTGCGTGCGTGGTCCAGCCGAGTGACTCGTACAGGCCCCGCCCGTCAACCGTCGCGCCGAGCACCCCGACCCGGGCGCCCGCCGCGAGAGCCTCGTTCGCCAGGCTGTGCATGACCACCCGGCCCAGGCCCCGGCGGCGGTGCGCGGGCGCGGTCTCGATCTGATCGAACACGGCGTAGCCGGTACGGGAGGCGGCCCCGGCGACCTGGCCGCGAGCGGCGAAGGCGCCGTCCCCGTCCAGGATGAGGGCGCGGGTCACATCGCCCCGGCTCCAGGTGCGCAGTTGGTAGCCGATGGGCAGCTCCACGGCGTACGGACGCAGGCTTGTCGACATCAGAAAGCCGGGGTCGTCGAAGGACCATCCGGGTGCGAGCCAGGGCTCGATGGTCTCCGGCGCCGTGAATACCTTGAGCCAGGTGCCGGGCGCGGTGATCGTCTCCATGAGCTTGCGCACGAGCGCCTCGTCGGCGCTGGGCAGGATGTGCCGCGTCACATGCTGGGGCATTCCGACGTCGACCGTGAATCCCCAAGGCTCTTCCACGGGAGCGGCGGCCCCGCGAGAGATGACCCAGCCATCGACCCACGCCCGCACGATCTCGGTATCCACGCCGCCCCCACACGTAATAGGTGTTCTTGGGTAAGACACCTTACGTGAGTCCGTAGTCTTCTCGAATCGCGCGGCCGGGGCTAGGTTGGGCGGCGCGCCGAGCCGCGCCGCCCGAGGACCCCCGCCTGAGCGCCACCGCCCGGCAGAGCAACTCACTGCCCCCGCGCGGAGGTCCACCGTGAGCCCATTCCTCCTGCTTTTCGTCGTGGCCCTGATCGGCTTCGGGTTCCAGGAACCCGTCCTGTGGTTGGCCGCGGCTGTTCTTGTCTTCGGCCATGTCCGCTACAGACGCGGCGGGGGCGGCAGCTCCGGCGGCCGGAGCGACTCCGAGTACCGGGCGTATCGCGACCGCCGGGACAGTCAGACCCGGCTGGAGCGGCGTTACCAGCGGGAGAACCGGGGCCGCCTCGCCCGCGAGGCCCGCCGTCACGGCAATAAGCCGGGCGGCGGGAGCCCGCGGTAGGCGGATACCGCTACGCCACCGACGCGCGCCAGTGCGGGTCCCGCCCGGTCAGCGCCAGCACCCGGTCGAACTGCGACACGCCTTCCGCCGGCAAGGGGAACGGCTCCCCGAACACGCCCGCCTTCCGGGCCATCGGCGCCATCTCCCCAAGCCAGCGCTCCAGCTCACCGACGACCACCGGTTCGGGCGTGAACTCCTGCCCGGTGGCGCGGGCCAGATCCCAGGCGTGCACGGTCAGATCGCCCAGCACCATCTGGCCAACGGTCCTGGCGGGGAGCCCCATGGCACCCGTGGTGCCCTCCTCCGCGCCGGGCGCCGCCCATGCTTTGACGAGCGCCGCTGTCTCGTCGGCGAACCGGGCCCGCCAGTCACCTTCGCCTTCACCTTCACCTTCGCCTTCGCCTTCGCCTTCGCCTTCGCCTTCGCCTTCGCCTTCGCCTTCGCCTTCGCCTTCGCCTTCGGTGTAGTGCGGTACGGCGGAGAAGTCGGCGGGCCTCTTCGCCGCGAGCTCCTGGAAGTTGACCACGACGTGGAAGAGGTGGTCGGTCAGCGCGCGTACGTCGTACTCGGCGCAGGGCGTCGGGTCGGCCAGCTGGTCGCCGGCGATGCCCCGCACCACCGGCACGACACGTTCCGCAGCGGATTCGAGCAGGTCACTGATGGTGTTGGTCATGGCTCGACGGTAGGGACCGCCTGGCCCCCGCGTATTGAAAGAACGCGACATAGGATTCCCGGCATGGCAGGTCCAGGTCCGGGTCCACGACGGGACACCCAGGGCATCGTCGATTCCCGCGAGCTCTTCGCACGGGTGCGTTTCCGCCGTCGGCAGCCCGCCCCGGCGCTGCGTCCGTATCTTGAGCACTACTGGCTCATCGACTGGGATCTGACCGAGCCGTACGTCTCCCATGTGGTGCCGCATCCGTCAGTGAACGTCGTCTTCCAGCGCCACGGCGACGAGCCTGCCTGGGGCGAGGTCGCGGGCGTCGGGCTGGGCCTCTTCACCCAGAAGCTGGCGGGGCGGGGCCGGGTGTGCGGGGCGACGTTCCGCCCCGGCGGCTTCCGGCCCTTCGCGCCGCGCCGGCCGGTGTCCCACTGGACGGGCCGACGGGTACCGGTGGCAGAGGTCCTGCCGGGCGTGGACCCGGACACCGTCATCGAACACGAGGCGGAGGACGCGCGGGTCGCCGCCCTGGACGCCTTCCTCCTGGACCTGGACCCGCGGCCCGACCCGCAGGCGCTGCGTATGACGGCGCTGGTCGAGCGCGTACGTACGGACCGCTCGATCCGTCGGGTCGCCGAAATGGCGGCGGCGGAAGGAGTGTCCGCGCGCTCCCTGCAACGGCTGTTCGCCGCGTATGTCGGGGTCGGTCCCAAGTGGGTGATCCTGCGCTACCGCATCCATGAGGCGCTGGAGCGCGCCGAGTCGGGCGAGGCGGAGGCGGGGACGCTGGACTGGTCCGCGCTCGCCGCCGACCTCGGATACAGCGATCAGGCACACCTCGTACGGGATTTCACGGCGACGGTGGGCGTCCCGCCGACCGCGTACGCACGCCCGTAGCTCCGGCCGCACGACGCCGCACGACCCGCCGTTGTCAGACCTTCGTCCTACGCTGCGTGACATGGAGATCAAGACACCGGCGGTACGGATCGAGCCGTGGTCCAAGGATGACTTTCACCTGCTCCGCGCCGCGAACGCACCCGAGATGACGACCGAGCTCGGCGGCCCCGAAACAGAAGAACAGCTGATCGGGCGCCATCAACGCTATGTGGACCTGAGCGCGGACCGGACCGGCAAAGGCCGGATGTTCCGCATCGTGCTGCTGCCCGGAGAGCAGCCCGCGGGCAGCGTCGGCTTCTGGGAGCAGACCTGGAACGGGGACCAGGTGTACGAGACGGGGTGGAGCGTCCTGCCCGAATTCCAGGGGCTCGGCATCGCGACGGCGGCCACGATCGCGGTGGTCGCGATGGCGCGGGCGGAGCACAAGCACCGCTATCTGCATGCCTTCCCGAACGTGTCCAACGGCCCGTCGAACACGGTGTGCCGCAAGGCGGGCTTCGAGCTGATGGGCGACTGCGACTTCGAATACCCGCCGGGCCAGGTGCACCGGTCCAACGACTGGCGGCTGGACCTGCTGAAGCCGTAGAGGAGAATTATCTGCGTCACGCAGCTTATGCGTTAAATCTTGGCCGCCACACGCCACCCGGTGAAATGCTGGCGGTGTGAACGGACCAGAGATCACCATCGCCTTCGCCCCTGAGCTGCGCCTCTTCGTCCCGCCGGAGCACCGTCAGGAGCGTACGACCCTGGTCACCGACGGCTCCTCGACGCTCGGCCACGCCGTCGAGTCGCTCGGCGTGCCGCTCACCGAGGCGGGCCGGCTGCTCGTGGACGGCCGTCAGGTCACCGTCGCCCATATCCCGCGCGCGGGCGAGAGCGTCGAGGTGTACGGCGTCGAACGGCCACAGCAGGTCCCCGGCGCCCCGCTCCGTTTCCTGCTCGATGTCCACCTCGGCACGCTGGCGCGGCGGCTGCGGCTCCTCGGCGTCGACGCGGCGTACGAGAACGAGGACATCGGCGACCCGGCGCTCGCCACGCTCTCGGCGAAGGAGCGCCGCGTACTGCTCTCCCGGGACCGCGGGCTGCTGCGGCGGCGGGAGCTCTGGGCGGGGGCGTACATCTACAGCGACCGGCCCGACGACCAACTGCGGGACGTACTGGAGCGGTTCGCGCCACCGCTCGCGCCCTGGACCCGGTGCACCGCCTGCAACGGCCCGCTGGCGGGAGCGGACAAGGACGCCGTCCAGGAGCAGCTGCAACAGGGCACACAGCGCTCGTACGACATCTTCGCCCAGTGCACGGAGTGCAAGCGCGTGTACTGGCGGGGCGCGCACCACGCCCGCCTGGAGGCGATAGTCGCGGACGCGGTGCGCGAATTCGGGGACGCGGCGGCGTAATCTCTCCGCCGACTACAGCTCACCGCCGCGCAGCCGCTCGACCTGCGTGGCGCTGAGCTCCGCGGTCCGTCGCATATGGGCGGTGAGCAGGGCGATCTCATCGTCGTCGTACGCATCGAACATGGCGTGCCAGGGGCCGTTCAGCCGCTGCCACACCGCGCCGAACTCAGCCATCCGCTCGGGCTCCGTCGTCACGAGCACCCGCCGCCGGTCGGCGGTGTCGCGCTCACGCGTGACGTACCCGGCCCGCTCCAGCCGGTCGACGAGCCGTGTCGCCGACCCGGTGGTGAGCCCGGTCAGCTCGGCGATCCGGCCCGTGGTGACAGGACCGGGCTCCAGGCTGAGCAGATTGAGGCACTGCATATCGGTCGGATGCAGCCCGAGGCGGTCGGCGACCGCCTGATTGAAAAGGGCGTACGCGGCCATATAACGGCGTGACGCGGCGGACAGCTCTGCCATCAGCTCAGGTCGCCGCCCGCCCTGCTCCTTCTGCGTCATGCAGAAATTGTACGGCGCAGCCGCTCCCCGGTCTGGTCTATGCGCTCGCCGGCAGGGTACCCAGCAAGGCATGACCGCCGACACAGACACAGACGTCCTCGTCGTAGGCGCGGGCCCCACCGGGCTGCTGCTCGCGGGCGACCTCGCCGCCGCGGGCCTCCCGGTCACCGTCATAGAGCGCCGCCCGCACGAGACCAGCAATCTGACGCGCGCCTTCGGGGTGCACGCCCGGACGCTGGAGCTGCTGGACGCCCGGGGGCTGGCCGACGAGCTGGTCAAGACGGGCACTCCCGTCAGCGGTCTGCGGCTGTTCGGCCGGCTCTCGCTGGACTTGTCGCAGCTGCGGTCCCGCTTCCCCTTCGTCCTGATCACACCGCAGTACGAGGTGGAGGAGCTGCTGGAGCGCCGGGCCGTGTCGGCGGGCGTCGACTTCCGGTACGGGACGGAGCTGGTCACCCTGAGCCAGTCCGCGGACACCGACACCGACGACACCGACACCGCCACGGACACGGACACGGTCACCGCCGAGCTCCAGGACGCCGACGGCACGCGAAGCACCCTCCGGGCCCGCTATCTGGTCGGAACCGACGGCATACGCTCCACCGTCCGCACCGCCCTCGGCCTGCCCTTCCCCGGCACATCCGTCATCCGCTCCATGATCCTCGCGGACGTCAGGCTCACGGAGGAACCCGCGGACGCCATCACGGTGAACGGCGTCAGGGGCACCATCGCCGTCATCGCCCCCTTCGGCGGCGGCTGGTTCCGCGCCATGGGCTGGAACAGCCGCAACCAGGTCCCCGACATCGAGCCCGCCGACCTCGACGAGATGCGGGAGATCGCCCGCACCGCCCTCGGCACCGACCTCGGCATGCACGACCCCCGCTGGATTTCCCGCTTCCACAGCGACGAGCGGCAGGTCCCTTCCTACCGTTCCGGCCGTGTCTTCCTCGCGGGCGACGCGGCGCACGTCCACTCCCCGGCCGGCGGCCTGGGCATGAACACCGGCCTCCAGGACGCGGCGAACCTCTCCTGGAAGCTCGCCTCGGTGCTGCGCGGCGACGCGCCCGACCCCGAGGCGCTGCTGGACAGCTACCAGTCCGAGCGGCACCCCGTCGGCAAGCTGGTGCTGCGTGCCAGCGGCGCGCTGGTCCGCCTCGCCATGGGACGCACCCCGTTCTGGCGCGCGGCCCGCTCCGTCGGGACTCGCGCCCTCGAAACCGTCCCGCCCGTGGCCACCAGGGCGATACGCGTGGTCACCGGGATCGGCATCTCGTACGGCGGCGGGCTCGGCGACCATCCCCTCACCGGCAGACGCGTACCCGACCTGACGCTCTCCGCGGGCAGGCTGTACGAGCTGCTGCGCAAGGGAGAGTTCGTGCTCGTCACCCCGCCGGGCGTCCTCGACCCGGGCGGGACACCCGCCTTCCTGGCCGCCCCCGACCGCGTCGTACGGGCGCACTGGACCACGGACCGCCGCACCGTGCTCCTGATCCGCCCCGACGGCTACATCGCCTGGGCGTCCAACCGGTGACACGTACAGCTCAGAAGACGTACGGATCCCCGGTGGCAGGCGTCAGCACCCGGTGCTCGTTGTTCCGCGGGTTCCGGTCGCCGGCGCCGCCGTTCCACTGCGTGGCGACGTTGACGACCACCTCGTCCGGAGCTCCCACCGTCCGCAGATCGAGCACGAAGTGCCGCCCGGTCCCGCCCGCCCGCAGCGCGCCCGTCGCGCACATGATCACCTGATCGGCGGACCACAGACACCCGGCGGGCAGCGCCTGGGCGCCCGCAGGGCGTACCGAGAGGGTCAGCCGCACGGTCGCGTTCCGCAGGTTGGCGGGACCGAGATTCTCGGTCACCAGCGAGACCCCGAGCCGCCCGTTCGTCAGGGAGGCGTGTCCGTGGTGCGCCATATCCGCCTCCGGGGCGATCACCCGACCACCCGCGTCCGCGCTCACCCCTGAGGCGACCACCATCACCACGGCGGCGACGGACGCCGCCCACAGCACCTTGCGCTTCGCGTACATGACCCGAAGATACCTATTGATTACATTTACCCCTGATTGCCCCTCAGCTCCGGCGAGTCGGGGTACGAGCCTCCGCCCGCATATCCTGGCCTCGTATCGATCACACGCGCGAGGAGCTGGACATGACTGCCGCTGGGACCCCTGTCGCCGTCGTCACCGGAGCCAGCAGCGGCATCGGTGCGGCCACCGCACGGCAACTCGCCGCCGCCGGCTACCACGTCGTCCTCACCGCCCGCCGCAAGGACCGCGTCGAGGCGCTCGCCGCCGAGCTCACCGCAGCGGGCCACCAGGCCACCGCGTACGCCCTCGACATCACCGACCGCCCGGCCGTCGACGCCTTCGCCGCCGCCCTCGCCGACCGCCTCCCCTCCGTCGACGTACTCGTCAACAACGCGGGCGGCGCACTCGGCGCGGACCCCGTCGCCACCGGAGACCCCGCCGACTGGCGCCAGATGTTCGAGGTCAACGTCATCGGCACCCTCCACACCACCCAGGCGCTGCTCCCCGCGCTCACCGCCAGCGGCGACGGCACGGTCGTGATCGTCTCCTCCACCGCGGGCCACGCCACGTACGAGGGCGGCGCGGGCTATGTCGCCGCCAAGCACGGCGCCCATGTCCTCGCCGAGACCCTCCGCCTGGAGATCGTCGGCACGCCGGTCCGCGTGGTGGAGATCGCCCCCGGCATGGTCAAGACGGACGAGTTCGCCACGGCCCGCTTCCGGGGCGACGCGGAAAAGGCGGCCAACGTCTACGCGGGCGTGGCCGAGCCGCTGACCGCCGAGGACATCGCCGACACCATCACCTGGGCGGTCACCCGCCCCTCCCACGTCAACATCGACCTCCTGGTGGTCCGCCCCCGCGCCCAGGCCTCCAACACCAAGGTCCACCGGGAGCTGTGACGCGCTGACGCCCGGCACAGCCCGGGGTCAGCCCCGGGCCGGCCCGGGGTCAGCCCGGGGTCAGCCCGGGGTCAGCCCGGGGTCAGCCCTTCACGCACACCACCTGCTTGAGCTTCGCCACCACCGCGACCAGGTCCCGCTGCTGGTCGATGACCTGGTCGATCGACTTGTACGCGCCCGGGATCTCATCCACGACGCCGGAGTCCTTACGGCACTCCACGCCCCGCGTCTGGTCCTCCAGGTCCCGCGTCGAGAAGCGGCGCTTCGCGGCGGTGCGGCTCATCTTCCGGCCCGCGCCGTGCGACGCCGAGTTGAAGGACTTGGCGTTCCCGAGGCCCTTCACGATGTACGAACCGGTCCCCATCGAACCCGGAATGATCCCCAGGTCCCCGCTTCCGGCGCGGATCGCGCCCTTACGCGTGACCAGGAGGTCCATGCCCTCGTACCGCTCCTCCGCCAGGTAGTTGTGGTGGCAGGAGATGACGGGCTCGAAGGTGACCTTCGCCTTCTTGAACTCCTTGCGGACCACGTCCTGGAAGAGGCTCATCATGATCGCGCGGTTGTACTTCGCGTACTCCTGCGCCCAGAACAGGTCGTTCCGGTACGCCTCCATCTGCGGGGTCTCCGCGATGAAGACGGCGAGATCACGGTCGATCAGGCCCTGGTTGTGCGGCAGCTTCTGAGCCTCACGGATATGGAAGTCGGCAAGTTCGTTGCCGATGTTCCGGGAACCGGAGTGCAGCATGAGCCACACAGAATCGGACGTATCTATGCACACCTCGACGAAGTGGTTTCCCGATCCGAGCGTCCCCATCTGCTTTGTGGCCCGTTCCTGACGGAATTTGACTGCATCGGCCACCCCGTCGAACCGACGCCAGAGGTCCTCCCACCCCGCCACCGGAAAGTCCCGCAGCGTGCTCGGGTCCACCGGGTCCGCGTGCATTCCCCGGCCGACCGGGATCGCCTGCTCGATCTTCGAGCGGAGCCGGGAGAGATCACCCGGAAGGTCATTGGCGGTGAGCGAGGTCTTCACGGCCGACATACCGCAGCCGATGTCGACGCCGACCGCCGCCGGGCAGACCGCCCCGCGCATCGCGATCACCGAGCCGACTGTCGCACCCTTGCCATAATGCACGTCCGGCATCACCGCCAGGCCCTTGATCCAGGGCAGGGTGGCGACGTTCCGCAGTTGCTGCATGGCAGCGCCTTCGACCGCCGAAGGGTCGGTCCACATCCGGATCGGGACCTTGGCGCCCGGTACCTCTACATACGACATCGTTTCTCGATTCCCCCCAAAAGCCTCAGAGCGCAAATGCCGGTGCCAAGATCGGCAATAGACTCGGCCGATCGGCATCCACAGCAGCGCGTGCGGTAGACATTGTGTCCACCGGCCGCCAGTGGGCGGCAACCGCTTTTCCTCCCGAAGGGAGCCTGGGACCGTGCAACGAAAGGCGTACGTGCCCGGCCTGGCTGCGCTCCTCGTAGCGCTCCTCGCCGGCTGCACCGCCGACACCGGCGCCGATGGCTCCGCCACGGACTCCAAAGCAGGCCAGACCCAGCCCTCCTCCGCCCCCGCCGGCAAGTACCGCACGCTCCGCGAGCCCTGCGGCACCGTCGGAAGTTCGGTCCTCAAGGACCTGCTGCCCGGCGCGGCCGAGCTGACCGAGGAACAGCAGGGCAAGCTGTTCCGTGGCACGCCCTCCGTCACCTACGACACCGACCGCCGCGTCGGGTGCAGCTGGAAGGCCGACGCCCCGGACGCCTCGCACCGCCTCACGCTCGACTACGAGCGCGTCGTCTCGTACGACACGACGGTGAGCGACGACGACCTGGCGCAGGAGGTCTTCGCGAAGAAGCAGAGCGCGGCCTCGGTGCCGATCACCCCCGATGACGCCGATGATCCGGCGTCCGCGTCCGCAACCCCGAGCGGGTCACAGACCACGTCCCCCGCCGCGCCGTCGGCGCCCACGGACACCGGCACTGACCCGTCCGACGGCTTTGAGCCGCGCGAGCTCGACGGGCTCGGGGATGCCGCGTTCCTCGACGACACCCTCACCGCCGCCGGGTCCGGTTCCACCGCCCAGAACCGAGCCGTGAGCGTGGTCTTCCGCACATCGAACGTGATCGTGACCCTCGTGTACACCGAGCAGTCCGCCCTCGCCACCGAGGTCCCGGACAGCAAGGAACTGCAGGACAAGGCGCAGAGTCTGGCCCGCAGACTCGCCGAGCAGTTCACCGACTGAGCGGGTTCGCACCGGACGTGCGGACGTACGCGCGTATCGGCGGACCCGCCCGCGTGCCCGCCGTGTCCGCGTACCGTGGCCTCGCCCGGCATGCACATCGATCGACTGAAGGAACCATGCACCGTTCAGCCTCGCGACTCACTCGCCTTCTCGCCTGCGCAGCCGTCCCGGTGATGCTCGTCGTCGCAGGCTGCTCATCGGGCTCCGACTCCGACGGCGACAAGAAATCCGCCTCGCCCTCCTCCGGCGCCCCGGACTCCCCGGACGCGAAGCCGTCCGCGACCGTCGCCCCCGCGAAGTTCGCCAAGCTGCCCACCTCCTGCAAGACGATCTCCGCGAAGACGGTCGGGCTGCTGGTGCCGGAGACCAAGGTCAAGGCGGGCACGGTCGGCAAGTCCTCGGACCTCGCCAACCGCACCAGCTGCTCCTGGAACGGTCTGGACGACAACGGTGTGAAGGGCTCGCAGTACCGCTGGCTCGACGTCTCCCTCCTCCGCTACGACTCCGAGCAGGCCCTCGGCCTCAGTGGCGAGCAGCGCGCCGAGGACAGTTACGTCAAGGAGATCGCCAAGGCGAAGGCCTCGGAGGGCGCCAAGAAGGTCCGGACCTCGCCCGCGGCCGGTGTCGGCGACGTGGCGACGGCCGTTGTGTACGACCTGACGAAGACCGGCGAGGACTTCAACTACGCGACGATCGTGACGCGTACGGGCAATGTCGTGATCACGCTCACCTACAACGGCACCGGTTACGCGGGCGGAAATGCCCCGGCCGACGCCGAGCTGATGAAGGGCGCCGTGACAGCCGCCAAGGAGGCCGTGGCCTCGGTCGCCGTCGCCAACCCGTAACCGAAGCGCCTACCCTGACGCACCCTCCGAGGGATGCCGGGAAGACATCAGGCGGACGCCAGGAGGCCGCCCGAAGCGACGATCCCCGAACGCATGTGCCAGGCTGTGCCCCTGCTGGACTGGACTGGCACTGGAACTGGACCGGCGAACGGTCCGGACCAAAGGACGGGGAGGGGATCGCGCGTGGCCGCGATGCAGCTGACACGCACGCACCGCATACTCATCGGGGTCGTCGTCACGGGCGCGGTGGTCATCGCCGCGATCGGCTTCGCGGGCTCGTACGCCGCGGTGCGCGAGCTGGCCGAGAAGAAAGGTTTCGGCAGCTTCTCCGTCGTCTTCCCCATCGGCATCGACGCGGGCATCTGCGTCCTGCTCGCGCTGGACCTGCTTCTGACGTGGCTGCGCATCCCATTCCCGCTGCTGCGCCAGACCGCCTGGCTGCTCACCGTGGCCACCATCGCTTTCAACGGCGCGGCGTCCTGGCCCGACCCGCTCGGCGTCGGCATGCACGCGGTGATCCCGATCCTGTTCGTCGTCTCCGTCGAGGCCGCGCGCCACGCCGTGGGCCGCATCGCGGACATCACCGCCGACAAGCACATGGAAGGCGTACGCCTCACCCGCTGGATCCTCTCCCCCATCCCCACCTTCAGGCTGTGGCGCCGCATGAAGCTGTGGGAGCTGCGCAGCTACGAGCAGGTCATCAAGCTGGAGCAGGACCGGCTGATCTACCAGGCCCGCCTCCAGGCCCGGTTCGGACGGTCATGGCGCCGCAAGGCTCCGATCGAGTCGCTGATGCCGCTGCGCCTGGCGAAGTACGGCGTACCGCTCGCGGAGACGGGCCCCTCGGGCCTGGCTGCGGCGGGCATCGAACCCGCGCTGCTCCCGCCGGCGCCCCAGCCGTCGCAACCCACGCCAATACCGGAGCGGCAACAGCAGCAGCTGCCGCGCGGACAGGAGTGGCCCGAAGAGCGGGAGGGCTACGAGGGCTACGAGGAGCACCAGCAGTACGACCAGCCGGAGCAGTCCGAGCGGTTCGAGCAGTACGAGCGCTACGACCAGCTCCCGGACGCCCAGCAGTACACGCAGCAGCAGCCCAAGGGCGAGACCCGCACCACCAACCACGAGAGCCCCTGGTTCGCCGCCCCGCAGGTGCCCCAGGACGCCGCCGAGAGCGCCTTCAACCCGACGTACGTCGAAGGCCTGGAGCCCCATCCGGTACCGGTCCCGCAGGGCCCCGGCCCTGCCCGCCGCTCCCTCAACGGCGTCGCCCCCGGCCTCCGCGCCGACAACCAGTACCCGCAGCCGGAGCAGGAGCAGGGGGACGAGCTGACCGGGGTGGAGGACGCGGAGTTCGCCGAGCTCGCGTACCCCGTCTTCCGGACGTACGTCAGCGAGCACGGCGGCTTCCCCACCCCCGAACAGCTCGACATACACCTCGCCGACGGGCACGGCGTCCGCCACCCCCGCAGCTCCCCGATACTGCGCCGGCTGATCCCGGAGTTCAGGCAGCGCTACCAGACGGAGCTGGAGGCCGAGCACATCGCGTGACCGGCCTCCGCACGCTTACGAGCGTTACAAGCGTTACAAGCGTTACAAGCGTTACAAGCGCTACGCGCCGAGCAGCTTGCGCACCCGGTCCGCACCCACGGCCAGCAGCAGCGTAGGCAGCCGCGGCCCCGTCTCCCTGCCCACCAGCAGCCGGTACAGCAGCGCGAAGAACGACCGCTGCGCCACCTTCAGCTCCGGCGTCGGCTTGGCGTCCGGCGCCAGCCCCGCCATCGTCTTCGGCACGCCGTAGACCAGCGTCGTCAGACCGTCCAGCGACCAGTGCGAGTCCAGCCCATCGACCAGCAGCCGCAGCGATTCGCGCGCCTGCTCGTCCAGCGAGCCGAGCAGCTCCTTGTCCGGCTCGTCGCGTACCAGCGTGCGCTGGTCGGCCGGGACGTGGGCGCTGATCCAGCTCTCGGCGAGGTCCAGCCGGGGCCGCACCTCCTCCAGCGAGGACAGCGGGTTCGCCGGGTCCAGGTCGCTCAGGATCCGCAGCGTCTGCTCGTCGTGCCCGGCCGTGATGTCGACGACCGAGGCGAGCGTCCGGTACGGCAGCGGGCGCGGCGTACGCGGCAGCTCGCCCGCCGCGGTCCGCACGGCCCGCGAGTACGCGGCGGCGTCCGCGGGCAGCGCCGTGCCGTCCGCGACCTTCGACTCCAGCTTGTCCCACTCGTCGTACAGCCGCTGGATCTCCTGGTCGAAGGCGATCTTGAACGACTGGTTGGGCCTGCGCCGCGCGTACAGCCAGCGCAGCAGCGGCGCCTCCATGATCTCCAGCGCGTCGGCGGGCGTGGGCACGCCACCGGCCGATGACGACATCTTGGCCATGCCGCTGATGCCGACGAACGCGTACATCGGGCCGATCGGCTGCACACCGCCGAAGATCTCCCGCACGATCTGCCCGCCGACGACGAACGACGACCCGGGCGAGGAGTGGTCGACACCGCTCGGCTCGAAGATCACGCCCTCGTACGCCCAGCGCATCGGCCAGTCGACCTTCCAGACCAGCTTGCCGCGGTTGAACTCGCTCAGCAGCACCGTCTCGGTGAAGCCGCAGGCCGTGCAGGTGTAGGCGAGCTCAGTGCTGGCGTCGTCGTACGAGGTGACGGACGTCAGGTCCTTTTCGCACTGCCCGCAGTACGGCTTGTACGGGAAGTAGCCCGCCACGCCCGCGCCACTGCCGTCGTCCTCGGCCGCCGCGCCGGAGCCCTCGGCCGCCTCCAGCTCGGCTGCCTCGACCGGCTTCTGCGACTGCTTACCGGGCTTCGGCTTGGTGCGGTACTGGTCGAGAATCGCGTCGATGTCCGCCCGGCGCTTCATGGCGTGCAGGATCTGCTCGCGGTAGACGCCGGAGGTGTACTGCTCGGTCTGGCTGATGGAGTCGTACTCGACGCGCAGCTCGGCCAGCGAATCGCTCATCGCGGCCTTGAAGTGCGCGGCCCAGTTCGGATACGGGGACCCGGCCGGCGCGGGCACCGAGGTCAGCGGCTTGCCGATGTGCTCGGCCCAGGACTTGTCCACCCCGTCGACCCCGTTGGGCACCTTACGGAACCGGTCGTAGTCGTCCCAGGAGATCAGGTGCCGGACCTCGTGCCCACGCCGCCGGACCTCGTCCGCGACCAGGTGCGGGGTCATCACCTCACGGAGATTGCCCAGGTGGATGGGGCCGGAGGGGGACAGTCCGGACGCGACGACGACCGGTTTGCCAGGCGCACGTCGCTCCGACTCGGCGATGACCTCGTCCGCGAAACGGGAGACCCAGTCGGTCTCGGTGCTGCTCTGACCCACGATCGGCACGTCCTCGTCCTTGTTAACTCGATTAACTCGGTTACTGAAGCTCTGTGAGCTGCTACGAGCCATTCTCCCAGACGACGGCTACCCCTCAGGGGTTGCCCGCCCCGCCGCATTCTGCCGGGAAACGGCTTGCCTCTCCATGGGATACTTGACAACCATCCCAACCCCATCCCCATCCCCACCCCGACCCCTCGACAGGAACGGAAGCTCATGCCCTCGGTCCCTTCCCTCGCCTCGACCGTGCAGCAGCGCCTCGCGGACGCCCTCTCGGCAGCTCTGCCGGAGGCCGGTCCCGCCGACCCGCTCCTGCGCCGAAGCGACCGGGCCGACTTCCAGGCCAACGGCATCCTGGCCATCGCGAAGAAGCTCAAGGGCAACCCGCGTGAGCTCGCCACCCAGCTCGTCGCCGCGATTCCCGCCAACGACGTGCTGAAGGAGATCGAGGTCTCCGGACCGGGCTTCCTCAACATCACGATCACCGACAAGGCGATCACCGAGACCCTCGCCGCCCGCGCCGCCGACGACCGCCTCGGCGTCCCGTACGCCGAGAACGCGGGCACGACGGTCATCGACTACGCCCAGCCGAATGTCGCCAAGGAGATGCACGTCGGCCACCTCCGCTCCGCCGTGATCGGCGACGCGATGGTGCGGATCCTGGAGTTCGAGGGCGAGAAGGTGGTCCGCCGCCACCACATCGGCGACTGGGGCACGCAGTTCGGCATGCTCATCCAGTACCTGATGGAGCACCCGCACGAGCTGGACCACAAGAGCGGCGAGGTATCCGGCGCGGAGGCCATCTCGTTGCTGAACCGCGTCTACAAGTCCTCGCGCGTGCTCTTCGACTCGGACGAGGAGTTCAAGGCCCGCGCCCGCAACCGGGTGGTGGCCCTCCAGGCCGGGGACAAGGAAACCCTCGCCCTCTGGCAGCGCTTCGTGGACGAGTCGAAGATCTACTTCTACTCCGTCTTCAACAAGCTCGACATGGAGATCCACGACCCGGACGTGGTCGGCGAGTCCGGCTACAACGACATGCTTGAGGAGACCTGCCGGATCCTGGAGGAGACCGGGGTCGCGGTCCGCTCGGACGGCGCGCTCTGTGTCTTCTTCGACGACGTCAAGGGCCCGGACGGCAACCCGACCCCCCTGATCGTCAAGAAGTCGAACGGCGGCTACGGCTACGCGGCCACCGACCTCTCCGCGATCCGCGACCGCGTCGGGAACCTCGGCGCGGACACCCTCGTGTACGTCGTGGACGCCCGCCAGTCCCTCCACTTCAAGATGGTCTTCGAGACCGCGCGCAGGGCGGGCTGGCTGACCGACAAGGTCAAGACCGCCCAGCTGGCGTTCGGCACGGTGCTCGGCAAGGACGGCAAGCCGTTCAAGACCCGCGAGGGCGAGACGGTGCGGCTGGAGGACCTGCTGGACGAGGCGGTGGAGCGGGCGACGGCGGTCGTACGCGAGAAGGCCGAAAAGGTCGGCCTCAGCGAGGAGGAGATCATCGAGAACGGCCGGTACGTCGGCATCGGCGCGGTCAAGTACGCGGACCTGTCCACCTCGGCCGCCCGGGACTACAAGTTCGACCTGGACCAGATGGTGTCCCTCAACGGCGACACGTCCGTCTATCTCCAGTACGCGTACGCCCGTATCCAGTCGATCCTGCGCAAGGCGGGCGACGCCAAGCCCTCAGCTCACGCGGAGCTCGAACTCGCCCCGGCGGAGCGGGCGCTCGGCCTGCATCTGGACCGGTTCGCCGAGGTGCTGTCCGAGGTGGCGACCGCCTACGAGCCGCACAAGCTGGCCGCGTACCTCTACCAGCTGGCGTCGCACCTCACGACGTTCTACGACCAGTGCCCGGTACTGAAGGCGGAGACCCCCGCGATGGTCGAGAACCGCCTGTTCCTCTGCGACCTGACCGGCCGTACGCTCCACCAGGGCATGGAGCTCCTCGGCATCCGCACCCCCGAGCGCCTCTGACGGCTAGTACTCGCGGACCAGCCAAGTCCCCTTCTCATCCATGTAGTCGTACATCGGCCGCCCCTCGATCGCGCTCGTACGGAACGGCTTCCCGCCGTCGTCGATCCGCACGGTCCCGCGCCGGTCCCCGGTGCTCCACCCGACCTCCAGATACCAGGACACGTCGTGGTTCTCGGTGTGGAGGTCGATGTTGAGCACCTGAGGGTCGTTCGACGCGACCTTGTACGGGAAGTCCTTGGCGGGCACGACGGTGTCGCCGTTCCGGCCCGCCACGGGCTTCACCAGGGGCTGCCCGGCGTCCAGGTCGATGTCGAAGGTCTGCGGGGAGAAGCCGCTTCCGCAACCGAGGCTCACGTTGTACGCGTTCCAGGCGAGAGGTGCGTTGCGCGCCACGATCCGTACGTGCACGGCGGTGAGGACCACCGAGTCCGAGGTCTTGCCCGTCGCGGTCAGCTGGAGCAGCTGATGGCCGCCGTCCACCCCGCCCAGGGCGCGCGCCCAGCCCCGGCGGTCCTGCACGGCGGGTGGCGGCGGGACCGTGCCCGGCTCCTGACCCAGCAGGTATTCCGCGCCGCAGGGTTCGTCCCAGTCGTACGAGCTGATGCCGACCCGCAGCGGTACGCCCTCGGCAGCCGCCGCCGGAGCGGTGGACGTGCGGCTGCCGGACGGCCGTGTGGCGGACGTGGTCACGCTGGGCAAGGGCTTCGCGCTGGGGGTCACGCTCGGCGAAGCGCTCGGTGACGGGGACAGGGACGCGGGGGTGCCGGACGGGGTACCGGCCCCGGCGACGGCACTGGACTTCTCCTTCTCGTCCGGCGAGGCGGCGTTGTTCGCGATCACGGCGGTCGGGACGGCGAGGGCGATAACGGCGCCGGCGGCGAGTGCGATGCGCAGCCGCTTGGGGCTCTTGGTACGGGAGGCGAGCTCGTCCGCCTCGGGACGGACCGGAGGCGTGACCTCCTCGGCGAGAGCCACAGGCACAGTCTCCAGGACCGGGCCCTCGGCCCGTATCCGTCGCCGCGCGCTGTCCGCCACGATCCACCGCCGGTGCAGCTCCATCAGCTCGTCGGGCGTAGCCGCGCACAGCCGCGCGAGCCGCTCGACCGGCGCGTACTCGGTGGGCACGGCGTCGCCGTTGCAGTACCGGTGCAGCGTGGACGTACTCACATGCAGCTTGCCCGCGAGGACGCCATAGCTGCGTCCCGAGCGGTCCTTCAGTTCCCTGAGCAGGGCCGCGAACTCCTCGGCCTCTGGTGTCGCCACGCGCCGTTCCCCCTCGATATGCCTGCGAAATGCCTGCCGCCCGTCCCGGAACACCGTTCCAGGGACGGGGTATCCCCCCAGGTCACAGTACGCGCCAGCATTCCAGCATCCCCAATGGGCCAGGGGCAGTTGCGGCCGGAATCGACCGCCCCGCAGTCTGTGATCACACCGCAGAGCTCACCGGGAAGCAGACATGCGAACCCGTCTACACAGCCACGCAGTCGATGCGGTGGCCGTGCTCGTACTGATCGCCTCCACGGCGACCGTCACGGTCCTCATCTGCCACTTCTGATCCACAGACCTTTCATACGGGGAGAACCGAACATCATGCGCAACAGCCGAATCCGTTCCACCGCCATCGCCGCCACCGCTCTGCTGGCCGCGCTTTCACTGACCGCCTGCGGCTCCGACGAAGACGTAAAGACGTCGGGCGTGGCGGCCTCGTCCCCGATCGCTCCGGCCACCAGCGTCCCGGCCGGCGAGCAGTCGTCCCCCGCAGCAACCGACCAGACCGAGCAGCCCGCGTCCTCTGGCGGGAACGCCAAGACCGGCAGCTCGGGCACGTCCGGCGGGAACGGCGGGACCAGCACGTCCGGCGGCTCCAGTGGCTCCAGCACGTCCGGCGGCTCCGCCAAGAACTCCGGCGGCGGCGCCAAGGCAGACACGGGCCCCGTGACCACCACCTGCACCGGCGGGAACACCACAGTCAAGGTCACCCAAGTGAACCGGCCCATCAACCACCTGCTGCTGACCGTGACCAACACCGGTTCAAAGGCGTGCAACGCCTACCACGCCCCGTTCGTGGGCTTCGACAACGCCCAGTCCGCCACCCACATCCTGGAGGACAGCAAGCCGCAGGCAGTGGTCACGCTCTCACCGGGCCAGTCCGCGTACGCCGCCATCGGCCTGTCCGCCGCCGACGGCGGGAACGTGCGTACGGCCAAGCGCCTGACCGTTCACTTCGCCCCGGCCAGCAACTCGGGCTCGACCGGCCCGGGGGCGGGACTCGCGCTCCCGGCGGGCACGACCATTGACGACAAGGCGTTCGTGACCTACTGGCAGAGCGACATGAGCGACGCCCTTACGTACTAGTCACACGCTGATGCCCCTCGCCGGAACCCAAGAACCCGGCGGGGGGCATCGCGGCGCGCACCCGCTCACCTCAGCGCGTGATCGTGTGCGAGGTCCGGCCCGTCACTTCGTCGATCTCGGTGTGGGCCTTCTCCAAGAGCTGCGAGGCGAGGTCCATGAGCGCGCGTGCGCCCGCTATCTCCTCGCCCACCCGCAGCTGTTCCGGATCGGAGGGGTGACGGTGGGCGTAGCCATGGGCGCGGATCTCGGTGCCGTCACCGAGTCTCACCAAGGCTGCCGCGCTGGTCCGCTCGCCGTCCTCCTCGAACTCCATCTCGATGTGCCATCCAACGAGTGTGTGCATGGCTGATCACCTCCAGCGGTACCCCTTTTATCCAGGGTGCGCCGCCGGAGCTCTGATCACCACCTCACTCACCAAATGGTGAGTACCCGACTTATTAGTCGGTACTTGTTCTCATTCCAGCGCCGGTCGAAGATCGGAAGGACAAGAAGCCCACACCCCCTTGCACACTCAGGAGCACACCCATGCCCAGCACCCGCCCTCCCGTTTCTGTTCTCGGCCTCGGCATGATGGGCACGGCCCTCGCCGCCGCCTTCCTCAGGGCGGGACACCCCACCACCGTCTGGAACCGCAGCCCCGCCAAGACCGGCCCCCTGGTGGCGCAGGGCGCGACCCCGGCACAGACGGGCCCCGACGCGGTGTCCGCGAGCCCGCTCGTCGTTGTCTGCCTCATGACGTACGACAACGTCGAGGAGGTGCTCCATCCGCTCGCGGCCGACCTGGCGGGCAAAACCCTGGTCAACCTCACCAACGGCACCCCCGCCCAGGCCCGCGAGCTGGCCGCCTGGGCGGAGCGGCAGGGGGCCCAGTACCTCGACGGCGGGATCATGGCCGTACCGCAGATGATCGCGGGCCCGCAGGCGTACGTGTTCTACAGCGGCCCGCAAGCGGCGTTCGACGCGCACCGCGAGACGCTGTCCGCCCTTGGCGGCACGAAGTACGTCGGCACGGACCCCGGCTTCGCCGCGCTGCACGACCTGGCGCTCCTCACCGGCATGTACGGCATGTTCGCGGGCGTCATCCAGGCCTTCGCCCTGGTGCGTACAGAAAACCTTTCGGCCACGGAATTCGCCGAGCCCCTGGTCGCCTGGGTCAGCGCGATGCTGTCGGGCACGCCCGAGCTGGCAAAGGCGATCGACTCGGGGCAGCACCTGACGGACGTCTCCAGCCTCGCGGTCAACCAGGCGGCTTTCCCGAACTTCCTCGCCACCTTTCGCGACCAGGGCCTCAGTCCGGAGCTTTTCGAGCCGTTCCAGGCGATCCTGGACCGGGCAATCAAGGAGGGTTACGGGGCGGACGGCCTGTCGCGGATCGCCGACCTGCTCAAGGTGACCCGCTAGAGCTCGAATTCGCACCACGCGACCTTCCCGGGGTCGCGCTCGCCGACCCCCCACGCGTCGGACAGAGCGGCGACGAGCAGAAGCCCCCGCCCCGACTCCCCGTCCGGCTCCCGCAGCCGTGGCCGCCCGCCGCCGCTGTCATGGACCTCGACGCGCAGCCGCCGAGACGTAGCGGCGGCGTTGAGCAGAAGCCGTAGCTGGTACCCGCGCCCTGGCGGTACGCCGTGTACGAGCGCGTTGGTGGCCAGTTCGCTCACGCAGAGCAATACGTCGTCCAGGCGCGACCCGAGGCCGAGGTGGGCGGCGGCGGAGCGGACGAATTCCCTGGCGGCGGACACTGTTTGGCGCTCACGGCGGAAGAACCGCTCGACAAGCAAGGGGGGTTGCATTGTCTCGTTCATGAGACAAGCGTCACGAGCTGTGACTAGCGTGTTGCAGTACGCGAAGTCGTACGCGCAATTTGTACGGGCGCTCAGGGCGTGACTTCAGGGCAGGGACGGGGAGTTGGATCGGTATGCACCCCAGAAAGCGGCAGCGGAAGAACGCGTCGACGATGAAGCTCGTGGGCGCTCAGATGGGCCAGTTCAGGCGGGTCGCCGGGCTCACGCAGTGTCAGCTCGCTGAGTTGATCAACGTCCACGAGGAGACGATCAGCTCGATCGAGCAGGGCAGACGCCCGCTGAGGCCTGACATCGCGGCGGTTCTGGACCAACTGCTGGATACAAAGAGAGCGTTGCAGACGGCGGTGGAGAACATGCCGGAGATCGACATGATCCCGGCGTGGGCGGAGGAGTACATGGACATCGAGGCGGAAGCGATCACGCTTTCCTGGTTCGAGAACCAGGTGCTGCCGGGTCTGCTCCAGCCAAAGAGCTACGCCTACGCGATCTTCCGCAACAGGATCCCGATCCTTACCGAGGACGAGATCGAACGGCGTGTAGCAGTCCGCATGGAACGCGAAGAGATTCTGCGCCGGAAGGAGCCCCCGACTTCGAGTTTCATCATCTCCGAGGCGATCCTTAGAGACCGTCTCGGGGGCGACGAGGTGTACGCGGAAACTCTCCGCCATGTCCGCGCCTGCGCCGACCTTCCAGGTGTCACGCTCCAGGTCATGCCACTCGGCCGACAGGGCCATGCCGCACTCGCCGGTCCGTTCATCCTCCTCGAAACACCGGACCATCAGCATGTCGGCTACACCGAAACCCAGCGCGGCAGTCAGCTCATCACCGACCCGGATGAGGTCAGTATCCTGGCGCAGAAATATGCGATGCTGCGGACGCAGGCCCTCAACATCGAGGAGACGAAGGGCCTTTTGGACCGGCTGCTAGGAGAGCAATGAGCACGGCACTGGAATGGTTCAAGTCCAGCTACAGCGGCAGCGATGGCGGCGCGTGTCTCGAAGTCGCCTACGCGTGGCGCAAGTCCACGTACAGCAGCGACGAGGGCGGCGCCTGCGTCGAGGTGGCAGCCCACCCCCGTGCCATCCACATCCGCGACTCCAAGGTCACCGAGGGCCCCCAGCTCACCGTGACCCCCGAAATCTGGTCATCCTTCGTCGCGTACGCAACACGTACAACCATGTGATCTACCGGCGGGTCTCCTCATCCGTAAGGGCCGGGCGCTCAGGCGCCTGGCCGGGGGGAAGACCAGAGGAGACACATGCGTACGCAGCGACACCCCGGGCGCGCCCGGCGGAAGTTCGTCATCGTGGCCGCCACGGCCACGGCGCTCCTGGTAACCGGCGGCCTGGCGCACGCCGCCGCGCCGACGGCGGATGGGCCGACGAGCCTGTTCACGTTCGACACACCCGATGTCCCGGCCGGGGGGACCGTCACGCACACCTTCAAGGTGAACGCGCCGGAAAAAGGCAAGGTCACGTTATTCATGGAGCCCGGCCAGGGCTTCCGCTTCTGGGACGTCGCAACTGAGTCGTCCGACCTCAACGTCAGCCAGATCGACGGCGGCACGAACGCCACGTGCGTGCCCTTCGTCTATGGCAACGGGGAACGCCAGGTCAACTGTGACGTCGGCGCGGGCGAAAGCATCATCAAGTACTCCTTGACCGCCAAGGCGGACACCGAGGCGTGGGGACTCGAGGCGCAGGCCGCCTTCATACCGACGGCCGGCGCCGCGACCAAGGAGCTGAACAACTTCAAGGTGCTCAGCGACGACCCGGTGGAGATGTCGTACCGCGTCTTCGGGCGGGACACGGCCGACGACGGCCGCCTCAACTCGCACGAAACCTTCCCGGTGGAGGTGGACCCGCTGACCAAAAACTACCGCTGGAACCACGGCACGGGCTGGGACGCGTTCGACGCGCTGACCAAGCTGTCCCCGATCGGCATGGACAACAGGGGCGGCGGCGTCGTCGCCCGGGAGCCTGACGGCCTCCTGTGGTACTACCCGTCCAATGGCAAGAAGTGGAGCCAGGACCTCTTCAAGCCGCGGGTGCGCGTGGGCACCAACTGGAACATCTACAGCTCCATACGCGGCACGGGCGATGTCACCAAGGACGGTAACGCCGACCTCATCGCGCGCGACAGGGCCGGAGTGCTGTGGCTCTACAAGGGCACCGGCAACGACGCGGCACCGTTCGCCCCCCGCACCCAGGTCGGCACGGGCTGGGGTGTCTACAACGCCATGACCGGCGGCATCGACGTCACCAAGGACGGTGTCGCGGACCTGTACGCCCGCGACACAGCCGGCGACCTGTGGCTCTACAAGGGCACCGGCTTCCCGTCGAGCCCGTACGCCACCCGCGTCAAGGTCGGCTCGGGCTGGAACATCTACAACGCGCTCATCGCTCCGGGCGACGGCTCACTCAACGGCAAGGGCGCACTGCTCGCCCGCGACGCGGGCGGGAAGCTGTGGTGGTACCGGGGCACGGGCAACGCGGCGGCACCGCTTGAGTCGCGGACGCCTGCGGTGGCTGAAACCCACCCGTACACCGCCTGGTTCTAGTCAGCCCAGTCCAGCGCTGTAGTCGGCATCGGAGGGCCCGCACAGTGCACTGTGCGGGCCCTTCCTGCCCGTTCGTTCAAGGGGAAGACCGGAGGAGACACATGCGTACACAGCGACACTCCTGGCACACCCGCCGGAGGTTCGCCATCGTGGCGGCCACGGCCCTGGCGCTCCTGGCGACCGGTGGGTTCTCGCACGCCGCACCGACCGCCGACGAGCCGACGAACCCGTTCACGTTCAACACGCCGGACGTACCGGCCGGGGGAACCGTCACGCACACCGTCAAGGTAAATGCGCCGGAAAAAGGCCAGGTCACGCTGTACTTGGAGCCGGGCGAGGGCTTCCGCTACTGGGACATCGGCACGGAGGACACCGACTTCACCTTCACCCAGATCGACGGCGGCACGAACGCCACCTGCAGCCTCGATTGGTTTCCGAACCAGCAGCGCAAAGTCCTCTGCGACGTCGGCGCGGGCGAGAACACCATCAAGTACTCCCTGACCACCAAGGCGGACACCGAGGCGTGGGGAATCGAGGCGCGGGCCTGGCTCTATCAGCCGGGCGACGTAGCGAAGACAGAGTGGTGGAGCAACTTCTCGGTGCTCAGTGACAATCCGGTGGAGATGTCGTACCGCGTCTTCGGGCGGGACAACGCCGGTCGGCTCCACTCGCACCAAACCTACTTGGCGTACCCGGGGTCGCTGGAGAAGTCGCATCGCCAAGAGCATGGTTCGGGCTGGGACGCGTTCGACGCGGTGACGAAGTTGTCCCCGATCGGCATGGACAACAGGGGCGGCGGCGTCGTCGCCCGGGAGCCTTCAGGCCTCCTGTGGTACTACCCGGCCAGCGGCAAGAAGTGGGGCCGGCAAGTCTTCAAGCCGCGGGTGCGCGTGGGCACCGGCTGGGACGCCTACAACTCCGTACGCGGCACGGGCGACGTCACCAAGGACGGTTACGCCGACCTCATCACCCGCGACAAGGCCGGAGTGCTGTGGCTCCACCAGGGCACCGGCATCGAGTCGCAGCCCTTCGCGGCGCGTACGAAGGTCGGCTCCGGCTGGGACACCTACAACGCTCTGACCGGCGGCATCGACGTCACCAAGGACGGCATCGCGGACCTCTACACCCGCGACACATCCGGCGACCTGTGGCTCTACCAGGGCACCGGCAACCCGGCCAAGCCGTACGCCACCCGCGTCAAGGTCGGTACGGGCTGGAACATCTACAACGCGCTCATCGCGCCCGGCGACGACTCACTCATCGGCAAGGGCGCACTGCTCGCCCGCGACAAGGACGGGAAGCTGTGGTGGTACCGGGGCACGGGCAACGCGACCAGCCCGCTGGAGCCGCGGACACCTGCGGCGGCTGAAACCCACCCGTACAACGCCTGGATGTAGCCAGCGGCCACAGCCGCCATCGAAGGGCCCGCACGCGCACTGTGCGGGCCCTTTCCACCACTCGCGCAAGACCGGAGGAAACACATGCGTACGCAGCGACACCCAGTGCACGCCCGCCGGAGGTTCGCCATCGTGGCGGCCACGGCCCTGGCACTCCTGGCCACCGGTGGGTTCTCGCACGCCGCATCGACGGCCGACGAGCCGCCGACGAACCCGTTCACGTTCGACACGCCGGACGTACCGGCCGGGGGGACCGTCACCCACACCTTCAAGGTGAACGCGCCGAAAGCGGGCCGGGTGTGGCTGTACGTGGAGCCGGGGGAAGGCTTCCGCACCTGGGACTACAACACGGGGGCTTCCGACTTCGACGTCGACCAGATCGACGACGGCACGAACGCCGACTGCGTCTACGATTATTATTTGGGCCGGCTACGCGTGCTCCTCTGCGACGTCGGCGCGGGCGAGAGCACCATCAAGTACTCCCTGACCACCAAGGCTCACACGGAGGCGTGGAAACTCGAGGCGCGGGCCAGGCTTTATCTCCCGGGCGACGAAGGCGCGACAGAGTGGTGGAGCAACTTCGCGGTGATCAGCGACAAGCCGGTGGAGATGTCGTACCGCGTTTTCGGCCGGGACACGGCCGGTGGGCTCTACTCGCACGAAACCTACGGCGTGCCTGACCCGCCGCCGCTGGATAAGTTCGAGCGCCAAGAGCATGGTTCGGGCTGGGACGCGTTCGACGCGGTGACGAAGCTGTCCCCGATCGGCAAGGACAACAGGGGCGGCGGAGTCGTCGCCCGGGAGCCTTCCGGCCTCCTGTGGTACTACCCGGCCTCGGGCAAGAAGAGGGACTCCGATGTCTTCAAGCCTCGCGTGCGCGTGGGCACCGGCTGGGACACCTACAACTCGGTACGCGGCACGGGTGACGTCACCAAGGACGGTCACGCGGACCTCATCGCCCGCGACACGTCCGGGGTCCTGTGGCTCTACGAGGGCACCGGCGTCGAGTCGAAGCCGTTCGCAGCACGCACCAAGGTCGGCTCCGGCTGGGGTGTCTACAACGCCATGACCGGCGGCGTCGACTCCACCAATGACGGCATCGCGGACCTGTACGCCCGCGACACCTCTGGCGTGCTGTGGCTCTACCAGGGCACGGGCAACGCGGCGCAGCCGTACGCCCAGCGCAGAAATCTCGGCTCGAACTGGAACCAGTACACCGCGCTCATCGCGCCGGGCGACGGCTCATCCATCGGCAAGGGCTCGCTGCTCGCACGCGACAAGACCGGGAAGATGTGGTGGTACCGGGGCACGGGCAACCCGTCAGTCCCGCTGAAGCCCCGGGCATCCGCGGTGGCTGAGACTCTCCCGTACAACGCCTGGCTTTAGTCAGCGCCGCGGTCGGCATGGAAGGGCTCGCACAGTGCACTGTGCGAGCCCTTTCCGGTTGGCCGATTTCGCACTCGCATTGGTCTATACCTTGACTTGATCACGTCAAGCACGCTTGAGTGGCGGCACAACCCCCCACCGGCCCGCCCGGGCCGTAACGCCTGGCCCGGGCTGGGTCGTTGCCGCGCAAAGGAGTGAGCGAGTGTTGAGACACCGCATCATCGCGTTGCTGATCGCCTTCCTCGTCGCAACTGGACTGTCGGCGGTCTTCGTGCCCGCCGCGACGGCAGCTCCGGCGGACGTCTGCACCTCTGCCCCCAACTGGGCACAGGGCGCCTGGTACACCACTGGCAACGTTGTCAGGTTCAACGGCGCCTACTACATCGCCGAACACGACAACCCGGGCTACGACCCCACCATCAGCACCTGGTACTGGAACCCGTACACCTGCCCGACGACCCCGCCGCCCTCCGGGAGCTTCGTGGTCAGCCAGGCGCAGTTCCAGCAGATGTTCCCGAACCGGAATTCCTTCTACACGTACAGCGGCCTCACGTCCGCGCTGAGCGCCTACCCGGGGTTCGCGAAGACGGGCAGCGACACCGTGAAGAGGCAGGAGGCGGCAGCCTTCCTCGCCAACGTCCACCACGAGACGGGCGGTCTGGTCCACATCGTGGAGCAGAACACGGCCAACTACCCGCACTACTGCGACACGAGCAAGCCGTACGGCTGCCCGGCCGGCACGGCGCAGTACTACGGACGTGGCCCGATCCAGCTCAGCTGGAACTACAACTACAAGACGGCGGGCGACGCGCTCGGCATCGACCTGCTCAGGAACCCCTCGCTCGTACAGACCAACGCCGCAGTCGCCTGGAAGACCGGCCTCTGGTACTGGAACACCCAGAACGGCCCCGGCTCGATGACGGCGCACAACGCCATGGTCAACAGCCGTGGCTTCGGCGAGACGATCCGCAGCATCAACGGCAGCATTGAGTGCAACGGGGGCAACCCCGCGCAGGTCCAGAGCCGGGTGACGAAGTACCAGCAGTTCACGCAGATCCTGGGCACGACGCCCGGCGGGAACCTGTACTGCTGAGACAGGCCGCGGGCCGGGGAGAATCGTCCCCCGGCCCGCGGCCACAGCCCGTCATACTCACAGGCCGCGCGCGACCTCCGTCGCCCAGTAGGTCAGAATCATCTGCGCGCCCGCCCGGCGGATCCCGGTCAAGGTCTCCAGAATCGCCTTGTCCCGGTCGATCCAGCCCCTCTCGGCGGCGGCCTCGATCATCGCGTACTCGCCGCTGATCTGATACGCGGCGACCGGTACGTGCACGGACTCGGCGATCTTCGCGAGGATGTCGAGGTACGGCCCCGCGGGCTTGACCATCACCATGTCGGCGCCCTCGTCCAGGTCCAGCGCGAGTTCGCGCAGGGACTCCCGTACGTTGGCCGGGTCCTGCTGGTACGTCTTGCGGTCGCCCCGCAGCGAGGAGCCGATGGCCTCGCGGAACGGCCCGTAGAAGGCGGACGAGTACTTGGCGGTGTACGCCAGGATCGAGACGTCCTCCTTGCCGATGGTGTCGAGCGCATCACGGACAACGCCGATCTGACCGTCCATCATGCCGCTGGGCCCGACGACATGGACGCCCGCGTCGGCCTGGACCTGGGCCATTTCGGCGTACCGCTCCAGGGTGGCGTCATTGTCGACGCGGCCTTCGGCGTCGAGGACCCCGCAGTGGCCGTGATCGGTGTACTCGTCCAGACAGAGGTCGGACATGATCACGAGCTCGTCCCCGACCTCGGCCTTTACGTCGCGGATAGCGACCTGCAGGATCCCGTCGGGGTCCGTCCCGGCGGTCCCGGCGGCGTCCTTCTTGGAGTCCTCCGGCACGCCGAAGAGCATGATCCCGGAGACCCCGGCCTCGCGGGCCTCGACGGCGGCCTTACGGAGGGTGTCGCGGGTGTGCTGCACGACGCCGGGCATCGCGGCGATCGGCACCGGCTCGCTGATGCCCTCCCGTACGAACACGGGGAGGATCAGGTCGGAGGGGTGCAGTCGCGTCTCGGCGACCATGCGGCGCATGGCGGGGGTGGTCCGCAGCCGCCGGGGCCGGGCACCGGGAAAAGATCCGTACACAGTCATGCCACCACGCTACGCCCGGGTGCGGGCCGACCCAACCATGTAAAGAACCTTTGACACTATGTCTGTGTTGCTTTACATTCGCTCCCATGCCATTCGAAGAGAAGAACGCCTGGGTTCTGGGCGGGCTCGCCATCGGCACCTACGCGGGCTACCTCGTCGTCATCCTCGGGCGGGCCGGGGACACCCCGCTCGCCGATGTGCCGTACGTGGCGGCGCTGCTGTGGGCCGTAGGGCTATCGATCGCCGCGTCGATCGTGCTCCATGTCGTCATCACGACGTTCGGGCCGAAGGACGCCGCCAGGAAGGATCAGCGCGACAAGGAGATCAACCGGCTCGGCGAGTACATCGGCCAGTCATTCGTCGTCATCGGCGGCGTGGCGGCGCTGGGCATGTCGATGGCCGAGGTGGCCCACTTCTGGATCGCCAACGCGGTCTACCTGGCGTTCGTACTCTCCGCGGTCCTCGGCTCCACCGCGAAGATCTTCGCCTACCGACGGGGCTTTCAGACGTGGTGAAGCCCAAGCCCACCAGGGTCACGAACTCGATCAGGGCCCTCCGGTTCACGCACGGAGAGATGACTCAAGCGGAGCTGGCGGACCGCATTGGTGTGTCGCGCCAGACCGTCATCGCCATCGAGCAGGGCAAGTACTCGCCCTCCCTCGAAATGGCATTTCAGATCGCCAAGGTGTTCAAGGTCCCGCTCGACAGCGTGTTCCAGTACCCGGACAGCGAAGGAGAGTCACCATGAGGGCAGTGGTCCAGGAGACATACCAGTCACCCGATGGCCTGGTACTCAAGGAGATCGACAAGCCGGTTGTCGGCGATGACGACGTGCTCGTACGGGTTCACGCCGCCGGGCTCGACCAGGGCGTCTGGCATATCGTCACCGGGCTGCCGTACCTCATCCGCTTCGTGGGATTCGGGGTGCGCAGACCGAAAACCCCTGTTCCGGGCCTGGATGTCGCGGGGAGTGTCGAGGCGGTCGGCCGGAATGTGAGCCGCTTCAAGGCAGGCGACGAGGTGTTCGGCACCTGCTCGGGCTCGTACGCCGAGTACGCCTGCGCGGCCCAGGGCAAGTTCGCGCACAAGCCGCCGAACGTCACCTTCGAGCAGGCGGCGGCGGTTCCCACGTCCGCGTTCGCCGCGCTCCAGGGGCTGCGGGCGGGTGCGAAGCTCCAAGCGGGGCAGAAGGTGCTGGTCATCGGCGCGGGCGGGGGCGTCGGGACGTACGCGGTGCAGCTGGCCAAGGAGTTCGGGGCGCACGTCACCGGTGTGTGCAGCACGAAGAAGGTGGACCTGGTCCGCTCGATCGGCGCGGACGAGGTCATCGACTACACCCGCGAAGACTTCGCGGACCGGCCGCACCGCTACGACCTGATCCTCGACACGGCGGGTGGCCGCTCGCTGTCACTCCTACGGCGTGCCCTCGCCCCTCGGGGGAGCCTGGTCATCGTCGGCTCCGAGGTGGGAGGCCGATGGATGCAGGGCTTCGACCGCTCGCTCCGGGCGGCGATGCTTTCGCCGTTCGTGAGCCAGAATCTGCGGATGCTGGCGTCGACGGAGCGGGAGGCGGACCTGGAGTTGCTGGGAAAGCTGGTGGGGGCGGGCACGCTCAGGCCGGTCGTCGACAGGACGTACGGGCTGGGTGAGGTCCCGAAGGCGATTCAGTACCTGAGGGAGGGCGAGGCGGCGGGCAAGGTCGTCATCACGATCTGAGGGGGCTGCGCCCCCAGACCCCCGTACGCCCTTCGGGCGTGTCCTCAATCGCCGGACGGGCTGGAAATCCAGCCCCGCCGGCGATTGAGGCGTGGGGTTCGGGGCAGCGCCCCGACAAGAACCCGAGGGCAAATCAAGCCCCGCCGGCGATTGAGGCGCGGGGGTTCGGGGGCAGCGCCCCCGACAAGGGCCCGCAGCCAAGGACTACGTCGTGCGGCGGCGCCGACCCCCCGGCCGACGCTCGCTCGGCCGCGTCACCGCCTCCCCCGCCTCCCGCGCCGCCTCGCGGCGCTCCGCGCCGAAGTCCGCCAGCGCCTGCGCCAGCTTGTGGACCGACGGCTCCGGGGACAGCACGTCCACCCGCAGGCCGTGCTCCTCCGCCGTCTTCGCCGTCGCCGGGCCGATGCACGCGATCACCGTCACGTTGTGCGGCTTCCCGGCGATGCCGACCATGTTCCGCACCGTAGAGGACGAGGTGAACAGAACCGCGTCGAAGCCGCCGCCCTTGATCGCCTCGCGCGTGTCCGCCGGCGGCGGCGACGCCCGTACCGTCCGGTACGCGGTGACGTCGTCCACCTCCCAGCCCAGCTCGATCAGCCCGGCGACCAGCGTCTCCGTCGCGATGTCCGCCCGCGGCAGGAACACCCGGTCGATCGGATCGAAGACCGCGTCGTACGGCGGCCAGTCCTCCAGCAGCCCCGCCGCGGACTGCTCACCGCTCGGCACGAGGTCCGGCTTGACGCCGAAGTCGACCAAGGCGGCAGCCGTCTGCTCGCCCACCGCGGCGACCTTGATACCGGCGAAAGCACGCGCGTCGAGCCCGTACTCCTCGAACTTCTCCCGTACCGCCTTCACCGCGTTGACGGATGTGAAGGCGATCCACTCGTACCGGCCGGTCACCAGCCCCTTGACCGCGCGCTCCATCTGCTGCGGCGTACGCGGCGGCTCGACGGCGATCGTCGGCACCTCGTGCGGCACGGCACCGTAGCCGCGCAACTGGTCGGAAAGCGAAGCCGCCTGCTCCTTGGTCCGCGGTACGAGAACCTTCCAGCCGAAGAGCGGCTTGGACTCGAACCAGGAGAGCTGGTCCCGCTGTGCGGCGGCACTGCGCTCACCGACCACGGCTATGACGGGCCGGTAGCCCTCCGGGGAGGGCAGTGCCTTCGTCTGCTTCAGGGTCTGGGCGATCGTGCCCAGCGTCGCGGTCCACGTCCGCTGGCGCGTCGTCGTACCGGCGACGGTGACGGTCAGCGGGGTGTCGGGCTTGCGGCCCGCGGCCACCAGCTCGCCCGCCGCCGCGGCGACCGTCTCCAGCGTCGCCGAGAGGACGACCGTGCCGTCGCTCGCGCCGACCTCCGACCAACAGCGGTCGCTCGCGCTGCGGGCGTCCACGAAACGGACGTCCGTGCCCTGCGCGTCGCGCAGCGGCACACCGGCGTACGCGGGCACGCCCACCGCCGTCGCCACACCGGGCACCACCTCGAAGGCAATGCCCGCGGCGGCGCAGGCGAGCATCTCCTGACCTGCGTTTCCGTCGAGGCCGGGATCACCGGCCAGCGCACGGACCACCCGCTTGCCGCTCCTCGCAGCCTCCATGACAAGATTGGCCGCGTCTCTGAGGACGGGGATTCCGGCGGCTGTTGACGCGTCGTCAATGACCGTCAGCTCAGGCGTGCTTACGTTCGCCCGCGCATGGCCGCTGACGACGCCGAGCACATCCGGCTCAGCGATCAGCACGTCGGCGCGGGCCAGCGCTTCGACGGCGCGCAAAGTCAGCAGACCAGGGTCGCCAGGACCCGCCCCCAGGAAGGTGACATGCCCGTACCCATGTGCCGGAAGGGCCGGAAGTTTCGAGGTCGTGGGGCTCAACGTACTCGCTCCCCCATAAGACCGGCCGCACCCTTGGCCAGCAGCTCGGACGCGAGTTCGCGACCGAGCGCGACGGCGTCGCTGTGCGACATGGGTACGGAACCGGTGGTGGACAACTGCACCAGCGTCGAGCCGTCGGTCGTGCCGACGGCGCCGCGCAGGCGCATTCCATTGACAACCTGCCCGTCGGCCAGCAGGTCGGCCAGCGCACCCACAGGTGCGGTGCAGCCGGCCTCCAGGGCGGCGAGCAGGGAACGCTCGGCGGTCACGGCGACCCGGGTGTACGGGTCGTCGAGCTCGGCGAGCACGGCGGCGAGTGACACGTTGTTCGCGGCACACTCGATCGCCAGCGCCCCCTGGCCGGGGGCAGGCAGGACCGCGTCGGCCGACAGAAAGTCGGTGACCTCGTCGATCCTGCCGATGCGGGAGAGCCCGGCCGCGGCAAGCACCACGGCGTCCAGCTCTCCATTGCGTACATATCCGATCCGCGTATCCACGTTGCCGCGGATCGGCACGATCTCGATGCGCAGCCCATGGTGACGGGCGTACGCGTTCAGCTGCGCCATCCGGCGCGGCGAACCGGTACCGACGCGGGCGCCCTCCGGCAACCGGTCGAAGGTCAGTCCGTCGCGCGCCACCAGCACGTCCCGCGGGTCCTCGCGCGGCGGCACGGCCGCGAGCGTGAGGTCGTCGGGCTGCGTGGTGGGGAGATCCTTCAGCGAATGAACGGCGAAGTCGACCTCACCCCGCAGCACCGCGTCCCGCAGGGCGGTGACGAAGACCCCGGTGCCGCCGATCTGCGCGAGCGCCTCACGGGAGGTGTCTCCGTACGTGGTGATCTCCACGAGCTCGACGGTACGGCCGGTCAATTGGCGCACCGCCTGAGCCACGTGCCCGGACTGGGCCTTGGCCAGCGTCGAGCGCCTGGTCCCGAGCCTCAGTGCCTTCTCGGCCCTCTCGGTCATACTCGCCCTCGGTTCTTGACATCGGCGTCATTCAGGTCGGCCCGGCTGACGGAGGCGACCGTCTCCGGGTCGAGGTCAAAGAGAGTGCGCAGCGCGTCCGCGTACCCGGCGCCGCCGGGCTCGCCCGCCAGCTGCTTGACCCGCACGGTGGGCGCGTGCAGGAGCTTGTCCACGACGCGGCGCACGGTCTGGGTGATCTCGGCGCGCTGCTTCTCGTCCAGGCCGGGGAGCCGGCCCTCCAGCCGCGCGACCTCACCGGCCACGACGTCGGCGGCCATGGCGCGCAGGGCGACGACGGTGGGGGTGATGTGCGCGGCGCGCTGGGCCGCGCTGAAGGCGGCGACCTCCACGGAGACGATGGAGCGGACCTGGTCGACGTCGGCGGCCATCGGGGCGTCGGCGGACGCCTCGGCGAGGGACTCGATGTCGACGAGCCGCACACCGGCGAGGCGGTGGACCGCGCCGTCGATGTCGCGGGGCATGGCCAGATCGAGCAGCGCGAGCCGTACACCCGCGGTGCCGTCGGTACCGTCGGTGCCGTCTGTGTGACGGACGGCCGCGGACCTGATGGCCCGGTCGGGCCGGGAGCCGTTGTCGACCCACGTGCCGTGCAGCGCGAGAGGGTCCGTGGCGGCGTCGGCCGGCCCGGCGGGACAGGAATCCATGGGACGAGAGTCCGTGAGACGCGCGTCGCGGACCCGGCCGTCCCGCGCCGCGGTCGCCGCGAGACGGGCCACCAGGCTGCCCTCCGGCGCGCGGAGGTTTTCCCGTACGGGCGACTCCGCGGGCTGCGCGAGCGCCGTCGCGACAGAAGCCGCGGTCAGCACCAGCCCGGTCGCCCCGGTGCACGACACCACCGCATCGGCACGTGTCAGTTCGTGGGCCACCTCTGCCATGGACACCGCGTGTACGCGTACGTCGCCCGCCCCCGTCAGCACGGCGGCCAGTCGCTCCGCGCGCTCCAGGGTCCGGTTGGCGATGACAAGATCACGTACGCCCAGCCGCGCCAGCGTCGTCGCGGCGAGCGAGGACATCGAACCGGCGCCGATGACCAGCACCCGCTTGTCCGCCGCCCATTCCTCGACGTCCGCGCCCGCGGCCAGCTGCTCCAGACCGAACGTGACGAGCGACTGCCCGGCCCGGTCGATCCCGGTCTCGCTGTGCGCGCGCTTGCCGACCCGCAGGGCCTGCTGGAAGAGCTCGTTGAGCAGGCGGCCCGCGGTGTGCAGGTCCTGCCCCAGCGCGAGGGCGTCCTTGATCTGCCCGAGGATCTGACCCTCGCCGACGACCATGGAGTCCAGACCGCAGGCCACCGAGAAGAGGTGGTGGACGGCCCGGTCCTCGTAGTGCACATAGAGATAGGGAGTGAGTTCCTCAAGCCCTACGCCGCTGTGGAGCGCGAGCAGGGTCGACAGCTCGGCGACACCCGCGTGGAACTTGTCCACGTCGGCGTACAGCTCGATGCGGTTGCAGGTGGCGAGGACGGTCGCCTCCGCCGAGGGCTCCGCGGCGAGCGTGTCCTGCAGAAGCTTGATCTGCGCGTCCTCGGAGAGGGAGGCCCGCTCCAGCACGCTCACCGGCGCGCTGCGGTGGCTCAGTCCGACAACCAGGAGACTCATGCCGGCATCACGGCGGGCATGTCCCCGTCGGGTCCCTTCCTGCTTGCGGCCTCGGCCTCCTCGCCGGCCTTCCGCTGCTCGTGGAAGGCGAGGATCTGCAGCTCGATCGAGAGATCGACCTTGCGCACATCGACGCCTTCCGGCACGGAGAGGACGGTGGGGGCGAAGTTGAGGATCGAGGTGACACCGGCCGCGACGAGGCGTTCGCACACCTGCTGTGCCGAGCCCGCGGGCGTCGCGATGACGCCGATCGACACTCCGTTGTCGCTGATGATCTTTTCCAGCTCGTCGCTGTGCTGGACGGGGATCCCGGCGACCGGCTTTCCGGCCATCGAGGGATCGGCGTCGATCAGCGCGGCGACGCGGAAGCCGCGTGAGGCGAAACCGCCGTAGTTGGCCAGGGCGGCGCCGAGGTTTCCGATGCCGACGATGACCACGGGCCAGTCCTGCGTCAGGCCGAGCTCGCGCGAGATCTGGTAGACGAGGTACTCGACGTCGTAGCCGACGCCGCGCGTCCCGTAGGAGCCGAGGTAGGAGAAGTCCTTGCGCAGCTTCGCGGAGTTCACTCCGGCGGCGGCTGCGAGTTCCTCGGAGGAGACCGTGGGTACGGAGCGCTCCGACAGCGCCGTCAGAGCGCGCAAGTACAGCGGGAGTCGGGCGACGGTCGCCTCGGGAATTCCTCGGCTACGGGTCGCCGGTCGGTGATTTCGGCCAGTTGCCACGGTGCTCCTGCGGGATGAGCGAGGCTGCAGGCGGCCGTGTGTCCCAGGGCCGCCCCGTCGAATGCAGGCTATGTCTTTGTGAACGCGTGCACAAAGATGGTGTCCGTTTTGTCGGAGCAAAGTGACCGGGGTCACGCGATTCGAACCCGTACTCAAGGAACCCTGGACTGCGTCGACCCGTTGAAGATCCGATGGGGGCAAAGCCGTACACACTCCTCATGAATTCGCCCCCGAGACCGCCTGACCACCTACTGTGCCCCGGTTGACCGGCCCCCGACAGAGGGCGCCACTCACCGGGAAGATCCGGTGAGCCCGGCCCGGACGCGACACGGAAGCGGCAAAGACTCAGTAAAGCGGCCCCGATGGTAACCGTTTTCCACCTTGGGTGTCCGCCGTACGTTTGCGCCTCCCGTTCGCGCCTCACGTTCCGCCTTACGCCGCCCCCAGCGCGCGGCGCAGCCGCCCGGCGTCCACCCGCCAGAAGGTGTGCTGCTCCCCGTCGACCAGGACGACCGGGATCTGCTCCCAATACGCGCGATGCAGCGCCTCGTCCTGGGTGATGTCCTTCTCCTCCCAGGACGCGCCCGTATCGATGCACACCTGTTCGATCACGGTTCGCGCATCGTCACAGAGGTGACACCCCGGTTTCCCGATCAGCGTCACCACTCGCTCGCCGGGTTTCTTCTTCGCATTCGCACGCCGCAGCAGTGGACTCATCCGTCCATTCTGCGCCCGCGTCCCGGGAACGCGGGTTAACAGACCGGTCGCGGAGAGTTCACGCCGCCGCATCCCCGACGGTCAGGAAATCCCGAACAGACTGGCTATGCTCACGACATGGCCGCACTGGGATGGCTCACCCCCCGTAGGCGCTCCGCCACCGCGCGGAGCGTGCTCGCAGGCGAGGCAGCAGCCGAGGCGGCGCGCAAGTCGTCGCAGGAGCAGGAAACGGCTGAGGCGCTCGGGACGCCGGCGACGCTTGAGCTGCTTGAGGCCCTCGAAGGGCCCGAGGCCGCCCCCCCGACCGCGGAACCGGAGTTTCCCGTCGCCGGGGACGACCGGGCCGCCGCCTTCTTCGACCTCGACAACACCGTGATGCAGGGCGCGGCGCTCTTCCACTTCGGCCGTGGCCTGTACAAGCGGCAGTTCTTCCAGCGGCGCGAGCTGGCCAGGTTCGCCTGGCAGCAGGCCTGGTTCCGGCTCGCGGGCATCGAGGACCCCGAGCATATGCAGGACGCCCGCGACAGCGCCCTGTCCATCGTCAAGGGCCACCGCGTCTCCGAGCTCATGAGCATCGGCGAGGAGATCTACGACGAGTACCTGGCCGACCGCATCTGGCCCGGCACCCGCGCCCTCGCCCAGGCCCACCTCGACGCCGGACAGAAGGTCTGGCTGGTGACGGCGGCCCCCGTGGAAACCGCGACGATCATCGCCCGCCGCCTCGGCCTGACCGGCGCGCTGGGCACCGTCGCCGAGTCGGTCGACGGCGTGTACACCGGCAAACTGGTGGGCGAGCCGCTGCACGGCCCCGCCAAGGCCGAGGCCGTACGCGCGCTGGCCGCGGCCGAGGGCCTCGACCTGGGCCGCTGCGCGGCGTACAGCGACTCGCACAACGACATCCCGATGCTCTCGCTGGTCGGGCATCCGTACGCGATCAACCCGGACGCCAAGCTCCGCAGGTACGCGCGCCAGCGCGAGTGGCGGCTGCGCGACTACCGGACGGCCCGCAAGGCGGCGAAGGTCGGCATCCCGGCGGCGGCGGGCGTGGGCGCGATCGCGGGCGGCACCGCGGCGGCGGTCGCGCTGCACCGCCGGCGCCGCTGACGACCCGCTGACGACCCGCGCAACATACGTACGACGTACATACGACGGGCACGGCGCGGCGCGGCCGGTCCCGGCCACCGCCAAACCCGGTCACATACCCCCGCACGCCCCCGGCCAGTCATCTTGCCGCCGCCTCGGGCACAACGCAGCGCGCGACACGACAGATCACGACGCGATTCGATCAACAAGCGTGCACGATCTGCGACTTGAAGCGTCGCAGAGACGTAACAGAAGCAACGAAAACGATGATTTGAGCAACTGGGTGTAGCACTGCCTGTACGAAGCGTTATTCTCCTCAGACGCATAAAGGACCTCACACTTCGCCACGGCGAGTGAACGGTCTCGTACTGCACGTGATGGAAGCTCTGCCTCTGGGAGTCCCGTGTACCCACACGTCGGGGTTGACGCCTCGGGCCTGGCTACGCTCCGCGCAACGGTCCTCGACCACTTGCGCGGCTTCGTCCCCACCGCGTACGCCGTCCCCGCATTCGCCACGCCCCGCCTTTCCTTCTGCGGCCCCGCCGCCCCCAGCTACGCCTTGACCGACGGCATCGAGAACGTGCCAGGGCGCAGCGCCGTCGTCGAGGGGAGGCGGTCGGGTGACGGCCGGGGAGTCGGCAGACGGGGCAGCCGGGGCGGCAGCGGCGCCTCGACCACCGCCCGTCGGCCCACCGCCGACAGCGACAGCGCGCGCATGATGGAACTGGTCGAGCGCGCCCAGGCGGGTGAGGCCGACGCCTTCGGCCGTCTCTACGACCAGTACAGCGACACGGTCTACCGCTACATCTACTACCGCGTGGGCGGCAAGGCGACCGCGGAGGACCTCACCAGCGAGACCTTCCTGCGCGCCCTGCGCCGTATCTCCACGTTCACCTGGCAGGGCCGCGACTTCGGCGCCTGGCTGGTCACCATCGCCCGCAATCTGGTGGCCGACCACTTCAAGTCCAGCCGTTTCCGGCTGGAGGTCACCACCGGCGAGATGCTCGACGCCAATGAGGTCGAGCGCAGCCCGGAGGACTCCGTCCTGGAGTCCCTCTCGAACGCCGCCCTGCTGGAGGCGGTCCGCAAGCTCAACCCTCAGCAGCAGGAGTGTGTGACCCTGCGCTTCCTGCAGGGTCTCTCGGTCGCCGAGACGGCGAGGGTGATGGGCAAGAACGAGGGCGCGATCAAGACCCTCCAGTACCGGGCGGTACGGACACTGGCCCGGCTCCTCCCCGACGACGCCCGCTGACCTCCCCGCTGACCTCCTCGCCGACCTCCTCGCCGGCTTCCTCGCCGACTTCCTCGCCGACCGACCTCCCCTCCTCAACTCACCTTCTGTGACGCCTTGATGACGTGCTGGAGCGATCCTCCTTCGCGCGTAACCCAAGTGCCGCGACGCTCGTTGTGCGGGATGCAGGCTCCCTGTGGTCAGCCCTGGGGAGTCGATCGTCATGACGAGAGGAGGTGCCGCCAGTGATCGCGAACATTTCTCCGCACCGGCGGGCGAACGCCTTCGCCAAGGCCTTGGAAGATCAGGCGGCCGAGCAGCCCGAAGAGTCGGTCGCACCGAACGACCAGACAGCACACGGACGGCTGTTGGCTCTGGCGAACGGTCTCGGCGAACTGCCGGGACCGAAGATGGACCCCGAGGTCAAAGTGGTGCAGCGGGCGCAGCTCGTCGCCGCCATGGAAGCGCTGATGGCGCAGACCGCGGCCACCGAGGGCGATGCGTCCGAGGGCCCTACGGTGCCCGAGCAGCGGACCGCGGGGCGCGGCGCCCACCGGGCCTCGGCGCTCCGCAGACTGCGACCGCGCAGCCGCTGGTCGAAGGGCATCGCGGCCGGCGGGCTCACCGTCAGTGTGGCGGCGGGAGCCTTCAGCGGGGTGGCCGCGGCCAGCGCGGGCGCCCTGCCCGGTGACTCGCTGTACGGACTGAAGCGCGGCATGGAGGACCTCAAGCTCGGCATGGCGGACGACGACTCCGACCGTGGCGGGCTCTACCTCGACCAGGCCTCGACCCGCCTCAGCGAGGCCCGCCGCCTCCTGGAGCGCCAACGCCTGGGCGGCGCGCTGGACCACGAGTCGGTCGGCGAGGTCCGCCGCGCGCTCAAGGGCATGCGGCACGACGTCACCGAGGGCCACCGCCTGCTCCACCAGGCGTACGAGAGGGACGGCTCCCTCGGCCCGATGGCGCGGCTCGATTCGTTCTCCCGCGCCCACCGCTCCACCTGGAACGGGCTCCGCGACCGGCTGCCCGCCCAGCTGACCGACGTACGCGAGGAAGTGAACTCCGTCTTCGACGCCATAGACCAGGAGGTCGGCCCGCTGGAGTCGATGCTGCCGCGCCCGCCGGACAGGGACCAGGGCCCCGGGTCTCCCGGACCCACCGACGGCACCACCGGCTCCTCGGCGCCGGGCGGCGGTGCGACACCGACCGCGCCGTCCTCCGCCGACGGGCGTGCGAGCGGCAGCGGCAGGCCGCATCCGTCGGGTTCGGACAGCACGGCGGACGACAGCCTGATCGGCGGGAACACGGGGGGCCTGTTCGAGCCCCCGGCGGGCGGTACGACGCCGCCCGCGCCGCCCGGCAAGAAAACCGCGCCCGCGCAGCCGGACGTCACGATCCCGCCGCTGCTGCCGGGACTGCTGCCGCGCCTGGGAATGGACGGCAAGGAAGTGCCGTAGGTCGTCCGTAGTACGCGAGTGAGGGCGGCAGCACCAGAGACGGTGCTGCCGCCCTCACTCGTACTCGTACCTCGTACTCAGAAGAATCAGAAGAAGACGGACCGGCGCTGCACCAGCAGCTTGTACAGCGTGTGCTGGATCTGCTCCCGTACCTGATCGGTCAGGTTGAACATCAGCATCGGATCCTCCGCCGCCTCCGGCGGGTACTCACTCGTCGGGATCGGCTCGCCGAACTGGATCGTCCACTTCGTCGGCAGCGGCAGCGCGCCCAGCGGCCCGAGCCAAGGGAACGTCGGCGTGATCGGGAAATACGGAAATCCGAGCAGCCGGGCCAGCGTCTTCGAGTTGCCGATCATCGGGTATATCTCCTCGGCCCCGACGATCGAGCACGGCACGATCGGCACTCCCGCGCGCAGCGCCGTCGAGACAAAGCCGCCGCGCCCGAAGCGCTGAAGCTTGTACCGGTCGCTGAACGGCTTGCCGATGCCCTTGAAACCCTCCGGCATCACGCCGACGACCTCTCCGCGCCGCAGCAGCCGCTCCGCGTCCTCCGCGCACGCGAGCGTGTGCCCGGCCTTGCGCGCGAGCTCGTTGACCACCGGCAGCATAAAGACCAGGTCCGCGGCGAGCAGCCGCAGATGCCGGTTCGCCGGGTGGTTGTCGTGGACGGCGACCTGCATCATCACGCCGTCCAGCGGAAGCGTGCCCGAGTGGTTGGCCACCACCAGCGCCCCGCCCTCGGACGGGATGTTCTCGATGCCCTTCACCTCGACCCGGAAGTACTTCTCGTACAGCGGCCGGACCATCGACACCAGGACCTGGTCGGTGAGCTCCTTGTCGTAACCGAACTCGTCGACCTCGTAGTCACCGGTGATCCGCCGCCGCAAGAAGGCCAGACCGCCCGCGATCCGCTGCTCCCAGCCGTTGTCCGCCTCGGCAACTTCGGCGGTCTCGGCCTCGGCGGTCTCGACGGGCTCCGCGGCCTGCGCCGCGGCTGCCGTACGCCCCTGCAGCGGACTGACCGGGCCCTCGCGCACATCACGCACCGGCGCGCTCTCGGTCTTCCGGCGGCTGCTCCCGGCGGCCCGCCGCCTCGCGGAGCGCTGCGCGCCGCCCCGCGAACGGTCGTCGTCGAACGGAATGACCTTGGCGTCCGCCATCGTTGGTGCGCTCCTTATTCGGCGGTCGGCTGCGTAGTGTGCGTCGCGGCCAAGGGCAGCGCCGCCGCCGCCCTGTCCACAGCCCGGGCGAGAACGTCCGGCGGCAGCAGCCCACGCCCCCGGCTGCGCGCGAAGTCCGCGAAGGTCTCGGCGGTCGTGTGCTTCGGCTCGAATCCCAGTGTCTCGCGCATCTGGTCGGTGGACACCACCCGTCCGTGCGTGAGAAGCCGGATCTGCTCGGGCGAGAAGTCGGTGATGCCGACCGTACGCAGCGCGGAGCCGACCCAGGTGACGGCGGGCAGCAGCACGGGCAGCGTCGGCCGCCCCAGCCGCCGCGAGCACTGCGAGAGCAGGAGCACGCCGTCGCCCGCGACGTTGAACGTGCCGCTGTTGAGGGTGCCCCGCCGCGGTTCGTGCAGTGCGATCCGCAGGACGTCGATCACGTCGTCCTCGTGGACGAATTGCAGCCGTGGGTCGTAGCCGAAGACCGTCGGCATCACCGGCAGCGAGAAGAACTCGGCGAGCGGGGAATCGGCGCACGGCCCAAGGATGTTCGCGAAGCGCAGCACGCACACGGCCACGTCCGGGCGGCGGCGGGCGAAGCCCCGTACGTACCCCTCGACCTCGACGACGTCCTTGGCGAACCCGCCGCTCGGGAGGGACTTGGGCGGGGTGGTCTCGGTGAAGACCGCCGGATCGCGGGGCGCGGAGCCGTACACGCTCGTACTGGATTTGATCACCAGCCGCTTGACGGCGGGCGACTTCTGGCAGGAGCCGAGAAGCTGCATGGTGCCGATGACGTTGGTTTCCTTGGCCGCCGTACGGCCTCCGGTGCCCAGGGGCGTGGCGGTGACGTCCATGTGGACGACGGTGTCGACCGCGTACTCGGCCAGTACGCGCGCGATGGCGGGCTGGCGGATGTCGGCACGGACGAATTCTGCTCCGCCCAGATGATGCTCCGGCGCCATCGCATCGACGCCGATCACCCGGTCCACCTCGGGATCGCGCTGGATGCGCCGTACGAGACGGCCTCCGAGCTGCCGGGCCACTCCGGTGACGAGCACGACCTTGCCCAAGTTCAGCCTCCGTTAGCTTCCCTGGTCACCGTAGCGGTTCGGTGTTGCGCTGTGATGACCGCATGGCCGGGTTTCGCCGCGGTTTCTCGGATGACACCGCTCTGGGCGCAACGCACCGCGACCCTCCCACCGTGTAGGTGGGAGGGCCGCGGCCATACGTACAACCGTCGCAACTTTGTCGCTTACTTCTTGTTGCGACGCTGAACGCGGGTGCGCTTGAGCAGCTTGCGGTGCTTCTTCTTGGCCATCCGCTTACGCCGCTTCTTGATAACAGAGCCCACGACTACCCTCGCTCACTTCTCTTCACTCGGTGCGGGGCGTCTGGGCCCACACGACCTACGTCGTCGGCCTAGCCTACCTGTCGCCGAGTGAGGGACGTAATCCGAGGGGAGCTGCTCGGCCCCGGCTATGCGGATTCCACCCCCACGAAGGATTCGCGGAGGTACTCGTGAACCGCTTGCTCCGGAACCCGGAAGGACCTGCCCACCCGGATAGCCGGCAGATGACCGCTGTGTACCAAGCGGTACACGGTCATCTTCGACACTCGCATCACCGAGGCGACCTCCGCCACGGTAAGAAACTTGACCTCGTTGAGAGGCCTCTCGCTGCCAGCAGCCATGACCCACCTGTACCTTCCGCACACGACGCACACCGGCTTCCCCTCCGGTGACTCTTCGTCGCGGTGCGCTCACTCCCCAGACTAGGGGCGGGTGATGCGAGTGGGGAAGAGGAGCAGCGAACGGCCGCCTACTGTGACAGACACGCTCGATTGAGTACATAGCGAGTAAGCGGTCGGTAGTAATCAGACCGCACGGCGTCATCAAGCGGAACGGCGACGGAGACCTGCCCTTCGGCCTCGCCGACGAAGAGGGCGGGGTCGTCGGTATCGGCGAGGCCGATGGCCTCAATGCCCAGCTGACCTGCCCCGCAGACCCAACCGTGGTCCCCGACGACCAGCTCGGGCAGGGGCCCGCCGGCGTCGATGGCACCGTCCAGGGCGACCCGAACCGGGAGCGGGGAATGGGTGTGCGCGCCGGTGCCACTGCCGGGGCCGTGCACGCCGGGTTTCCGCATCAGCGCGACTCCTTGTGCGTACTCGAGGTTGTACGTGCGTACGCCGAACCGGGTCGTTATGTCGATACATCGCCCCTGCGCCGGGGTGAGGACGAGACAGCCTGCTGCCGACAAAGCGTCTGCCAGCCCGGCGTAGAACCCGAGCAGCCGATGGGGATGCCCGGTCCCCATCAGCACGGGCGCGCGCCGCGCGGCGGCTTCCCCAAGCCGCTCGGCGAAGGCGTCGAGGGCGCTCAGGGTCCGCTCGGGATCGATGACATCGGGCCCGGCGACATGCTCGGGGTCGCCCGAGACCCCGCACTTGTCGGCCATGAGGGCGATGAGCTCGCGCTCGCCCCAGACCCACTCGGGATCGAGGCCAAGGGTGACACGGGGATCCCTGGCGGCGAAGGCGCGATAGCTGCGCAGGCTCTCTTCCCGGGAGGTGGCCACGGTCCCGGCCAACCGGGCAGCGAGGAGATGCGCCCGCAGCGCTCCGGTGCTCAACATTCTGGTGATGGTGCCGCAGTGGGAGGGACAGCGGGCGAAAAGGACGGATGAGACCGCACAGTTGGCGTAATGGCTGACCCGCACTCAGTGGGTGTGCGTCAGCCATGGGGCTGAGCCCACGGCACGTCAGGCCCGCCCGGCCGGGCGGGCCGGACCCGCAGGACGAACGGGTAAGCCCACGACACGTCAGACACCAACCGGCGCGCCGGGCGCCGACGTCGAACTGGCGGGCAAGCCCAGGACACGTCAAGCCCGGCCCGGCCGGGCGCGGCCGGGCCCGCAGGGCGAACGGGCAAGCCCACGGCACGTCAAGCGCCAGCCGCATCGGAGAACACCAAACCTGCGGGTGAAGCCACCGCCCCGCCGTCGGCGCCAGCACTGCCCGTAGCGGAACGGCCTTGAGGGTGCGGAGCGCACACCACAGGGCCCCAGCGTCGCCGGACGGACGAGCCCGTCAGACCGTCAGGCCAGCCTCAGGGAGGCGCGAAGCAGCCGTCCCACCGGGGTTGCGATACCCCCGTACGGCCAGCCATCAAGGGCAGGCAGGTGGGGGGAAGCTCCGGTGCTCGGAATGCGGGGGCGGGTCCCACGCCCGCCAGGGCAAGCCCCGCTTCCCGCCGCGCGAGCTGCCGCCCCGTCGGGAGCGTGCGGTTACCCGTTCCTCCACGTCCCAAAGGTCAGGCAGGCGGGGGAAAGCTCTGGTGCTCGGGATACGCAGGCGGGCTCCCACGCCCGCCAGGGTGTAGAGCCGGCCGGAGCGCCAAGCCCCCGCTTCGCGCGGCGGGAGCATACGGGCACCCGTTCCTCCACGTCCCAAAGGGCGGGCGGGGAAAGCTCCGGGACCGGGCTTGGGGCAGAGCCCAGAGCCCTGGTTCGGGAAAGGGATTACCCGCAAGCGGCGCGAAACCGCCCCCGTGGACGGGGTCGCCCCGCCGGGGCCGTGCGGGTCCCCGTACGCCATGCCCCAAGGGGCGGGCGGGAAGAAACCCCGCGCAGCGCCCCCCACCCGCACCCACCCCACCGCATCCCCTACGCCAACAATCCCCGCAACGGAAACACCGCCCGCCTCGTCGCCAGCACCGCCTGGTCCAGCCGGTCCCCCGGGTCGTACCCCGCCTCCCACTCACGCCACTCCGGCGTACGCCCATCCGTCATCCGCCCCGGCGCCACCCGCCGCGTCCGCGCGTACACCTCGTCCCGCCACGACGACGGAATCGTCGATTCCGGATCCACCGGCGCATGCGCCGCGATCCCCACCAGATGCGTCCACGACCGCGGCACCACATCCACCACGGCGTACCCCCCGCCCCCGAGCGCCACCCACCGCCCGCCCTCCACGTACTCGTGCGCCAACGCATGGCAGGACTCCTGCACCGCCCGCTGCGCGTCCAGCGACACCGCCAGATGCGCCAGCGGGTCCTCGAAGTGCGTGTCCGCCCCGTGCTGCGTCACCAGCACCTGCGGCCGGAAGTCCGCCAGCAGCTCCGGCACCACCGCGTGGAACGCCCGCAGCCACCCCGCGTCCCCCGTCCCCGCAGGCAGAGCCACATTCACCGCCCCGCCCTCACCCGCCCCCGCAGCGCCGGTCTCCTCCGGCCATCCGGTCCCCGGGAACAGCGTCCGCGGATGCTCGTGCAGCGACACCGTCAACACCCGCGGGTCTTCCCAGAACGCCGCCTGGACCCCGTCCCCGTGATGTACATCGACATCCACGTACGCGACCCGCTCCGCCCCCAGCTCCAGCAACCGCGCAATGGCCAGCGACGCGTCGTTGTAGATGCAGAACCCCGACGCCGCCCCGGGCATCGCGTGATGCAGCCCACCCGCGAAGTTCACCGCGTGCCCGGCCCCGCCCCGCCACACCGCCTCCGCGGCCCCCACCGACTGCCCGGCGATCAGCGCCGACGCCTCATGCATCCCGGCGAAGGCCGGATCGTCCATGGTCCCCAGCCCGTACGCGGGATCCGCGGCCCCCGGGTCCGCCGACGCCGCCCGTACCGCCGCGACGTACTCCTCGCGGTGTACGAGTCTGAGCGTCGAGTCCCCGGCGGGCTTCGCGGCCACCACCTCCATCGCGCGGTCGAGCCCGTACGCCCGGATCAACCCCATGGTCAGCGCGAGCCGCACCGGATCCATTGGATGGCCGTCCCCGAAGTCATACTTCGTGACCGCCTCGTCCCACATCAACCACCCGCGGCTGCTCATGCCCGTCACCGTATCGGCCGGTATCCGCCTCGAACGAGCGGGCATACCAGTACGTCACCAACACCAGCACCATCGGCACAACCATCGCCCCGCGGTAGCTCCACAGGTCCCCGAGCGCCCCGACCAACGGCGACCCGATCAGGAACCCCACGTAATTGAAGATATTCAGCCGCGCCACCGCCGCGTCACTGCTCGCCCCCGGGAACAGCCGCCCGGCCGCCGCGAACGTCTGCGGCACGATCACACACAGCCCGACCCCCAGCAGCGTGAACCCGGCAATCCCCACCCACGCGCCGGGCGCCACGGCCACCACCCCGAACCCGACCGCCGCGAGTACCGCCCCGCACCGCACGACCGCCACCGCCCCGAACCGCCGCACACCCAGGTCCCCGACGGCCCGCCCGAGCAGCGTGGTCACCATGTAGGCGTTGTACGGAACGGTCGCGAGCTCCTCCGAGCTCCCCAGCACGTCCTCCAGGTACTTCGCGCTCCAATTCGACACGGTCGAGTCGCCGATGTAGGCAAAGGTCATCACCAGGCAGAGCGGCAGCAGCAACTTGAAGGCGACCCCGGAAGTCTCTCCGGAAGACCCCCCGGCACCCTCCCCCGGCTCCCGAGCCACTGCGTCGCCCCGCGCCCCGTCCGCGTACCAACGGCTCCCGATCAGCGCCACGGGCAGCAGCACCAGCACCACCGGCAGATACGACACGAGCAGCGACAGATCCCAGTGCGCCCCGGCCCAGGCGAGCGAGGCCCCCGTGATCCCACCCAGGCTGTACGCGGCGTGGAAGCCGAGCATGATGCTGCGCCCGTACGCCCTCTGCAGACTGACCCCGAGCATGTTCATGGACGCGTCGAGCGCCCCGACGGCCAGCCCGAACACCCCGAGCGCGACGGCCACATGCCACACCTCGCTGCCGCCACCGACCGCGAGGAGCGCCAGCAGCACCACCGGCTGGGCCCACCTGAGCACGGCACTCGGCGGTATCCGCTTCACCAGCCGTTCGGTGACCACGCTGGCCACGCCGGCGAGGATCGGCACGGCGGCGAGGAAGGCGGGCAGCAGCCCGTCGGATATCCCGTACCGGTCCTGGATGGCGGGGATACGCGTCACAAGGAGAGCGAAGGCCACCCCCTGCGCGAAGAAGCTCAACGCCAAGGAACCCCGCCCGTGCCGCAACCGCGCATCTGTCATGGCCGGACAGCGTAGGCGGCCCATCTACCCGTGGGTAGATGGATCAGGCGAGCAATACGGGCAACTCCGCCATCGCCGCGAAGTGGCCCTTGGCTCCGGCGAGCTTCTCGGCGGGCGTCATGGCCGTGAATCCGTACACATCCATCCCGGCCGCCAGGGCAGCCGCGACCCCGAGGGGGCTGTCCTCCACGACGACACACCGGTCGGGAGCCACCCCCATCCGCTCTGCGGCGTACAGGAACAGATCCGGCGCGGGCTTCCCCCGCCCCACGTCCTGCGCACTGAAGACGATGTGGTCCTCGAACAGCCGGTCCAGCCCGGTCTTCCGGTGCCCGACCCGGATCCGCTCATGGGTCCCGGACGAGGCAACGCAGTACGGCACGCCGTCCGCGGCGAGCTTCTCCAGCATGCCGGTCACACCGTCGACGGCAACCAACTCCCGCTCAAAGGCGGCGAAGACGCGAGCGTGCAGGATGTCGTCGAAGTCGGTGGGCAACGCCTGCCCGGTGCGCTCCCGCACAAGGTCGTGCACACGGTGCACAGCGGCTCCCATGTAGTCGCGCAGCGAATCCTCGTACGAGGTGGGATGCCCCAGCTCGGTGAGATAGCCGGCGAGGATGGTGTTGGAGATGGGCTCGCTGTCGACGAGCACACCGTCGTTATCAAAGATGATGAGGTCATATCGCATGCCTTGACCCTAAACGCAGAAATGCCCCGCACCAGAGGTGCGGGGCATTCCCACAATGATTGTTCGGCGGCGTCCTACTCTCCCACAGGGTCCCCCCTGCAGTACCATCGGCGCT
>NZ_JBIUBL010000014.1:165140-250897 GCF_044548015.1 Streptomyces sp. NPDC052236 | reverse complement strand
CGGGAGACCAGCCTGCCCAACACCGTTCGGGGCAGCGCCACCGAGCAGCAGTCCTGGCACCAGGACTCACTCCCGCTCAGTGTCTAGGAACGGTGTTCGGTCCAGATGACCTTGCCACCCGGTGTGTGCCGCGTCCCCCATCGCTGAGCGAACTGCGCCACAAGGAACAGCCCTCGCCCACCCTCATCCATGGTCGCCGCCCGCCGCAGACGCGGCGAGGTACTGCTACCGTCCGACACCTCGCAGGTCAAACTGCGCCCGCGCAGCAGCCGCACCCTGATCGGAGGTGATGCGTACCGGATCGCGTTCGTGACCAACTCGCTGATGATCAGTTCCGTGGCGAACCCGATCTCCTCCAGCCCCCACTCACGCAACTTCTCGCTGCAGTGCGCCCGTACCGAGGCCACCGCCGCTGGGTCCGGCGGCACATCCCACTCCGCCACGCGCGAAGGCGGGAGCAACCGGGTACGTGCCACCAGCAGCGCGATGTCATCGGAAAGGTGTGTTGGCGTCATCGCGTGGATCACCGCCCGGCACGTCTCCTCGGGAGTGCGCCCCTCGGCTCGCTCCAACGTCCGGCGCAGCCCAACCAGCCCGACGTCGATGTCGCGGGTCCGGTCCTCCACCAGCCCGTCGGTGTACAGCACCAGTCGTGAGCCCTCGGGCAGGCGCAGCTCGGCGGTCTCGAACGGGCAGCCACCCAGTCCGAGCGGGGCTGAGATCGGCACGTCCGGGCAGGCGACGGTCCCGTCTGGGTACACCACCACCGGGTCGGGGTGCCCTGCACGGGCCACCGTGCAGGTCCCCGTTACCGGGTCGTAGATCGCGTACAGACACGTCGCTCCCGTCGCCCCCACTCCCTCGTGATGTTCCGCGGCCTCGCCGGTGCTCTCCTCGCTGTCCATACGCACGACCAGTTCGTCCAAGTACCCGAGCACCTCGTCCACGGGGAGGTCCAGCGCGGACAAGTTCTGCACCGCAGTGCGCAGCCGCCCCATCGTCACCGCCGCGTGCAGTCCGTGACCGACGACGTCGCCCATCACCAGCGCCACTCGTGCGCCCGGCAGCGGGATGAGATCGAACCAGTCCCCGCCCGCCCCGACCTCCGCCGGCAGATACCGCCAGGCCACGTCCATTGCATCCTGCTCCGGCTGCCCGCGCGGCAGCAGACTCCGCTGCAGCGTGACCACCATCGCGTGCTCCCGGGTGAACCGCCGCGCGTTGTCGATAGCCACCGCCGCCCGCGCGGCCAACTCCTCCGCGAAGGACAGGTCCTCCTGTTCGAACGCCGGTGAATCGCCCATCCGGTAGAAGTTCGCCACGCCAAGCGGCACCCCCCGCGCCTGCAGCGGCACAGTCACCAGCGAATGCAACCTGTACTCCAGTGCCCTTCGGGTGCGATCCGGATCCTGCTCCTGCCACCCCCGCGCCTGCCGCAAGTCCGCCCCCAGCACCGCCCGCCCCCACTCCAACGCGCGCATCTGCGGCGTCGCCGGTGAAAACGTGAGCTGTTCGCCCACCGGGAACAGCGGCAGAATCTCTTGCTCGCCGCTGCTCGCCGCACGACGCAGATGCCGCCATTTCCCCGCCGTCGGCTCCTCACCTCGCATCACCGCATCCAGCAGATCCACCGTGACAACGTCGGCGAACCGCGGTACCGCTACCTGAGCCAACTCCTGTGCCGTACGCATTACATCCAGCGTCGTCCCGATCCGCACCCCCGACTCATAAAGCAACTTCAGCCGCTCCCGCGCCACCTCCGCCCGACCGGATACCGCCGCCAGTTCCGTCGTATCCCGCAACGTCACCACGCTGCCGCCCTGGCCCCCTTCTGGGAACGTGGGCCGCTTGTTCACCGCCAGCAACCGGTCCTCCGCCAGATGCACCTCATCCGTGACCACCTCCCCCGACGCAATCAAACGCGTGATCTCCCCCGGCAGCCCCAACTCCGGCACCTGCCGCCCCTCAACATGCGTCGGCAGACCCAGCAGCCGCTTCGCCTCGTCGTTGGCCAGCAGCAGCCGCCCCTCGGCGTCGGTGATCAGTACCCCCTCCCGCACCGCGTGCAGGACCGCGTCGTGGTGTTCGTACATCCGCGTCATCTCCGCGGGACCCAGGCCATGCGTCTGCCGCCGCAGCCGCCGGGACACCAGCGCTGTCCCGGCGGTAGCCACCGCCAGCGCGGCCGCGCCCGTACTGAAGGTGATCGGCAGCTGCGGCACCCACAGTCTCGCCACGTTCTTGACCGTGATCCCGGCAGACACCAGGCCGACGACCGTTCCGCCGACATCGGTCACCGGAACCACCGCCTGGACGGCAGTCCCCCGGCCCGCCGGCAAGGGCGGCCCGCCAGCCTCCTCGATGGTGGTGCGGCCTTCCAGCGACGGTTCGATGCTGCCGATGAACTTCTTCCCGATCTCTTCCGGGTACGGGTATGTATAGCGAATCCCTTTTGTGTCCATGACAACGATAAAATCCACGTCCGCACTCTTCCGAGCCGCTTCCGCGCGCGGCTGCAGTACCGCCGTGGGGTTCCGGCTGTGCAGCGCTTCGACCACGCCAGGGGCATTCGCGAATGTCTGGGCCGCGACGACCGACTCTCGACGCCCCTGATGCAGGGCGTCATGCGCCGCCTGAAGCACCACAGTCGTCGCTCCGGCCGCGACCAGCAGCAGGACGATCACGATCTGGAGAAGGAACACCTGCCCGGCGACACTGCGCAGGTTCAGCAGGGACTCGCGACGATCACGAGGCCGCCCGGCGAACGGATGATGCGACGGCTTCCGATATAGCCAGAAAGATCCCTTCATGACCTCATTCATAGCACCCGCGTGCGAGCCCAGACGGACTCGCACAAGAACGTCTTCCGCCCGACGCCGGCCTGCCCTCGCGCCGGAAACCGCGTGAAGCGCGGCTGCTCTCCAGGCATCCATCCAGGCCCAACCACAGCGCGCTGCGATCGTGATCGGATGGCTGGGTCACGCTGCGGTGGGCAGGAGCCTGCCCCGCTCCTGACCACGCCACTGCCGCGGGTCGCCCTTGCCCTTGTTCCCGCCGGGGAACGGCGACCCACCGCCGCCCACTGCCTGCGGCCTTTCGAGGCGAAAGACCGCGTTCGGCTTTCATCTCACCGTCGTCGTCCGGCCCCGCCACCAGGCCAGCTATGCCGGGCCCGCCGAGTTCTTCGCGGCCTGACTCGCGGAGCGCACGGCGAGGGCTGCGATGTCGTCGTTGAGTCCTCCGCTGCTGTGGCGGAGGAGGTCGCGGTGAAGCCTGTCGAGCAGCTCGCGGGGTGGCGTCGGCGTCTGTTGCCGCATCCAGTCCCGCAGCGGGAAGAATTCGCCGGTGCGGTTCCGGGCCTCGGTGACGCCATCGGTGTAGAAAAGCAGCTGATCGCCGCAGGCGAAGGCGACGGCATCAACGCTGTAGTGGTCCCCGATGAGCGCCGCGAGGTTGAGAGGCGGCGAGGGGGCGGTGGGCTCCAGGGCACGGATCTCCCCGCGGTGCAGGAGCAGCGGCGGGGGATGCCCGCAGTTCAGGATCCTGATGAGGTCGCCGCTGTTCGGGATCTCGGCGAGAAGGGCGATGGCGAAGCACTCCGGCGGGTCCTGGGCGGGGAAGGCTGCGTTGTGGCGCGTGATGCTGGTCTCCAGTCGGCGGGCGATGCCTCCCAGGTCGGGCTCGTCGTACGCGGCTTCCCTGAAGGAGTTGACCACCGCGGAGGCCGTCCCCACCGCGGACAGGCCCTTGCCGCGCACATCGCCGATGAGCAGGCGGACCCCGTACGGGGTGTCAGCCGCCTCGTAGAAGTCACCGCCGATCCGGGCCTGCGCCTGGGCCGCCAGATACAGCGACTCAACCTCGACGCCGCCGACCCGGCGCGGCATGGGCCGCAGCAGGACCTTCTGGGCGACGTCAGCGACGAGCCTGGCGTGGAAGAGAGCCTGCTCCCGCTGGAGTCGGACATGGCTTGCGTACGCCGCCGCCACAGTGACCGCAGCGATCGCCGCCATGGCCAGGCCGGCGATCAGGCCGGTCAGGATCACCGGCGACAGCAAAATGCAGCATATCGACATGAAGCCGACATCGAGCACTGCCGGGACGGCAGGCCTGAGGTGCCGGTCAGCGGCAATCCGGTCGATCGGCAGGAGCGTGCCGTCGAGGATCACGAACGCCTTTTGCGACGCCGCGCGGCGGCAGCGGCAAGGTCGGGCGCACGGGAGGCCAGCATTTCCACAGCCTCGGCCACGTACCGGTAGACCGTGGCAAGCCCGAACGCCTGGGCTGCGCGGCCAGCCCCGGCAACCAGGCCACCACCACCGGACGCCACATCGGCCTGCACGTCGACAACTTCGACCGGCTGCCGTACTCCCGACGCCACCAGCGCTGCCGACGGCTCTGCCTCACACGCGCCCCGGCCCGCGATACCTACTCATCGGCGACCACGACATCCAGCAGATCCGCCGCGCGCTCCACGCCGCACCGGGCCGTCACTACCCTCCGGGTGCCCCTGGTCATCAGGGTGACGGCCCAGGCCCACCAGAGTTCCCCGTCGATGCCTTGCTGGCCCTCGGGCCCACCACCCCGATACCTTGGTGGGCCATCAAGGTATCGGCATTCACGCAAGTCAAAGCATCGGTGACGCTGGTTGCCAGGCGTTGCAGCATTGTTGGCCGGTGTTAAGACTTTGCCGGGGCCCTGGTACGCGGGGTGGCGGCCGGGCAGGCTAGTTTGCTCGGATGAGTCTCCTTGATGATGTGGCCGAGCGCGACGGCTGGCGGTGCTGGGTGTGTGACGAAGCGGTCGACCCCGACGAGTCGGTGAACGACCCGCGGGGGCCCAGCGTCGACAGCCGGACTGCCGACCGGAAGGCCAAGGTCGCCGAGCGGCTCGCGCACCGCGGATGCAACACCCGCAAGGGCGCGGTCAAGGTGGTCATCGCCTGGCCGGACCGCCTGTACGTGGTCGAACCCGCGCCGCTGATCACCGTTGCCGGAAGGCTGGAGCGCAAGGGGGGCCGCGAGATGGTGGGCCGTTGTCCGACCAGGCGGGACGCCCAAGAGGCGGCGGATTGGCTGGTGGACCGGTTCTCCCGACTGGTACCGGGGCTGCCGGTGACCGCCGACATCGAGCCGGGCGGCGGCCAGTTCCTCGTCATCCTGGCCACCGGCCGCCGCTGACCAGGGATCAGTTGGGTATGGACGGGCTATGGGGCAGGGAACGTGGAGTTGTGGCGCCTGTTCAGGAGGGTGCACTTGCGGGTCTTCTCGGTGAGCTTCCGGCGGCGCCGGCTGATCTCATCGTCTAGGAGACCGATGAAGATCTTGAAATCGCGCCCGGATTGCACCGGTTCGACCTGATTGATATTTACCGGCAATCCGGGGTGAATCGGGCGGCCCGAGCAAGATCTTCAGGAGTCTTCTAGGCGGGCTTCGCCCGGCGTGGTGGTGCCGTGCTCGGCGATGTGGTTGTCCCACTCGGTGAGGATGGTGGTGGCCCGGCTCATGGTGGCCCGACTGACCTGGGCTTCTCGCCAAAGGTTCTCCTTGGTGAGACGTCCGCCGAAGAGCCGCTGCATCGCGGCCCGCAGGGCCGTGGCGGTCTTCGCGGAGACACCGTCTTCGGTGAGAGAGCGACTGCGTGGTGAGGTCACGGCGTCTCCTTGTGAACCTTCGCCAAGACGGCTTCGGTCCGTTCCAACTCGCGGATGATCAGCGTCTTGCGGGCAGAGGGCAGGCTGAGGTCGAGCCTTGCCCGGCGGGACCTTGTCGAGCCCCGAGCCCGTCGGCGATGGAGACCAGCCAGCGGTGGCATGCGGGTCCTCGGCGAGGAACAGCTCCAGCCCCGGCCCGCCGGACAGGGACATCTCGATGCGTTTGCCTGCCGGTTCCCAGGCCGTGCCGCTTCGCGTAATTGACGACGCGCCGCCACTCCGCGATCTCGTCGTCACTGGGATCAGCGATCCGGAAGCGCCCCTCGGTAACGATCCGCTCGATCAGCTCCTGTGCCTTCGCCCGCCGGGCACGCGCGACGGGTCGCTCGCTGTAGGGCATCCGGGGCTGGGCATACACCGCCGGCCCGCTGTCGCCGACGAACGCAGAGTCGTCGTCCATCATCAGGAGCCCACGATCCCGCAAGGTACCGGCCGAGCGCCAGCCGCATCCAGGTTTCAGGGCCTTCGGCGGCATCGGAGCGTTCGAGGAGCCGTGCCGCCCCTCGATCAGGGCAGACCGATGTACAGAATTCGGATGCAGCCCTCACCGCGCCGCCTCACCCTGACTAGGGCCTGTTCCAGGTTCAGATCATGTTGTGGGGCGGAGCCTGCGGAGCCAGATGACCGCTCCGCGGAGTGGGCCTATCTCCTCCGCCCCCGCACGGCGCCTGATACTGCCTCATGACACACAGTCCGTGAGAGCCGTGCGAGAAGCGCGCGAGCCGCAGCAAGTCGTTCTCACTGCGGCCCACCTGCGAGTCAGCGTCGAGAGCGGGTCGGCCCACGGCACACCGGGCAAGTCCGCTAGACCAACCGGAGTACCGATAGGTCATGCCTTACAGGCCCCAGCCATACCGGACACGGTCACGGCCGGAGGTGTTGCGGACAGTCAGGTTGAGGTCGGTGCCGCTGCCGCCGAGGGAGAACATCGAGTACCAGTCGTAACCGGAGCTGCCGGTGGGCTTGCCGCCGATGGCCGGCCAGTAGGTGCCGCCCATTTGGTTGTCACGCATGACCTGCGCAGTGGCGCGTAGGTAACGCACGAAGTTGTTGGTGCTGCTCGCGTTGGCGTAGTTGAGGCCGTTGTCCATGGGCGCACCGAACTCAGTCACGACTGCGCGGGAAGCGCAGTTCCCGAGGCGTGTCTGAATGTGGCTTCGGAAGGCGTCGTAGGTCATCGCGCTGTAGAAGAAGGCGTAGTAGTGGAAGGAGAACAGCGTCCCGCTGAAGCGGCTGTCGTTACACACGTCCCGCAGGTCCTGGCTGTACCCGGTGCCGCCGATGAGCACCCGGCTGGGCACCGCCGAGTAGTGGTAGCTAAGCCAGTTGGCTGCGACGTTGCGCCACTCTGTCGAGCTGTAGCCGTGCGGCTCGTTCATCGGCTCGAAGTAGACGAGGCTGTTGGAGCCGTAGGTGCTCGTCACCTTGGACCACATCGTGTTCCACGCCGCGAGGTTCGTGATCCTGCCGCCGGAGGCGGCGCCGTCCTCCCAATAGCCGAGGATGACCTTGAAACCGCGGGCGGTAGCTGCGTCAATGGCGCCGCGGTAGCTGTTCCACCACGTCGTCGCTACCGTCTGGGTGTTGACCGGCAGCCGGACGGTGTTGACCCCCATGGCGGCCATGTCGTCGTACAGGGCATTGGCCTTGGCCTGCACGGTCGCGTTGCTGTCGGACGAGCTCAGGCCCCGGAGGACGAGCGTGCCGGTGGTGAAGTTGTCTCCCAGCACTGCCCAGTTCATGCCTCTGAACTGGTTGGTGGCCGCGCTGGCCGGCGATACGCCGACGACGGCGACGACCGGAATCAGCGTCACCGCAGCCAGGGCACCGACGAGGACGCGACGGAGTGATCGCCGAAGCGATCGCCAACGGAACGTCGTTACCTCATCATATCGAGCATTGTTCACGGTTTGACCAAATCTAATGCCCTGTTGGGTAGTCAATGCCTTGTCCTTCATCACGGGGATTCTGTTGCCGAGTACGGCGGATCCGTGCCGTTTGCCTGGGTGTATCCGCCCAGGTTGGTGTGCACCGGTGCGCCGACTCGGACTGGCCACGCCCGTCTCGAGAGCCGTAACACCCCAGCAACACCTTGATAACCACCCGTGAACGGCCGCGCGACCCTTCGAACCGACTCGACTAGAAACAGGCACAGACGAACATGCGTGGAACCACGATGATCTCCCGGCGTCTACTGCAGGTCACGGTTGGGTCGGCGGCGTTGCGGCCGGGATAGCAGGACGAGCCGGGCCGGGGTGGCTTGCAGCAGGCCTTCGCGGATGGCCGTGGGACCTTGGCCCTTGATGCCGGACACGGGATATGCAGCTCGGGCAGGGTAGTTGGGGTTGCGTTGAGCGCCGTCTCGTAGGTGATGGGGCTGCGGTGGCCGAGGCGGGAGTGGCGGCGGACGGTGTTGTAGCGGTGAAGCCGGCGAAAGACTTCAAAGCCGGGCTTTACGCTCGCTTGACCAGCCCTTTCGTCCTTGCAGCATCTCGCGTTTGCAGGTCGCGTTCCAACTCTCGGCCACGACAGAGCCCTGGAGCGCGGTGCGACTGGTCCCACCGCCCGGGCTTCCTCTGGGGGGAATCTGGGGAGTTTGGACGGCGCTGGGGGGCGCGTGGGGAGAATCGGCTGCATAATCCTGCACGAACCTGAAAGACACGGAAAGATGCGCCTGCGCAGGTCAAGGCCCTATTCGCGCGCATATTCGCAGGTCAGCGGCACCTGGTAGAGGACTTCAAGAAAATCTCGTCGTGGGCGGCCATTCTCTTCGCCCCCACGCTGGTCGGGACGATCTACGGCATGAACTTCGACCACATGCCGGAGTTGCACTGGGTGCTCGGATACCCCTTCGCGGTCGGCCTCATGGCGGCGGTATGCACCAGTTTGTACTTCATCTTCAAGCGACGGGACTGGCTCTGAGCAATCGGCGCCTGAACGGGGGCGCTGCTGGGCCGAAGCCTCGATCGGAGGCATCGCGGGCGTTGATCTCCGATCGGCCTCGCTGCCGCGGTGCATGCGGGAGTGCCGATCAGCGTCGATGGCCCCGCGCCCCTTGCCACCGGCTTCGGGCATGAAGTGGGCGTAAGAGTCCAGGGTGATGGTCGGACTCGAGTGGCCGAGCCGGCGGGCCAGGGTGACAACGGACTCGCCCGCTTCGAGGATGACCGAGGCGTACGTGTGCCGGAGCACGTGGAAGCCGTCCTTGCGGGACGCCCTCCAGCGCCAGCCCTACTTGCGCATGGGGATGACGCCGGCAGCCGCCAGGGCGGGCTTCCACACCTCGACGTTGAAGATGTTCGCGCGGATGGCGTTGCCGTACGTCGTGGTGAGGATGAGCGGGAACTTCTTCGTCTCCCGATCAGACTCCGGGCCGCCCCACGGCAGTTCGACCTCGACTGCGGGGTACTCCATGAAGTACTCGGCCAGCGCCGAGGCGACCGACGGTGGCATGTCGATGACGCGAGTTTTGCCGCCCTTCGGCAGGGTGAAGTACAGGCGGCCGCTGAGGAGTTGTACCTGCCGACGGACTGCAGCGCGGTGGCCTGCGGGCGACGCTTCCACGGCAGCGCCCGGGTCTGGTCGACGTCGAAGTACTCCGCCACGATGCTCCCGCTGGAGGGCGTCAGCAGGGCCTGGGCGCGGCCCAGCTGCCAGTGCCGGGACGCGTCGGGGGTGCCGGTGCCGGCAGCCCAGAGAACTCCCGTCATCACAGGTCACAAGGTATGTCTTCTTCGTCAAGGCACCCGTGGGCGATGACCGATCGGTGGATCCAGTCTCAAAGCTTGAGCACAAATTGCACACATCCCCTCCTCATACTGGCCCCGATGGTCTAGATTGACCGTGCTTGAGCTGTTCGTACACGAGGCGCACCATAATGATCTATAGGTCCGGCGCTACGGACAGCCAGCAGTCGCGTCCCCGGCGCCAGACGTGGGGGTAATCAATTCTTGGACCCCGTGAGGGGGTCTTGGGTGCGGGGAGCACCCGAGGTTTCGACGGGTTCCCGCGCACCTCGAGAGTCTGGCAGGACATGCGAGTCCGCTGCCGCCAGGGCGAGTTGTTCAAGTAGCGCTGAAATAGCCGGAATGTCACGCGCGGGGGGCGGGGGCCTCCCAGGGGGGAGGGACAGTGCGGCGCGGGGGGCGGGGGCCTCCCGGGCGGGAGGAACAGTGTTAGGCGAACACGTCGCACCACTGGTGACCTGGGGGGTTCTGTGCAGCAGGGGGAATTAGGCAACCCGTTTCCGTCAGCGCGTTGGCGTCTGGCGAACGGGGCAATCAGCCAACCCGCGATCGACTGGGAGGAGCGGTACCGCCGTACCGTGATCACCAGCGATACCGTGGCCACCGCCTTCGTGGTGGCGGCGATCGGCAACTTCTTCGGGGCCCGGGACGCGGCCAACTGGCATGAGAAGTGGGGAATTCTCGCATTCGGCACCGAACTGCTGGTGCTGGGAGCGCTTGCGGTGAGCCGGTCGTGGGCTCCGGCCGTGCTCGGCCAGGGCGCCGAGGAATTCCGCCGGCTCGGACGCTCACTGTTCGCGGCGGCCGTCGTACTGGCGCTCGGCGGGATCGCCCTCACCTCGCGCAACATCAAGCTCTGGATCTTCGTCGCGATCCCCGCGATCGCGCTCATCACCATGACCGCGCGGTATCTGCTGCGCCTCCGGCTGCACAAACAGCGGAAGGAAGGACGGTGCCTGCGACCGGTGCTCGCTGCCGGGAGCCTGGCCACCGTGCGCGACCTGATCAGCCGAGCCCGCAAGTCCCCGCACCTCGGCTGGCGGGTGGATGCGGTGTGCACGACGGACGGTCTCGGGCTCGACGGTGACCAACTGGACGGAGTGCCGGTCGTCGGCCGGCTGGCGGACGTCGCCAACCACGTCCGCAGCGATGGCTACCGTGTCGTCGCGGTCACACCGGACCCGCACTGGTCACCGGACCGGCTGCAGCGGCTGGCTTGGAACCTCGAAGGCAGCGATGCCGAGATGGTCGTGGCCCCCGTGCTGATGGAGGTGGCCGGCCCGCGGCTGCACGTCGACGCGGTGCTCGGGATCCCGCTGCTGCGGGTCAGCATACCGACCTTCACCGGGGGCCGCCGGGTGGTCAAAGGGGTCGTCGATCGGATGGGCGCGGCGATCCTGCTGTTGTTGTTCGCGCCGCTGATGGTGCTCGTCGGGCTGCTCGTGCTGGTGAATAGTCGGGGTGGGGCGTTCTATCGCCAGCGCAGGGTCGGCAAGGACGGCCGCGAGTTCACCATTTTCAAGTTCCGCACCATGGTCGCCGGGGCTGACGGGGCACGTTCCGAGCTGGCCGACCGCAACGAGGGCGCCGGCCTGCTGTTCAAGCTCCGCCGGGATCCGCGGGTGACCCGGGTGGGAGCAGTGCTGCGCCGGTACTCAATCGACGAGCTCCCGCAGCTTTTCAACGTGCTCACCGGATCGATGTCGCTCGTCGGTCCGCGGCCTCCGTTACCGGAGGAGTCCGCCGCGTACGGCCCGGACATCCGGCGGCGGCTGCTGGTCAAGCCCGGGCTCACCGGCCTGTGGCAGATCAGCGGACGCAGCGACCTGCCGTGGGAGGAGGCAATCCGGCTGGACCTGCGGTACGTGGAGGACTGGTCGCTCGCCCTGGACACAGTGATCTTGTGGAAGACGCTGCGTGCGGTGCTCTATGGGCAGGGGGCCTACTGATGCGCGGGGGTCGTCCGGCCGGCGCGCGGACCGCAGACCGTAAGGGTCTGCCTGGGGGGAGGGGCGGGTTATGAGGGTCAGCGTTTTCGGGCTCGGCTACGTGGGCTGCGTGTCGGCCGCGTGCCTGGCCAGCATGGGTCACGAGGTCATCGGGGTGGACGTGAACCAGGTGAAGGTCGACCTGGTCAACGACGGCAAGGCCCCGGTGGTCGAGGAACGGATCGGCGAGCTAATCGCCGAGGTCGTGCGGACCGGAGCGTTACGCGCTACCGGCGACGTCCGCGAGGCGATCATGGGCAGCGAGGTGTCGCTGGTCTGCGTGGGCACGCCGTCGGAGCCCAACGGCAGCCTGTGCACCACGTACTTGGAGCGGGTCACCGAGCAGATCGGCGCAGTGCTGGCGGATCGCAGCGGGCACAGTGGGCGGCAGACCATCGTGTTCCGCAGCACCATGCTCCCGGGTACCTGCCTGAACCTGCTGGTACCGATCCTGGAGAAGTGCGTCAGCGGCACGGCCGGGGTGGACTTCGGGGTCGCGGTCAACCCGGAGTTCCTGCGCGAAGGCACGAGCGTGCGGGACTTCTTCGACCCGCCCAAGACCGTCATCGGCGAGCTCGACCCGGCAAGCGGCGACGCGGTGATGGCGCTGTACGACGGCTTGCCCGGCGAGGTGTTCCGGGTGCCGGTCCCGACGGCCGAGGCGATCAAATATGCGGACAACGCGTTCCACAGCCTCAAGATCGGCTTTGCGAACGAGCTGGGCGCGGTGTGCCAGGCGCTCGGGGTGGACTCGCACCAGGTGATGGATGTGTTCCTGGCCGACCGCAAGCTGAACATCAGCCCCGCCTACCTGCGGCCCGGCTTCGCCTTCGGTGGCTCCTGCCTGCCCAAGGACCTACGCAGCCTGGTCCACGCGGCGCAGCGGGCCGACGTCTCGGTGCCCATCCTCGCCCACGTGCTGCCCTCCAACTCCGCACATCTGCAGCGCGCGGTGGATCTGGTCGAGCGCACCGGCAAGCGCCGGGCGGGCCTGTTCGGGTTGTCCTTCAAACCCGGCACCGACGACCTCCGCGAGAGCCCGCTCGTCGAGCTGGCGGAGAGGCTCCTCGGCAAGGGGTACGACCTGCGGATCTACGACGCCAACGTAAGCCTCTCCCGGTTGCTCGGCGCGAACCGCGAGTACATCGAAACCCGGCTGCCGCACCTCGCGCAGCTGCTTGCGGACTCCGTCGGCGAGGTGCTCGAGCACGCCGAGGTGTGCCTGGTCGGGACCAGGGATCCGGCCGTGCTGTCGGCGCTGCCCCATGGCGACGACGGCCCGATACTCATCGACCTCATCCACCTTCCCGACGCCGAGGCGCGCCGGGCCGAACCGGGGTACGTGGGCCTTGCTTGGTGACACATCGTTTGATGACACAGCCAGCGGCGACCGGCCGGACCGGCGCGCGCTGATCCTGGTGGAGAACCTGTCGGTGCCGTTCGACCGGCGGGTGTGGCAGGAGTGCACGACGCTGCGCGACGCGGGCTGGACGGTGCACGTCATCTGTCCCCGGGGGGAAAAACGCGACACGGAGCCGGAGGCAGAGATCGACGGGGTGCGGATCCACCGCTACCCGCTGCGCGCGGCCACCGGAGGGCCGGCCGGCTACCTGCGGGAGTACGGATCGGCGTTGTGGCATACGGCCCGGCTGGCCCGCAAGGTCGGCCCGGTCGACGTGGTCCACGCCTGCAATCCGCCCGACCTGCTGTTCCTGCCGGCACTGTGGCTGAAGCGCCGCGGCGCGCGGTTCGTCTTCGACCAACACGACCTGGTACCCGAGCTGTACCTCTCCCGGTTCGACCGCGGCGAAGATCTGCTCTACCGCGCCGTGTGCGCGCTGGAACGGCTGACCTACCGGGCCGCGGACGTCGTGCTCGCCACGAACGAGAGCTACCGGGACGTCGCGATACGCCGTGGCGGCCGGCGGCCGGAGGACGTTTTCGTGGTGCGCAGCGCGCCGCAGATCGACCGGTTCCAACCGGTGCCGCCCGAGACGGAGTTGAAGTACGGCAAGCCTCATCTGCTGTGTTACCTGGGCGTCATGGGCCCTCAGGACGGCGTCGACTGCGCCCTGCGGGCCCTCGCGAAGCTGCGCGACGAGCTCGGGCGGACCGACTGGCATGCGGTGTTCGTCGGCTCCGGCGACGCCTTCGACGCGATGGTGGAGCTGTCCCGGCAGCTCGGGCTCTGTGAGCAGGTGCAGTTCACCGGGCGCATTCCGGACGCCGACCTGGTGCGCTACCTGTCCACCGCGGACGTGTGCCTTTCCCCCGACCCGCGCAATCCGCTCAACGACGTGTCGACCATGAACAAGGTCCTGGAGTACATGGCGATGGGCCGACCGATCGTCTCGTTCGACCTCCGGGAGGCGCGAGTCTCAGCCGGTGATGCCGCCGTCTACGCGCCCGCCAACGACGAGGCCGAATTCGCCAAGCTCATCGCGCTGCTGCTGGACGATCCGGAGAAGCGGGCCCGGATGGGCAAGATCGGCCAGGAGCGGATCAGCGGGCAGCTTTCCTGGCGGAACTCGCAAGCGTCGCTGCTCGCCGCCTACGCCGTTGCCTGCCGTGACCACACTCCGGTGTCGGCGGGCGACTCGGTCCGGACCAAGAAGAGGCCGAGCCGTTGAGCGATGACCCGATACGCCTGGTCACGATCGGGCGGATTCTCCGTCGGCGCCGGCGGCTTCTCGCCGTCCTCGCCGTGGTGGGCGCGCTCGTCGGCTACGGCACCTCGGTGCTGTTTCCGCCGCGTTACACGGCGTCGGCATCGGTACTGCTGCCGGGGCAGTGGGAGGAGCGCGAGCTGCTGACTCAGGTGGAAATCGCGACCAGTTCGGCGGTAGTCGACCGCGCGGCTGCCACGCTCGGCTGGACGGGTGTCAGCGGCGGCGAGCTGCGGGATCGAGTGAGCGCCAAGGCCGCCGTCGGGAACATCATCAAGATCTCGGGTACGGCCGACACCCCGGAGCGCGCGCAGCAGCTCTCTGACCGGGTGGCCCAGCAACTCGTCGCATTCGCCGCGCGGATCGCAGGCGACAGCACCGACCCCGAAGCGGCTACGGGGCCCGAGGCACTGCGGCAGAAGGTGGTGCAGACCAACCGCAGCATCACCGACCTGGCCAATGCGGCCGATCCGGGGCAGACCGTGGAGAGCGTGGAGGCCCGCACCGCGCTCGAAAAGCTGCGCATCGCGCTGGAGGAGGCCATGAAGAAGCTGGACCAGGCCGACCCGGCGACCAACAAGACCGGCATGGTCGTCATGGGGCCGGCGGCCCGGCCGACCGGCGAGGCGCCGCCGACGAGGATGCAGCTCATCGTCGCCGGGGCGCTGCTGTTCTTCCTGCTCGCGGTCGTCGGCCATCTCGCCGCCGCACGGGTGAATCGCCGACTGCGCACCGAACCGGAGATCGCCGCAGCGCTGGGCTCGGCGCTGCTGGGTACCGTCGACGTGCCTGGTGAACGGCCCGCGAACCGGCCAGAAGGCCGTGGCCCGCGGGCCTGGATCCGCCGGCTGCTGGGCGTCGACACCCGGTGGGACATACCGACCCCGCAGACGTCCGGCGACGAGGCCAGCAGGCAGATCCGCTACCGGCGGGTGTGCGCTCGCCTCCGGGACCAGCTGCCGGCCCCCCGGCGGCTGCTGGTTGTCGTACCGGACGGCGACGAGATCGCCCGCCGGGCCGCCGGGCAGCTCGTCGCCGAGGCCAACAGCGGTCCTTCCCCATCCTCTTCGAGCAGGGGATACCCCATGCTGCGGGTGGTGGAAGTTTCGGTGGACCGGCCGATGGTGCCGGACCGCGACACCGAGTCCGGTGCCCTGGTCGTGCTCAGCGCGGGCAGCTGGACCGCAGGGGAGCTCGCCGGCATTGCCGAGGCGTGTGCGGACGGCAGGCATGAGGTCGTCGGCATCGTCGTCGCCGGCACGGTCCGGGCCCGTCCGACGCGGTCTGCCGGCCATCCTCCGGATGACGCCACTCCGGCGCTCGCGGTTCGCGGCCACGCGACGGGAGAGTCGGTGTGACGACGAGTACGACTTCGGAGTCGTCGGCAGCCGCTCCGCTGCTGGACCTGCAGGCGCTGGTGGTGGCGGTGCGCAGGCGCCGCCGCCTCTGGTGCTCCATGGCGCTACTGGGGCTGCTGGTCGGCGCGGCGGTGGCGGTCCTGCTCCCGCCGCCGCCGACCGCGGTGACCAAGGTGCTGGTCGCGCATCGGGAGGACCAGCCGAACGACACCGGAACGCTGATCCGCACCGACGTCGCGCTGCTGGGGACCACGCGGATCGCCGGCAAGGCCCTGCAGTCCCTCAAGTCCCCGGAAAACCCGGAAGACTTCATGCGGGACTACCGGGTTACCGGCTTGACCAACAACCTGCTGCAGATCGATGTGACAGGTGACAGCGACGCGGAAGCGGTGGCCCGGGCCAAGGCGCTGGCCGATGCGTTCGTCGCGGACCATGTGAGGCGGATGTGGGAAGCCGCGAAGGCCGAGGCCAAGGCCCTGCTCGACCAGCGTGACCGCATGCGGGACGAGCTCGCCCAGGTCAACAAGGCGATCGGAGACCGATCGCCGGGGAGCGACCCGAAAGCGTCGGCGAGCACCGAGTCGCTCTTCGCCCGCCGGGCCGAGCTCAACTCGCGGATCGCCGATTTCGACCAGCGCGCCGCGGAGGCGCGCACCGGCTCGCCCCAGGTCATCGTCGGCACGCAGATCGTGGACGCCCCGCGCGCGGTGCGGCACTCCCTGCCCAGGGCCGCTGTCACCAACGCCGCGATCGGGCTCGTCCTCGGGCTCGTCCTCGGGCTCGCGCTGGCCGCGGTCGGCACGGTGGTGGCGGACCGCCCCGTGCTGCGCCGGGAGATCGCGGCGAACCTGGGCGCATCGGTCATCGCGGAGCTGCGCCGCGCGCCCCGCCGGTCGGCCGGGCTGTGGCAGCGCCGACGGACCCGCGCGGCACGCGAACGGCTCACCGTGACCCTGGCCCGCACCGTGCGCGGCTCCGCGGAACCGGTGTCGCTGCTGGAACTGGGCTGTGCGCGCAGCACGAGCGTGATCGCCCTGAACGTCGCCAGGGCACTGGCGGCGGAGGGGCCAGTGGTCATCATCGATGGTCTGCCCGGCCCGGAGCTCGCCAACAGCCGCCAGAAGCCAGGAGACCCGACCGTGGTCAGCGGCGAACGTGCCGCGGCCGTGCCGCATCAGGAGCGCCGGCTCGGCGTCGGCTCGGTCGCGCCCGGCACGGCGTGGACCGACCTCCAGTACCTCGGCAGCCAGACCGTGCTCGTCGTGCGTGCCGGGCACGGCAGCGCCGCATGGCTGCACACCGTGGCGCGGCAGCTCGCCGACCAGCGCATTCCGGTGATCGGTGTGGTGCTGATCGACCCCGATCCGCGTGACCGGACCGACGGCACGCTGTGGGACGGGCTGCACACCGCGCTGCGCGGCCATTACGAGCGGCCGGCCCGGCAGAACGGGACGGGCCAGCCGCGGACGGAGCGGCCGTCCATGCGGGCCGCACTGGTCCCGGACAGCAACCAGGAGGCGCGGTAGAACATGTGTGGCATCGCAGGCACTTACCAATGGCCGGACGGAAAGGTCGTGACCGACCGGCTCACCGATGTCCTCGCCCACCGCGGTCCGGACGGGGCGGGCCGGTACAGCCACCCCGCCGGTGACGGCGAAGTGCACCTCGGGCACCGCCGGCTGGCCATCATCGACCTGTCCGAGACCGGCGCCCAGCCGATGGTCTCCGGCGGCCTCGCCCTTACGTACAACGGCGAGCTGTACAACGCGCCCGAACTGCGTGCCGAACTGGCATCCGCTGGGGTGCGCTTCCGCGGTACCTCCGACACCGAGGTGCTGCTGGAGGCCTGGCGGCGCTGGGGCACGGACTGCTTGCCCCGGCTGCGCGGCATGTTCGCGTTCGCGATCTTCGACGAGCGAACCGGTGACCTGGTGCTCGCCCGTGACCAGCTCGGCATCAAGCCGCTGTTCCTGCTCCGGCGCGGTGCGGGCCTGGTGTTCGCCTCCGAGCTCAAGGCGCTGGCCGCCGCCACCGGCGGGTCGCTGCAGGTGGACGAGGCGGCGCTGGTGGCCTCGCTGCTGTATTACTGGGTGCCGGACTCGCGCTGCGCGTTCCGCGAAGCGGAGAAGCTGCCGCCGGGGAGCTGGCTCAGGTGCCGGCCTGACGGCCGGGTGGAGCGCGGCCGGTACTGGAACCTGAGGGACGTCGCCGCCGAGGGCCAGGAGCGGGCCCGGGGCGGCGAGCGGCCGGATGTCGCTGGCATCGTCGAGGAGTCGACTCGACGCCACCTGCTCTCCGACGTACCCGTGGCGACCTTCCTCTCCGGCGGTCTTGACTCCAGCTACCTGACCGCGCTGGCGGCCCGCGACCAACCCGGGATCTCCGCTTACACGATCGGGTTCCGCGCCGAGGACGCCAAGTTCGAGGCGATGCCGGACGACCTGCGCCATGCCCGGCGGGTGGCCGAGCAGTTCGGCGTCGACCTGCATGAGATCGAGATCGCTCCGAATGTGCTCGACCTGCTGCCGCAGATGACGTACCACCTGGACGAGCCGATCGGCGACCCCGCCGCGATCAACACGTTCCTGATCTGCTCGGCCGCCCGGGAGGCCGGGATCAAGGTGATGCTCTCGGGGATGGGTGCCGACGAGCTGTTCGCCGGGTACCGCAAGCACCTGGCCAACCTGCTCGCGCTGCGCTACCAGCGCGTCCCGCGGCCCCTGCGGCGCGGCCTGTCCAGGGCCGTGGACAGGCTGCCGGTCGCCACGGCCCGCCGGGGATACCGGTCGGTGCGCTTCGCGAAGCGGTTCCTCTCCTTCGCCGATCTGCCGGAGGAGACCGCGTTCCGGCGCAGCTACACCATGTACGACCAGGACGCGCTGCTCGCCCTGGTCAATCCGGACTTGGCCGGGACGGTCGAGGACGTGCTGACCGAGCATGCGGACATCTACCAGGACAACGACCTCGACGACTTCGTCAACCGCATGTGCCTGGGCGACGCCCGGATGTTCCTGCCGGGCCTGAACCTCGCTTACACGGACCGGTCGAGCATGGCCGCGTCGACCGAGGTGCGGGTGCCGTACGTGGACGTCGAGGTGGTCAAGGCGGCGTTCACCGTGCCCGGCGATCGCAAGATCGTCGGACGGCAGGGCAAGGCCGTCCTCAAGGAGGCGGCCTCCTCGATCCTGCCCCGGGAGATCGTGTACCGGCCCAAGGGCCTGTTCAGCGCCCCGCTGCGGGCCTGGATGAGCCGGGATCTGGCACCGCTGGTGCGCGAAGTGGTGAACGACGGCGTACTCGTCCGTTCCGGTTTCCTGCGCCGCGACGCGCTGGCGCGGATGGTCGCCGAGGACGCCGCCGGGCAGCGGGACTTCTCCAAGCATCTGTGGCATGTGCTGACCCTCGAGTACTGGTATCGCGGCGCGACCTCTGGTTCCGGCCAGAGCACTCGGTCAACGACTTAGGAATCAGAGGAGTTCGGGTGAAACAGGTTGTGCAGAACTACAAGAGCGGCGAGCTGGCGGTGCTCGACGTGCCGGTGCCGGGGTGCAAGCCGGGCGGTGTGCTGGTCCGCAGCGCCTACTCGCTGATATCCACCGGGACCGAGCTCATGAAGGTGTCCGAGGCCGGCATGTCGATGCTGGGCAAGGCCCGCTCCCGGCCGGACCAGGTGGCCAAGGTCATGCAGAGCGTGGCCACCAACGGGGTGCCCGCCACCTACCGCAAGGTGATGGGCAAGCTGGACTCCTACACACCGCTGGGCTACTCGCTGTGCGGGGTGGTCGAGCAGGTCGGCACCGGGATCGACGATGTGGCGGTCGGTGACCTCGTGGCCTGCGCCGGCAATGAGCACGCGTTGCATGCCGAGCTGAATTGGGTGCCGAAGAACCTCTACGCCCGGGTGCCGGACGGCCTCGCGCCGCGGCACGCGGCCTTCGGCACCGTCGGGTCGATCGCGTTACAGGGCGTCCGCCGCGGCGAGTCACAGCTCGGGGACGTGGCGCTGGTCATTGGCCTCGGGCTGATCGGGCAGCTGGTGGTGCAGCTCCTCAGCGCCTCGGGAGTCCGCGTCGTCGGGGTCGACCCCGACCCGGTGCGCTGCGAGCTCGCCGAGCGTCTGGGCGCCGCGGCCTGCGGCGATCCCGCGTCCGCGGCTGTGGAAGCTGCCGTCGCCGAGCTCACCGGCGGTCACGGCGTGGATCAGGTGTACCTGGCCGCCGGCGGCGGCAGCAACCAGCCCGTGGAGCTGGCCGCCCGGCTCTGCCGGGACCGCGGCCGGGTCGTCGACATCGGCAAGTGCCGCCTGGACCTGCCGTGGAACGCGTACTACGAGAAGGAGCTCGACGTCCGGTTCTCCCGCTCGTACGGCCCCGGGCGCTACGACCCGGAGTACGAGCTGGAGGGGCGGGACTACCCGATCGGCTATGTGCGCTGGACCGAGCGCCGTAACCTGGCGTGTTTCCTCGATCTCCTCGCCCTCGGCCGTGTCGACGTGGAGCCCTTGGTCTCCCACGTCGCCGACTTCGATGACGCCGTCGAGACGTATCAGCGCCTGAAGGACGGCGATCTGAAGGCCGTGGCCGTGCTGTTCCGGTACTCCGGCCCCGATGAACACACAGCGGAAGCGGAGGCCCCGGCGGTGGCCGTGCCCGCGGTGCGACGCAACGGCGGAGTGTCCACCACGGCCCGGGCTGCCAAGGCGCCGGTGCGGCTGGCGTTCGTCGGCGCGGGAAACTACGCGACGTCGATGCTGCTGCCGCACCTGGCACAGCGCGACGGCGTCGAGTTGTCGACAGTCGTCACCACGACGGCGCTGTCCGCGGCCAACGCGAAGCGGAAGTTCGGCTTCGCCGAGGCGACCACCAACCTCGACGCCGTACTCGGCGACCCGTCCATCGACGCGGTGTTCGTGGTCACCCGGCACAGCTCGCACGCTGAACTGACCCAAAGGGCACTGCTGGCCGGCAAGACGGTGTTCGTGGAGAAGCCCCTGGCCCTCACCGAGGACGAGCTGGCCGGCGTGCTCGCGGCGGTGGAGAAGTCCGGCAATGACCGCCTGCAGGTGGGCTTCAACCGCCGGTTCGCGCCGCTGCTGCAGGAGGCCAGGAAGCGGTTCGGCGCCCGGACCGGTCCGGCGAGCCTCCGCTACCTGGTCAACGCGGGCCGGCTGGCGCACGGCAGCTGGTACCTCCAACAAGGCACCGAGGGCTCGCGGTTCGCCGGCGAGGGCGGACACTTCATCGACACGGCGAGCTGGCTGCTTGGGGCCGACCCGGTATCGGTGTACGCGGTCGCCACGTCCGGCAACGAGGGCAGCGGTGACATTCAGGTGGTGCTGCGCTACCCGGACGGGTCCACCGCCACCATCAGCTACGTCACCACCGGCCCGGCCGGCTTCCCCAAGGAGACGCTGGACCTGGTCGCGGACGGCCACGCGCTGCGGCTCGACGACTTCGTCCGTGCCTCGGTGTTTTTGGACGGCACAGTCGGCCGCAAGCGGTGGGTCAGTTCGCGGCTGCCCAAGGCCCGGGACAAGGGCCAGGCCGCCGAGCTGGCCGCGTTCATCAAGGCCGTGCGGACCGGCGGGCCGATGCCGGTGCCGCTGGAGTCGCTGGTCGCCACCACGGCGGCCACCCTCGCCGTGCGGGCCGGCCTGGCCGGCGGTGCGCCGGTGACGTTGGCGAGGGCGCGATGACTGTGAGCTCGGGGAGTCCGGGCTGGTACCTGCGGCGGCTGTCCCGGATGGGACCGCGGGAGGTCGGCGGCCGGGTGGGCGACGCGCTGCGCAGGCGGCGGTGGCGGTCGGCGCGGCCGGACTGCCCGAGCGTGACCGGCGCCCGGTTCACCGCGGTACTGCCCACCGGGACGATCGCCGCAGTGCCACCGGACGCCGCGAAACGTCTCATCGCCGAGGCGGACCGGCTGATGTACGGGCACGCCGAGTATTTCGGGGTGGTCCGCGACGACCTGACCGACCCGGACTGGTGGGGCGACCCGAAGACCGGGCGCCGGGCTCCGTGGGGCTACGCCTTCGACGTGCCGTACCGGAACGAGGACGCGGTCGGGGACATCAAGCAGATCTGGGAGCTGTCCCGGCATCAGTACCTCACCGTGCTCGCCGCCGCCTACGCGATCACCGGGAACGAGCGGTACGCCGAGCGAGTGGCCGAGCACCTGCGGTCGTGGTGGGCGGCCAACCCACCGCTGCGCGGCGTGCACTGGACCAGCGGCATCGAGCTGGGCATCCGACTGCTGTCCTGGGTGTGGATCCGCCGGCTGCTCGACGGCTGGCCGGGCGTGGCCGGGCTGTTCGAGGGCAACCCGGTGGCGCTGAACCAGATCTGGCACCACCAGCGCTGGCTGGCCGCCTTCCCCAGCCGGGGGTCTTCGGCGAACAACCACGTCATCGCCGAGGCCGCCGGGCAGTTTGCCGCAGCCTGCGCGTTCGGGTGGTTCCCCTCCTCGGCGCGTTGGCGAGCCGGCGCGCTGCGGTCGCTGGAGCGGCATCTGCGAAGCAACACCTTCGACTCCGGCCTCAACCGCGAGCTGGCCACCGAATATCACGGACTTGTGCTGGAGCTCGGCCTGGCCGCGGTGGCCGAGGCGGATGCCGCCGACGTGCCGGTCCCCGCGTCCATCCGGCTGGTGCTGCTGCGAATGACCGACGCGCTCGCGGCCATCGTGGACAGCCGGCTACGGCCGCCGCGCCAGGGGGACGCGGACGACGGGCACGGTCTGGTCGTGGACGGCGCGGGCACCGACCGCTGGGCCTCGCTGCTGGCCACCGGGGACGCCGTGTTCGGTCGGCTCGCCTGGTGGCCGGCAGTGACCGGCACCGATGTGCGCACCCCGCTGCTGGCCGCGCTCATCCGGCCGTACTCGAAAAATGGAACCGCACCGGCCGTGACCCGCCCGGCAAGCCGACCGGCCGTCTTCGCCGACGCGGGCATGACCATCCTGCGCGGTCCGGCGGGGATCTGGTGCCGCTGCGACGGTGGTCCGCACGGCTTCCTGTCCATCGCCGCGCATGCCCACGCGGACGCGCTGTCCGTGGAGGTCCGGCACGACGGGGTCGACGTGCTCGCCGACCCGGGAACGTTCTGCTACCACGGGCAGCCCGAGTGGCGGCAGTACTTCCGGTCGACCCTCGGCCACAACACCCTCCAGCTGGATGGCGGTGACCAGTCCGTCTCCGGCGGCCCGTTCCTGTGGACCCGGCATGCCCGCAGCCGCGTCCTGGCCGCGGACACATCCGACGAGAGTGTGGCCCGCTGGTGCGCCGAGCACGACGGTTACCAGCGCTCCGTGCACCGCCGCCGGGTGGAGCTGACCGCGGCGAGCCAGGAGCTGCGCGTGGTTGACGAGATCCGCAGCCAACACAGCCAACACGGCCCGCGCCGGGCCGCGCGCCTGGCGTTCCACCTCGGGCCGGCGATCGCCGCGGACCTGGTGGGGAACCGGGCAGTGCTCACCTGGACCCGGGACGGCGAGGACCGCTCCGCGGTACTCGACCTGCCCGGGCAGCTGTGCTGGCGGGCGCATCGCGGCGAGAGTGACCCGCCGCTGGGCTGGTACTCCGCCGGCTTCGGGCGCAAGGAACCCACCACAACGCTGGTCGGCACCGGCTTCGCCGACGGCGCTGTGCTGTTGGGGGAGCTCACCACCGTACTCAGGTTCCAGGGCTAGGGAGGACGCGTGGGGATCAAGAAGCGGCACTGGGCGTTACCGGCGGCACCGCTGGCGCTGGCCCTGCTGGCGGCGACCGGCTGTGAGAGCACGCCGGTCGCCCGGGCGGAGCCGACCGTTGCGCCGGCCACGTCCGTGGCCGTGGCCGTGGCCCGGGTGTGCGCCAAGCCTGGGGCCGGGCCGGCGAGGGCGCCGGCGGGCGCGGTGACGGTCGACCCCGCGGTGGTCGGTGACCTGGCTGCGAAGACCCGGAGCAGCCTCCCGAACACCACGTTCTGGCTTCGACCGGGCAAGCACAGGCTCGAACCGGACCGCTACGCCCAGGTCATCCCCAAGAAGGGGAACCGCTACCTCGGCGCGCCAGGCGCGGTGCTCGACGGCCGGAAGACCAACCAGTACGCGTTCGGCGGTACCGCCCGCAACGTCACCATCCGCTACCTGACCGTGCAGGGTTTCGTCGCGCCGCACAACGAGGGCGTGGTCAACCATGACTCGGCCGACGGGTGGGTGATCGAGCATGCGAAGATCCAGCACAACTCCGGCTCCGGGCTGATGGCGGGTGCCCGTCAACGGGTCCGCGCCAGCTGCCTGCGCGGCAACGGTCAGTACGGCATGAACGCGTACAAGGCCACCGGTCAGGTCAGCGGCCTGGTGGTCGAGGGCAACGAGATCGTGGCCAACAACACCGACGACTGGGAGCGGCGGCGGCCGGGCTGCGGCTGCACTGGAGGCGTCAAGTTCTGGGCCGTCAACGGCGCCGACGTACGCGGCAACTGGGTGCACGACAACCGCGGGCCCGGGCTATGGGCGGACACCAACAACAACGACTTCCGCATCGAGGACAACGTGCTCGAGGCCAACGACGGCGCCGCGCTGATCTATGAGACCAGCTACAACGCGGTCATCCGGAACAACACGATCCGGCGGAACAACTGGGTCGAGGGCCGCAGGTACGCCGACCGCGGCGACAACTTCCCCTTCGCGACCATCTACCTGTCCGAGGCCGGCGGCGAACCACGGATCCGAGCCCGCACGGACAAGATCGAGATCTACCGGAACGTGCTGGAGAACAACTGGTCCGGGATCACCCTGTGGGAAAACGCCGACCGGTTCTGCAACAGCCCGGCCAACACCTCGTCCGGTGACTGCACGTTGCTGGTGCGGGACACCGACCGCTGCGCACGGCCGGCGATCGCCACCGCACCGCTCTACGCCGACTGCCGGTGGAAGACCCAGCGGGTGGACATCCACGACAACCGCTTCGTGCTGGACACGTCCGTCGTCGGGTGCACGGTGAAATGCGACCGCATGGCGGTGCTGGCCAACTACGGCACCTATCCGGACTGGTCGCCATACCAGGGCGAACCGGTGGCTGAGGCGATCACCCACAAGCAGCACAACCGCTGGCACGACAACGTCTACCTCGGACCATGGAAATTCGTCGCCCACGACCCGAGCCGGGTGCTCGACTTCGGGCAGTGGCAGGGCACGCCTTACCAGCAAGACGCGGGCAGCACCCTCGACCCACGGGCCGGTGGTTGAGATGGGCGGGGACCCGCGGCGCGGGGGGCTGCCGGGCGGACCGGATACGGCGGGCACGCGGCCCGTCGCCGAACCGCGTCCTGCCGGCACACCGAAGACCGTCGGGATGGTCTGGGGGTTGCTGATCCTCAACACGCTCGGCTCCGCCGGGGCGAAGACCATCATCCCGCTGCCCCGCTCCCTCATCCAGATGGTCACCATGGGCGCGCTGGTCGCCGCGTTCGTGCTGGCGCTCGCACTCAATCTCCGGCTGCGCATCCGAGCCAGCGCCTTCGTGTTCCTGCTCACCCTGCTGCTGGTGCCGAGCGTGATCTCCAGCTTGCAGCTGGAGTCCGGGTTCGGCGCGCTGTTCCGCTGTGCCCGGCTGGCTCTCTTCGTCGGCACACTGTGGCTACTCAGCCGCTGGTGGGACGGCAGCCTGACGTTCGTCCGGCACCACATCCGGATGTACTTCGCGGTGCTCGGGTCGGTGGCCGCCGGCGCGGTCATCTCACCGGGCGCGGCCCTGCCCGAGCTCTACGGCGGGCGGCTGGTCGGCGCGTTGTGGCCGCTCACCCCGCCGCAGATCGGACAGTACGCCGCGGTGATCATCGGGCTCACCGTGCTGCTCGTACTGGGCCGCCGGACCGACAGGGCCGGCGCGGCGGTAGTCATCGTGCCGGCACTCGTCCTGCTCGCGTTGACCCATACCCGGACGGCCACGCTCGGCCTGCTCATCGGGTTGGCGTTGGCGATCAGCTCGCTCGTCCTGACCAGCGCCGCCGCCCGCCGGTTCTTCGCCTGGGCGGTGCTGTGCGCCGCGGTGGCCGCGGTGGCGTTCAGCTCCGCGCTACAGGCGTGGTTTCTGCGCGGACAGAGCCAGGAGAACTTCTCCAACCTCACCGGTCGGGCCAAGGTCTGGGACGCCTTGCTGGCAGCCCCCCGGACGACCTCGGAGCACCTGTTCGGCGTGGGCCTGGGCGACAAGTCGTTCGGCGGGCTGCCGATCGACAACAGCTGGCTGGCCGCTTACCACGAGCAGGGTCTGACCGGCGCCGCCATCGTGGCGGCGATCATCATCGTGCTGGGTGGCGTCGCGTTGCTGCGGCCACCGTCGCTGCAGAAGGCCTGCGCGATCTTCCTGATCAGCTACTGCGCGATCGCGTCGTACACCGAGGCCGGGCTGGGCGACGCCTCGCCGTATCTGCTGCATCTGGCCGTGGCCGCCTCGCTGCTGGTGGCACCTGCCGCGGCCACGCCGCTCTCGACGCCCGCAGTCCCTCGACGACGTCTCCCGCGATGGGCCGATGGATCGGAGGTGACCTGAGCATGCACGTCCTCGTGGTGCACAACCGCTACTCCTCGGCGCAGCCGAGCGGGGAGAACAAGGTCGTCGACCAGGAGGTGGGGCTGCTGCGCGCGGCCGGCCACCGGGTCGAGGTGTTCGAGCGGCGCAGCGACGACATCGCCGCCCGGTCCCTCCTTGCCAAGGCCGCGGTGGCGCTGCTGGTGCCGTGGAACCCGGCGGTCCGCGCGGAGCTCGCCGCCCGGCTTCGCACCGAGCGGCCGGACGTGGTGCACGTCCACAACGTCTTCCCGCTCCTGTCGCCCGCGGTGCTGGCCGCCTGCGCCGACGCCGGCGTGCCCGCCGTTGCCACGCTGCACAATTACACCCAGGTCTGCCCACCCGGCACGCTGCAGCGGGACGGCCGGCCGTGCACCGAGTGCGTCGGGTCGGCGCCGCTGCCCGCCGTCCGGCACGGCTGCTACCGGAACTCCCGGCTGGCGACGGTGCCGCTCGCGGTCAGCCTGTCGGTCAACCGGCGGCGGTGGTGGTCCGGCGTGGAGCGGTTCTTCTGCATCTCCGCGGCGCAGCGCGACGTCCTGGTGCGGGCCGGCATGCCACCCGAGCGGCTGGCGGTGAAGCACAACTTCGTGCCCGACCCGGACGTCCGCCGAGCGGGCGCCGGCGAGCATCTGCTCTATCTCGGCCGGCTCGCGGAGGCCAAGGGCGTGCGGCTGCTCATGGCCGCGTGGGACGAGATCGCCGCGGACGGCGGTGTGGGTGTGCCGCTCGTGGTCGCCGGCGCGGGGCCACTGGAGCGAGAGGTGACCGCCTGGGCGGCGGGCCGGGACGACGTGCGGTACGTCGGCCTGTACGACCCGGCGGAGTGCCAACAGGCCATCGCGCGGTCGGTCGCCGTGGTGGCTCCCTCGACGTGGCTGGAGGCGTTCGGCCTGGTGGTCGTGGAGGCAATGGCGGCGGGGGTCCCGGCCGTCGCCGCCGGTCACGGCGCCTTCGTCGAACTCGTCGAGGACGGGGTGACCGGACTGCTGCACCGGCCGGGCGAGTCCGCCTCGCTCGCGTCCTGCCTGCGCCGGATCACGGCCGAGCCGGCCCGCAACCGGGAGATGGGCCAGGCGGCCCGGCGCCGTTACGAGCAGGATTTCACCTCGGCCGTCGGGCTGGAGCGCCTGGTGGAGGGGTACCGCACCGCGATCGCGGGTCGGTCCGGCGGCGGGGACAGCCCGCCGGTAAGCGATGGGGGCAGTAGATGACACGATGCCGACTCTGCGGCTCGGCGGCGATGGCAAGCGTCGTCGATCTTGGAGCGACCCCGCCGTGCGAGAGTTTTCTCGCCGCGGACCAACTGGACCAACCGGAGCCGGCGTACCCGCTGCACCTGCGGGTCTGCACCAGTTGCTGGCTCGCGCAGATCCCTCCGCTGATCACCCCGGAGGAGACGTTCACGCAGTACGCGTACTTCTCCTCCTACTCGACCTCCTGGGTGGAGCACGCGCGCACGTTCGTCGCCGACGCCGTACAGCGGCTGGGGCTCGGCCCCGATGCCTTCGTGGTCGAGGTCGCGAGCAACGACGGGTACCTGCTGAGGCATATGGTGGACCGTCAGATCCGCTGCCTCGGCATCGAACCGTCGGTGAACGTCGGCGCCGCGGCGCGGGACGCGGGTGTGCCTACGCTCACGGAGTTCCTGGATCCGGCCACCGGCGCCGCCGTCCGCGCCGAGCACGGCCCGGCGGACCTGGTCGTGGCCAACAACGTGTACGCGCACATCCCCGACGTGGTCGGGTTCACCCGGGGGCTACGCGCCCTGGTCGCCGACGACGGCTGGGTCTCCATCGAGGTGCAGCATCTGCTGACCCTGATCGAGGAGAACCAATACGACACGATCTACCACGAGCACTTCCAGTACTACACGGTCGCGTCCGCGACCCGGGCGCTGGCCAGCGGCGGACTCACGCTCGTGGACGTCGAGCTGCTGCCCACACACGGCGGCTCCATCCGGCTGTGGGCCCGGCCGGCCGAGGTGGCCGGCGAGCCGGCCAATGGGGTATCCCCTGCTCTGGGGGCCCCTCCCGGCCGAAGGCTGGGGGAGGAGCCGAGCGCTTGGGGAAGGGTGGCCGACGTGCTGGCCCGGGAGAAGGCCGCCGGGCTGCAGGAGCTGTCCGGGTACACCGAGTTCTCCGCTCGGGTGGCCAAGGTGCGCCGGGACCTTCTGCGGTTCCTCATCGAAGCGGCCGAGCGCGGCGAGACGGTCGTCGGCTACGGCGCCCCGGGCAAGGGCAACACCCTGCTCAACCACTGCGGCATCCGGCCCGACCTGCTCCCGTACACGGTCGACCGCAACCCCTACAAGCACGGCAGGTTCACCCCGGGCACCCGCATCCCGATCCTGCCGCCCGAGCAGATCAGCACCGACAGACCGGACTACGTGCTCGTCCTCCCGTGGAACCTGCGGGCCGAGCTGGTCGAGCAACTGTCCTTCGTGCACGCCTGGGGCGGCCGGCTGGTCTTTCCCATCCCGGAACTGAGCATTGTCGAGGTCGCGTCTTGAAAGGGCACAGCATGAAGGTCGTACTGTTCTGCGGCGGTTACGGGCTGCGTATGCGCAACGGAACCTCCGACGACATACCCAAGCCGATGACGATGGTCGGCCCGCGGCCGCTGATCTGGCACGTCATGCGCTACTACGCGTACTTCGGGCACACAGACTTCATCCTGTGTCTCGGGTACGGGGCGCACCACATCAAGGACTTCTTCCTCAACTACGAGGAGACGACGTCCAACGACTTCGTGCTGCGCAACGGGCGGACCGAGCTGCTGTCCACCGATATCGCCACTTGGACGATCACATTCGTGCAGACCGGCATCGAGTCACCGATCGGGGAGCGGCTGCGCCGGGTGCGGCACCACCTGGACGGCGAGGAGATGTTCCTCGCCAATTACGCCGACGTGCTCACCGACGCCCCGCTGCCGGAAATGATCGACCGGTTCGCCGTGCGCGACGCCGGTGCGTCGATGATGGTGGTGCCGCCGCAGTCCTCGTTCCACTGCGTGGAGCTGGGCGAGGACGGCCTGGTAGGAGGCATCACCGCGGTGAGCGAACTGCCGCTGTGGGAGAACGGCGGCTACTTCGTGCTCCGCCAGGAGGTCTTCGACCACATCCCGGAGAACGGGGACCTGGTCGCCGACGGATGTGCCCAACTGGCCAAGCACGGCCGGTTGGTGGCGCACCGGCACCGCGGCTTCTGGAAGCCGACCGACACCGTGAAGGAGCGGGCCGCTCTCGACGCCGCCTACGCCCGGGGCGACCGCCCGTGGGCCGTGTGGGAGCGGGACGGCGCGGGAGCGAACCCCGGGGTGAGGACCGCATGATCCAGCTCAGCGCCGGGCGTTTGGACCGGATCGTCGCGGTAGGCGCGCACTGCGACGACATCGCCATCGGCGTCGGCGGCACGCTGCTGACGATGTGCCTCGCGCGGCCGGGTATCCGCGTCGACGCGCTGGTGCTCTCCGGCGGTGGCAGCGAGCGGGAGCAGGAGGAGCAGGCCGCGCTCGCCGCCTTCTGCCCGGGCGCCGAACTGCGGCTGACCGTGCTCAAGCTGCCGGACGGCCGGCTGCCCGCGCACTGGGAGGAGGCCAAGGCCGCGGTCGAGGAGCTGCGCGAGCGGACCGAGCCGGATCTGGTGCTGGCCCCGCGTACCGATGACGCACACCAGGATCACCGCGGCCTGGCGAAGCTGGTGTCCACCGCGTTCCGCGACCACCTGGTGCTCGGCTACGAGATCGTCAAGTGGGACGGCGATCTCGGCCGTCCGGCGGCGTACCAGCCGCTGTCGCCGGAGACCGCCGAACGGAAGGTGCGGCTGCTGCAGGAGCACTACCCCTCGCAACGGCACCGGCCCTGGTACGACCGGGAGGCCTTCCTCGGTCTTGCACGAATCCGCGGCATCGAATGCCACGCGCGCTACGCCGAGGCGTTCGCCGTCACCAAACTCACTCTCAAGCTGGAGGGATGAACCTTGCGCGTACTGCTGACCGGACACCAGGGCTACCTGGGCACCGTGATGGCCCCGGTACTCACGGCCGCCGGACACGAGGTCGTCGGTCTTGACGCCGGCCTGTTCGCCGACTGCGTGCTGGGCCCGCCGCCCGCGGACCCGCCGGGGCGGAGGGTGGACCTGCGCGACGTCACGGCCGAACACGTGGCCGGGGTGGACGCCGTGATCCACCTGGCCGCGCTGTCCAACGACCCGCTGGGGTCGCTGGCACCGGAGCTCACCTACGACATCAACCACCACGCGTCCGTGCGGCTGGCCCGGCTGGCCCGCGACGCCGGAGCGCGGCGCTTCCTGTACGCCTCGACCTGCTCGGTCTACGGCGCCTCCGGCGACCCCGACTTGTCGAACTTGGTGGCCGAGGACGCCCCGCTGCGCCCGGTGACGCCGTACGCGGAGTCCAAGGTGCGGGTGGAGGACGACCTGCACGCGCTGTCCGACGGCGACTTCAGCCCGGTGTTCATGCGCAACGCCACCGCCTTCGGCTACTCACCCCGGCTGCGCGCCGACATCGTGCTGAACAACCTGGTGGGCCACGCGCTCCTGTCCGGCGAGGTGCTGGTGCTCTCCGACGGCACCCCCTGGCGCCCGCTGGTGCACGCCGCCGACATCGCACGGGCCTTCGCGGCCGCGCTGATCGCGCCGCGGGAGGCGGTGCACGACCGGGCGTTCAACATCGGCAGCGAGATCAACAACGTCACGGTCGCCGAGATCGCCGAGCAGGTCGCCGCGGCGGTATCCGGCTCGCGGGTGGTGATCACCGGGGAGAACGGTGCCGATCCGCGGTCGTACCGGGTGGACTTCTCCCGGTTCCGCGCCGCGGTGCCCGGCTTCGACTGCGAGTGGACGGTGAAGCAGGGCGCGCTCGAACTCGCCGACGCCTACCGGAAACACGGGCTGACCCGGGAGGACTTCGAGCGACGCTTCACCCGGCTTGCCGTGCTGCGTGCGGCGTCCGACGCCGGCGCCGTGGACGACACCCTGCGGTGGCGCCGATGACCGCGGTCGGCGAACAGCCGATGACCACCGCCGGCGAAGAGATGCACGCTCTGGTGGAGCGGTTGTACCCGCTGTGCCGGAGCATCACAGGCGACGGTGTGCGCGCCACCCTGGAGATCGTCGGCGAGTACGTTCCGCTGCAGGTGCACGAGGTGCCGACCGGGACGCAGGTGCTCGACTGGACGGTGCCGCAGGAGTGGAACATCCGGGACGCGTACATCGCCGACACCGCCGGCAACCGGGTCGTCGACTTCGCCGCGTCCAGCCTGCACGTGCTCGGCTACAGCGTGCCGGTGTCGGCGACCATGCCGCTGGCCGAGCTGCGTGGACACCTGCACACCCTGCCGGACCACCCGAGCTGGGTGCCGTACCGCACCAGCTACTACCAGCCGGAATGGGGGTTCTGTCTGGCCCAGGAGACCTTGGACGCGCTGCCGGACGGCGAGTACGAGGTGCGCATCGACTCCACACTCGCGGACGGCCACCTCACCTACGCCGAGCACGTGGTCCCCGGTCAGGTCCCCGACGAGGTGATCGTCTCCTGCCACGTCTGCCACCCGTCGCTGGCCAACGACAACCTGGCCGGCATCGCGGTGGCGACGTTCCTGGCCCGGGCGCTGGCGGAGGAGAAGCCCTGGTACACCTACCGGTTCCTGTTCGCGCCCGGCACCATCGGGGCGATCACCTGGCTGGCCCGCAACGCGGAGCGGGTGAATGGGGTATCCCCTGCTCTGGGGGCACCTCCCGGCCGAAGGCTGGGGGAGGAGCCGAGAGCTCGGGGAAGGGTCAAGCACGGGCTGGTGCTGGCCTGCGCCGGCGACTCGGGCCGGCTGACGTACAAGCAGAGCAGGCGCGGAGACGCGGAGATCGACCGGGTGATGCGCCATGTGCTGGTCGCCTCCGACCGCCCGCACCGCGTCGCCGAGTTCACTCCGTACGGCTACGACGAGCGGCAGTTCTGCTCGCCCGGGTTCGATCTCGGCGTGGGCTCGCTCAGCCGGACCCCGTACGCCGGCTACCCCGAATACCACACCTCGGCGGACAACCTGGACTTCGTCTCCCCGGAGGCGATGGCGGACACGCTCGCCGTCTGCCGCGAGGCATTCGCCGTGCTGGACCGCAACCGGCGGTACCTCAACCTCAGCCCCTACGGCGAGCCCCAGCTGGGCCGGCGTGGGTTGTACGACTCGCTCGGCGGCCGCAGCGACGCGAAGCAGGCCCAGATGGCCATGCTTTGGGTGCTCAGCCTCTCCGACGGCGAGCACAGTCTGCTGGACGTCGCCGAGCGGTCCGGCCTGCCGTTCGACACCGTCGCCGTCGCGGCCGGCGCCCTGCAGGGCGCAGGGCTGATCAAGGCATGACGCCGATGACCACCGAGGGGGAGAAGACGACAACACCGGCGGACCGGGCCGGACACGCCCGGCGGACCGCCAAGCGGGCCATGGTCGGCCGGCTGTCCTGGGGACTGGCCGACCAGGCGGCCTCCAGCATGACCAACTTCGCGGTGGGGATCTACGTGGCACGCTCGCTGGGGCTGGCCGCGTTCGGCGTGTTCAGCCTGGCCTGGGTGACGTACGGCGTGGTGCTCAACGTCTCCCGCGGGCTGGCCACCGACCCGCTCGTGGTGCGCTTCAGCGGCGTGCCGGCCGCGTCCTGGCGCACGGCGGTGGCCCGGTCGTCGGGTGCCGCGCTCGGCGTTGGTGCCGTCCTCGGCGCAGCGTGTCTGCTGGTCGGGCTGAGTCTCGGTGGCCGCGTGGGGCCCGCGTTCGCCTGCCTCGGCGTCGTACTGCCGGCGCTGCTGCTGCAGGACGCCTGGCGGTACTCCTTCTTCGCCGCCGGCACCGGGCAAAAGGCGTTCGCCAACGACCTCGTGTGGGGCGTCGCGCTCGTCCCGGCCATGGTGGTCGCGGCCCACGTGGGCAGCGTGGCCGCTTTCGTGCTCGCCTGGGGCGCGTCCGGCGCGGTGGCCGCGGGGTACGGCTGCTTCCAGTCCGGCATCCGGCCCCGGATGACCGGAGCGCGCGAGTGGCTTCGCGAGCATCGCGACCTCGGCTACCGGTACCTGGTCGAGAACGTCAGCGTCAGCGGCGCGAGCCAGCTGCGGGCGTACGGGCTCGGCGCGATTGTCGGGGTCGGCGCGGTGGGTGCGGTCCGGGGTGCCGAGCTCCTGCTCGGCCCGTTCCTCGCCGTACTGATGGGGCTGTCTCTGGTCACCGTCGCGGAGGCGGTACGGGTGCTGCGGCGGGCCCCGCACCGGCTGGGCACGTTCTGCCTCCTGCTGGGCGGCGGGCAGGCTGCCGCCGCGCTGCTCTGGGGCGCGGCGCTGCTGCTGGTGCCGGACCGGGTCGGTGAGTTCGTGCTCGGCGGCGTCTGGAGTTCTGCCTCGGAGCTCATCGTGCCGGCCACGCTCGGCGTCGCGGGCGCCGGCCTCGGCACCGGCGCGGCGGCCGGGCTGCGCGCGCTCGGCGCGGCTCGGCGCAGTCTGCGCTGCCAGCTGTTCGCCTCCGCCTGCTATGTCAGCGGTGGGCTCGGCGGAGCGGCCGTGGCCGGCACGGTCGGCTCGGCCTGGGGCGTCGCCGCCGCGACCGTCTGCGGCTCGGCCGTGTGGTGGCTGCAGCTGCGGTCCGCCCTGCGCGAGCGCCACCAGAAACCCATCCGCGAAGTGAGGACGCCATGACCGCCCATCCCCGGTTGAGCATCGGCCTGCCCGTGTACAACGGCGAGGAGTACCTTGCCGAGGCGCTCGACGCCCTGCTCGGCCAGACCTACGAGGGCTTCGAGCTGGTCATCTCCGACAACGCCTCGACCGACGGGACCGAGGACATCTGCCGCCGGTACGCCGCGCGGGACTCGCGTATCCGGTATCTCCGGCTGCCCCGGAACATCGGCGCCGCGCCGAACCACAACCATGTGTTCACCGAGTGCCGCGGCGAGCTGTTCAAGTGGGCCTCGCACGACGACCTGTACGCCCGGGACCTGCTGCGGCGCTGCGTGGAGGCCCTGGACGAGCGGCCGGACGTGATCCTCGCGCACAGCGGCCAGGCGGTCATCGACGGCGACGCCCAGGTGAAGGTCCCGTACGAATACGGGCTCGCCACCGACTCGCCGCACCCGCCGGAGCGCTTCCGCAGTCTGCTGTTCGAGCCCGGTGGCGACGACTTCTACGGGGTGATGCGGGCCGACGTGCTGCGCCGGGTGAAGCCGCACGACAGCTACCACCACGCGGACCGCACGTTCGTCGCCGAGATCGCCCTGCACGGGCCCTTCCACCAGGTGCCGGAGCTGCTGTACTTCCGCCGCGACCACCCCACCCGCGCCGAGCGGGCGAACCCCGGCAAGCGCTCCCGGTGCGTCAACCTGGACCCGCGCCGGGCAGGCCCGCTGCACCCGACGCCCCGACTGCTCGCCGAGTACGTCTGGGGCTTCGTCGCGGCGATCCGGCGGGCGCCGTTGTCCCCGGCCGACCGGCGCGCGTGCTACCGCCACCTGGCCGCGTGGATGGCCAGCCGGGTCCGGCCGGGCGCCGGCGAGCGGGTCGAGGACCGCGCCCCGGTCGACCCGGGCCGGCTCACTGTCTCCGTCGACGCCCTCGTCGCCGGCCGTGAGGGGAGGCAGGCATGAAGTCTGGACACGAAACTCCGGTGCGCGTCGGGGTGTTCGGCCTGCTCGGATCCGGCAACCTCGGCAACGACGGGTCGCTCGAGGCCGTGCTCGGGTACCTCCGCGCCGAGCACCCGGAGGCGGTCGTGGACGCGCTGTGCGGCGGACCGGAGGCCGTCGCGACCCGGTACCGGATCCCCGCGACGCGGCTGCACTGGTACCGCGGGGAGTACCGGACCGCGTCGCGTGCGGGCGCGATCGCGGCGAAGGGTCTGGGCAAACTCGTCGACGCCTTCCGCACCGCTGCCTGGGTGCGCCGGCACGACGTGGTGATCGTGCCGGGCATGGGCGTCCTGGAGGCCACGCTGCCGCTGCGGCCGTGGGGCTTCCCGTACTCGCTGTTCCTGCTCTGCGCGAGTGGCCGGCTGCTTCGTACCCGGGTCGCGCTGGTCGGCGTGGGCGCGGACAAGATCGGCGACCGGCCGACCCGGGCCCTGGTGCGCTGGTCGGCGCGGCTGGCCACGTACCGGTCGTACCGGGACGCCCTGTCCCGCGACGCGATGCGGGCGATGGGTGTGGACACCGCGCGCGACGAGGTCTTCCCGGACCTCGCCTTCGCCCTGCCGACGCCGCGGGAATGGGGTATCCCCTGCTCGGAGCTTGTCGGAGAGCTTGGGGAAGCGCCGCCGGGTCCGCCGGGCCCGGTCTGCGTCGGCGTCATGGCCTTCCACGGCGGCAACGACGACCGCGCCCGGGCCGAGGAGATCCACCGGCGCTACCTCGACGGGACGACCCGCTTCGTCCGCGCGCTGGTCGAGGACGGCAGGCCGGTCCGGCTGCTCACCGGCGACGAGGTCGACGTGCCGGTGGTCGCCGCGATCCTCGTCGCGGTGGACTCGCCGCTGGTCACCGCTGCCGAGGCGGCCTCGCTGGCCGACCTGATGAAGGAGATGGCGGCTGCCGACACCGTGGTGGCGACCCGGTACCACAACCTGATCTGCGCGCTGAAGGTCGGCACGCCGACCCTCGCACTCAGCTATGCGGCGAAGAGCGACGCGCTCATGGCGCAGATGGGGCTTGACGCGTACTGCCACCCGGCTCGCGACGTCGACGCCGACCGGCTGCTCGAGCAGTTCCGGGCGCTGGAGAAGCGATCGGCGGAGCTGCGGCGGACTCTCTCCGAGCGGAACCTGGTCGCCGCCCGGCGCCTTGAGCACCAGTTCACCGCCTTGACCGCGGCCCTGTTCCCGGCGACCGACCACACCCACGCCCACGCCATGCGGGAGGCTCCATGAAAGCGACCGGAATCCCGGCGATCGCCGACGCGTACGTGTTCGAGTCGACGCCGTACGCCGACGAGCGCGGCTTCTTCTGCCGCACCTTCGACGCCGACGTGGTCCGCTCGGTGGGCCTCGACCCGGACACCTTCGTCCAGGACAGCGTGTCCCGCTCGGCCCGGGGCGTGCTGCGCGGCCTGCACCTGCGCTCCGGCGCCGGCGAGGCCAAGCTGGTGCGGTGCTCGTACGGGAGGATCTTCGACGTCGTCGTGGACCTGCGGACGGATTCGCCGACCTACCGCAACCGGGCCTTCTTCGAGCTGTCCGGCGAGACGCAGGTGACCCTGTACATCCCGGCGGGGTGCGCGCACGGCTTCCAGGCGCTGACCGAAACCGCCGACGTCTCGTACCGGATCGACCGCCCGCACGATCCGGCCGAGGCCGTGACAATCGCCTTCGACGACCCGGAGCTCGCCATTCCCTGGCCGCTGCCGGTCACATCGATGTCCCAGCGGGACCGGGAGGCGCCGAGCCTCGCCGATGTCCTGCAGCAAAAAGATGAGGTGAGGTCGGCATGGCCACCGAAGGCACGGTAGACACCGAAGAGTTCCTCCTGCCCCGGTCGCGGCTGGCGAACGAGCGGCTGCACGCCATGATCCCCGGGGGCGCGCACACCTATGCCAAGGGCGACGACCAGTACCCCGACAACCTGGCCCCGGTCATCAGCCATGGGCGCGGTGCCCACGTGTGGGACATCGACGGCAACCGCTACATCGAGTACGGCTCCGGCCTGCGGTCGGTCAGCCTCGGCCACGCCCACCCACGCGTGATCGAGGCGGTGCGGCGGCAACTCGACCGCGGCAGCAACTTCGTCCGGCCGTCCATCGTGGAGGTCGAGGCCGCGGAACGCTTCCTGGCCACGGTGCCGACCGCCGAGATGGTGAAGTTCGCGAAGAACGGCTCCGACGCCACCACCGCCGCGGTGCGCCTCGCCCGCGCCGTCACCGGGCGCCCGCGAGTGGCCATCTGCGGCGACCATCCGTTCTTCTCCGTCGACGACTGGTTCATCGGCACCACGCCGATGTCCGCCGGTGTTCCGGCGGCGACCACCGAGCTCACCGTGGCGTTCCCTTACGGGGATCTGGCCGCCACGGAGGAGTTGCTCACCCGGTACCAGGACGAGGTCGCCTGCCTGATCCTCGAACCCGCCGGCCACACCGAGCCTTCCCCAAGCTCTCAACTTCGTTCGAGCAGGGGAGACCCCACTCCCGGGTACCTCGCCGGCCTGCGCGAGCTGGCCGACCGGCACGGCTGCGTACTGATCTTCGATGAGATGATCACCGGCTTCCGCTGGTCCGAGGCGGGCGTCCAGGGCCTGTACGGCGTCGTCCCCGACCTCTCCACGTTCGGCAAGGCGCTGGGCAACGGGTTCGCCGTCTCCGCGCTGGCCGGGCGCCGCGATCTGATGGAGCGGGGCGGGCTGCGTCACTCCGGCGAGCGGGTGTTCCTGCTGTCCACCACGCACGGTGCGGAAACGCACTCGCTGGCCGCCGCGATGGCCGTGCAAACCACCTACGTCGAGGAGGGCGTCACCGCGCGGCTGCACGCCCTCGGCGAGCGGTTGGCCGCCGGTGTCCGCGACGCCGCGGCCGGCATGGGCGTCGGCGACCACTTCGTCGTCCGGGGCCGGGCCAGCAACCTGGTCTTCGCCACCCTCGACGAGAACCGGCAGCCGTCGCAGGAGTACCGCACCCTGTTCCTGCGCCAGCTCCTCGCGGGCGGGGTGCTGGCGCCGTCGTTCGTGGTGAGCAGCGCGCTCAGCGACGCCGACATCGACCGCACCGTCGACGTGGTGGCCCAGGCATGTGCGGTGTACCGGAAGGCACTGGACGCCGCTGACCCCACTCCCTGGCTGGGCGGGCGACCGGTAAAGCCCGTATTCCGCCGCTTGGCGTGACGTGACGTCAGCGGCGCTCCAGCCGACCGACGTCGGCCATCCAGTCGGCTATCCGGTCGACCAGCCACGCGGTCGCCGGTGTCACCGCCAGCGCGGTGCACCAGCCGCCGAGAACGTCGGTCGGGTAGTGCGCGCCCAGGGCGACCTGCGCCCAGCCCATGGCAGCGCCGGCAACCAGCGCCGCGGCGAGCACGAGCAACGTGCCGGCCGTCCTGCCGAGGCTGAGCCGGCCGGTCGCGAGCAGCGCCACCACGAGGGCGAGCGCGGTGACAAAGGCGGTGTGCCCGCTCGGGTAGGACAGGTGCCCGTCGTGGATAGTGCGTCCCACCAGGGGCTTGAGCAGCGTCGTCGTCGCCACGGTCATGCCAACGCCGGCAACGACGAGCACCGCCGCGCGAGGCTGCCGAAGCAGCAGGCAGCCCGTCACGGCGGCCACGACCAGCGTCGCCGCTCCGGCGGGCTCCCCCAGGAAGTCCGTGGCCAGAGCGACGTGCCGCCACGGCGGCCGCACACTGTCCGCCGTCGGCTGGATGATCCACCTGTCCATCCTGCCGGGCTCGCTGTGGCCGGCGTACAGGACCCCGAGCACGACGACCATCAGCGTGGCGAGGGCCGCGATCAGCCCGAGCCATGCGCGCAGCGATGGGGGCAGCACCGGGGGCGCCGGCCGGCCGGTCACACGCCCACCGCGTCCGGTGGACCTGCGGTAGCTTGCCGTGATCGGTGGATGGTGTTCCGGATCTTGACTTCTTGACGCAGGGTGAGGGTGCGGCCCTTCATCCGACGGGTGGGCAGCCATGAATCAGCGGCTTCCTGTTTCCCCTGCTCCAGGCCCTCTTGTCCCTGTGGGACTACGAGCCGGTCAGCGACCGGCGGATCGACCTGCTGATGCCCGCGCCGGCGACCGCGCCCCACGACGGCGGGGCGTTGTTTCCGGACGACTCCGGTGACCGTGAGTCCGGGCACGCCACGGCCTATGTGTCCCGTCAGTACCTCGGCTCCCGAAGGCAGGTCGGAAACGGCATTGTCGCGGCCACCACCGCCCTGGCCGATGAGCGCGTGCACTACCCGCCGCACACCGTGCCCTACCAGCCGGCTCCCACCCTGCCCCAAGGGCCTGCCGATCCGGCGTTTCGCCCCCAGGGCCAACTGGCCGCTCACCTGGTGGCCCGGGCCCGCGTCGCGCCCCCCTACGTCGTGGCGGTCGAGCCGAACACCCCGCTCATGACCGAGACGGGGGAAAGCCCATACACCGTCGCAGACCATCCGGCAGATACGATGCACCTTCCCCTCCCCCTCCCGCCGGGGCCGTTGACGCCATGTCACCCGCCGCTACCCCGATGCCGCGCCCCCGAGAGCTGCCCACTGCCGCCCGCCGACATGGCCGGGATCGTCAGATGTACGGGCTGCGCGGCTGGAAACGTGGCCTTCGGCTTCTGCTGGCGCCAACTCCCCACCAGCGAGCCCCCCGTCGTGTCTGAAAACTTGGCCCGCGCGGGAGCCGCTCAGCCTGTGCAGCCCCGAACTCGCCAGCCTGTCCATCACCCTGGCCAAGGGGCATCGGAATCAGTCTCTACTTGCCACCCTAACCCTTCAGTTGTAATTCTGGGCAAGTTGGAGGTTCGGCGTCTGCGGTGGTGTTCGTTGGCGATGGCCTGGTGGTCGGCGGAACTGGAAAACGTGTTGGTGCGGATCGGCCATAGGTTCGAGCGGGTGAATCTGCGGCGGCGGATGTGTCGCTCGTTGTGGCCGTGGCCGTCAAGTCGAGCGGCCATTTGCGGACCGACTGAGTTTGGACGGCGCTGGGGAGCGCGTGGGGAGAATCGGCCGCATATCCCTGCACGAACCTGAAAGACACGGAAAGATACGGAAAAGATACGCGTGCGCAGGTCAATGCCCTGTTCGCGCGCATAGTCGCACGTCAACGGCACCCGGTAGAGGACTTCAAGAAAATCTCCTCGTGGGCGGCCATTCTCTTCGCTCCGACGCTGGTCGGGACAATCTATGGCATGAGCTTCGACCACATGCCGGAGTTGCACAGGGGTGCTCGGATACCCCCTTGCGGTGGGCCTAATGGCGGCCGTATGCACCAGTTTGCACTTCATCTTCACACGGCGGGACTGGCTCTGAGCAGTCGGTGTGGGAACGCGCGCACCGCGAGGCGAAGGCGTACCGAGTGACTCGAACCGGATCACAGCACGACTCCCCCTCCTCCATGTGGCGCTTGTCCCCTGTGCCATACTCGGCGGCGCTCTGCACGTTCCGGACTCGGGGGATCATTGTTCAAGCTGGAGCTTGCCGTCACATGAGCGGCATAGCACTCACGACCCCGTATCTGGACACCGACGCCGACCAGCTCTCCTTCACGCTCGGCCGTCCCGCTCGCGAGGCACTCGCCGTACGCGACCTGACGGTCGGCGGGCTCGATGTGCAGCTCAGACTCCTGGGCGCCTCCCATCAGGTCTTCGCAGGGCCCGTCCGGGAAACCGTGGCCTGCCTGCCTGGCGTCGAGGGAGGCCTCCCGGACGCGGTGGCGCAGGACTTCGACGGCTGGGCCTACCACTTCAGCGCCCGCGTCCAGCACTTCGCCGCAGTGGAGTTCAGTAAACACGTGGCGCAGATCCGCAGCCGGTCCGACGAACACCCCCAGGCGCTGTACGGGATCTTTCCCGGCTCCCCGGAAGCAGTCACCGCACTGACCGTCGAGCGGCAGAGCACGGGACTGAGCTGGCGCACCTGGCACACCTACCCGCAGAGCCGCCAGATCGTGGCAACGCACACCCGGCTGGAGGCCCGATGAAGACTGCCCGACGCATCAGCGTGATGTTCCTCGCCACGGTTGCGCTCGCCGCCTGTTCCAGCGGTTCGGACGACGACGGCAACGACGTGCCGTCCAGCTGGATCCGCAAGGAGTACGGCGGCAGCGGCGTGGGCTACGTCGACAAGAGTGACGCGACGTCCACCGTCGCGGAGGAAATCCACGACCACACCTCGGCCAAGGACCGCACCAGCGACGGCGACATGGTCTTCCTCCGCTACCGGAACGACATCGTCGCCATCACCCCGTACCAGAGCGGCAGCAAGATCGAGCTGGACGACTACCGCACTGGTTACAGCCGCTGGAGGCCCCATGTCGGATCCGTGTGGCCGGATCCGGACAGCGACGCGTTCCGCGGCGGGGGCCCCGGCGCCGGCAAGTAACCACCCGCAGTACACCCACCCCACCCGCACTCCCCGACGACGTCCCCGAAAGGCACCCCCGTGGCAGAGATCTTCGAGTCGGCAGGCACCGCCCTGCTCTACGGCCTGGTCGGCTTTGTCGTGATGGCGGTCGGCTTCATAGCACTCGACCTCACCACTCCCGGCAAGCTCGTCCACGTGGTGTGGCTGGAGCGCAACCGCGGCGCCGCAGTCCTCCTCGCCGGCCAGACGATCGCCATCGGCTATGTCATCGACCAGTCCATCAGGGCCAGCGAATCCGAACAGGGCCTCGACCACGGCCTGCTCAGCACCTTGCTGTACGGCCTCTCCGGCGTCGTCCTGATGACCGTCATCTCCTGCATCGTCGGTCTGCTGACTCCCGGCCGCATGGGTGCCGCCGTGCTCGACGACCAGGGGGACCGTCCCCATCCTGCCGCCTGGGTCCAGGCAGCCATGTACATCGGCACGGCCTTCATGGTCGGTGCCGCGGTTTCCTGAACCACACCATGAGCACCGGTACGAGTACCAGCACCAGCGCCCTGGACGACCGCACCGCGCCGGCCGCCGCACGCCCGCCCGCGATCCACTCGCGGGGGGCGCGTTTCCTGCTGCTGCTCGCGGTGTTCATCTGCGCGGCCTGTGGCCTGGTCTACGAGCTGGCGCTGACGGCGCTGGGCAGTTATCTCATCGGCAACTCCGTGATGCAGACCTCCGTGGTCATCTCCGTCATGGTGTTCGCCATGGGCATCGGTTCACTGGCCGCCAAGCCGCTGCAACGGCGCGCGGTGGGTGCCTTCGCCCTCGTGGAGACACTGCTCGCGCTCGTCGGCGGCCTGTCGGTGCTCATCCTGTATGTGTCGTTCGCCTGGCTGCGGGTCTACATGCCGTCCATGGTGGTGGTCACGTTCGCCATCGGCCTCCTCATCGGGGCCGAGATTCCCCTGCTGATGACGCTGCTTCAGCGGATCAGGCGACAGGAGGCCGGCAGCGCGGTCGCCGACATGTTCGCCGTGGACTACGTCGGAGCGCTGGTCGGCGGCCTGTGCTTCCCCCTGTTGCTGCTGCCTTCCTTCGGCCAGCTCAAGGGCGCGCTGGTGGTGGGTGCGGTCAATGCCGTGGCCGGCGTCGTCGTCGTCCTGTGGATCTTCCGCCGCGAGACACGCCGTATCGTGCGGATCACGTTGCTGACGGGGATGGCCGCCGTCCTTGCCGTACTCGGCACGGTGTACGTACTGGCGGACGACATCGAGGTCACCGCGCGGCAGCAGCTCTACCGCGACCCGATCATCCACGCCGAGACCACGCCGTACCAGGACATTGTCGTCACCCAGTCCACCGCTTTCACCGGGAAGCCCGACACGCGGCTGTTCCTCAACGGCGACCTCCAGTTCTCCTCCGTCGACGAATACCGCTACCACGAGGCCCTCGTCCACCCCGCCCTGTCGGGAAAGCGCTCGTCCGTGCTGATTCTGGGCGGCGGCGACGCGCTGGCCCTGCGGGAGGTCCTGCGCTATGACGACGTCGAAAAGGTGACGCTGGTCGACCTCGATCCGGCGATGACGCGGCTCGCCCGTACCTTCGAACCGCTGCTCGATCTCAACGACCACGCGCTCGGCGACCCGCGGGTCACCGCCATCAACGCCGACGCGTTCAACTGGCTGCGGGACGCCACGCAACGCTATGACGCGGTCCTCATCGACTTTCCGGACCCGGACACCGCCGCGCTGGCCAAGCTCTACTCCGTCGAGTTCTACCACTTGCTGGGCCACGTGCTGAACCCCGGAAGCCGGGTCATGGTGCAGGGCGGCTCTCCGTTCTTCGCCCCCAAGTCGTACTGGTCCATCGCCACCACGATCGACGAGGCCGACTACACAACCACCGAGTACCAGGTGGACGTCCCCAGCTTCGGCAACTGGGGCTACATCCTGGCCACCCCGGGCGCCGGCGGTCCGCCGCCGCCACTGCGCCTGGCCGAGGACGCCCCGCCCTTGCGTTTCCTGGACGACGCCGTCCTCGCAGCGGCCACCGTCTTCCCCCTGGACCGCCGCCCCCAGGACGTACGCGCGAGCACCCTGATGGATCCCGCGGTGCTCGAGTACACCCGCCACGAGTGGCAGAACTACTGAGGGTCTTCAACCGAACACCAGTGTGATCGTTGGGTGCCCCGGATCGCCGTAGCCGCGTACGTCGCCATCGCCGTCCAGTCCGCGCAGCAGGACGCGGATCCGCAGCTCCCTCGCTGCCACAGCGGCGACGATCCCGGCGGTGAGAGCGTCCAGGGTGCCCTGCTCGGCCGCCCGCCGCTGGACCAGCAGGAACTGCTGGAGGCGGCTGAGACCGGCGTCCGCGACCGACAGCGTCTCGCCGAGCAGCGCGGCCTGGATCTGCCGCGTGGCGTTCAGGCCGATTCCGGCCCGGGTGAGTTCGGCCGTGGTGACCTGACTCTGAGCGTCCAGCAGGGGAACATTCGCCGGTACGTCATCGTCCCGCGTGTGTTCGGCCACCCAGCGGTGGAAGGCGTCGGGCGCGTCGATGCCCGGCGGGAGGCGGTCCGGGGCGTGCTGCCGCAGGGCGGAGGTCAGCGCGTCGGCGAACCGGTCACCGTAGCCGGGCACCTCCACGGGTGGCAGTGCCAGTTGGTAGTGGCGGTCGTCGAGGCTGAGCACCACATGCGGGCGGGTGCTCTCGGGTTCCTCGACAAGCCCCTGGAGGTTCCCTCCGCCCACCCGGCGGCCGGCGGTGAAGTCCTGGAAGCTGCCGTCGTCCCTGACCACGGTGATCCGCGCCCCGAAGGTCCGTGCTGCAAGCATCGGGAGCACGTCCGCGGCGGAGTGGTTCCATCCGGCCTCCGACTCGGCGTCGCCCCGCCGCAGGAGTTGGGCTTCCGCCAGTCCCGCCCGGGACTCCGGGCTCAGCTCCGCGGCGTACGGGATGAGGCCGCCGAGCGCGTCGAACTCGCGGCGCTCCGGGGTGTCGTTTCCGAGGTCGAGGCCCGCCCCGGCGATCTCGCCCGTGCTGAAGGCGTCGGTGTCGTCAGGGGTGACGAAGGCCAGCAGATCCGCGTCGGCCGGGTCGTCCAGCCGGGCCGCCAGCTGCTGACGCAGCCGGGACATCGCCGCCGGGTCAGCGAGGTCGACGCCGGCCGCGGTGAGCAGCTCCGGGGCGGCCAGGGCGAGGCCCTGGGCGAGCGCGCGGAAGAAGGACTCGCCGTCCCTCGGCACATCGTGGAGCGTGTAGTTCTCCTGCTTGTAGTTCTCCTGCTCGGGTGAGGTGAGCACGGTGTCCGGTCCGGTACCGGTCCTGGTGTAGCGGGGTGGGGCCGCGGGCGGGGCCTCGGCCGGCTCGGGCGGGGCCTGGTGGGTCACCTCCGGCGGTTCGGCAAGGCCATCGAGCCGCACCCTGCCCTCCTCGGTGGCCGCCAGCCGGTGCCAGCGGGTGAGCTGGTCGGCCCCTGCCCGTACGCGGTGATACTCCGACGCGGCGCTCTCCGCCGCCTCCCTGAGCCGGTCCAGCTCGGCGCGCCGGGTCTCGAAGGCGTCGCGTACCGTGTCGCGGCGGGCGGTGGCTGCGTCGAGCCGCCGGTCGGCGGCCCCGGCGGACAGCTGGACCGTGGTGAGTCGGCCAGCGGCTTCGGCCTGCCCGGTGCGGGCGGTTTCGAGCCGGAGACCGGCCGCCGCGCGCAGTTCGGCGGCGGCCGATACGGCCTCGGCCAGGCGGGCCCCGGCGGCGTCGTGCTCGTCCCGCAGGAGTTGCGCCCAGCCCTCGTGCTCGGGTTCGGCTTCGGCTTCGTACCGGGCGTGGGCGTCGACGTCGGCCTGTGCGACGGCCACGGTGTTCCGCGCGATGCCGTCGTCCCGGGCCGCGTCGTCCTGGGCCTGCCGTACGGCCGTGTCGGCGGCGTCGGCGGCGGTGCGGGCGAGGCCGAGCGGGAGCGCGGCGGCACGGGCGGCCCCGGCGGCTTTGTCCAGGGCGCCCTGCGCGGTGTCGATATCCTTGCGCAGATCGCCGGCGGTGCGCCGGTTCTTCCAGTACGCCTTGTCCGCGTCGACCCACGCCTTGCTCGCGCTGCTGACCGCGTCCCACGCCTTTCCTGCCCTCTCGGGGAAATTCGTGTCGGTGATCAGCATCAGCTCGCGGGCGATGTCCTCCCGTACCCAGGCGATGACGTACGCCTCGGACGTCATCGCCTGCGGACCCGACCTGGCTGTACTGCTGAAGGCCCCGCCTCGAAGCCTGTTCGCGGCCTTCGAGTCCAGGATGTTCCGGTGCACATCGCCGACGCTGAGCCAGGTGGCGGGGACGGCGAACAGGAACGACCGTCCGGTCTTCGGCTTGAGGTTGCGCGAGGTCAGGTGGTCGTCTCCGACCGGCATCCCGCCGCCGTCCAGGTCGTTGGGGCCGGGACCGAAGACCCCCACCTGGTTGAGACCCGCGGCGGGAGAGTCATACAGGAAACCGCCGCCGAAATTCGCGGACTGGGTGTGCTCCTCGGCCGATGTGGTGCCCGCGTTCTCGCCGTACCGCCGGAGCACCTCCAGCTTCTTGCCGTCGGCGACCGTCAGCAGCAGCGCGCGGCTGAAGTCGGGCGTCGAGCGCAGGGACAGTTGCCCGGTGTCGGTACCCAGGAAGGACTTCTCCGTCAGCCCCGCGAACTGGTAGCCGTCGGGCTCCGTGGTGCGGGGGTAGAACGCCGTGACAGCCATGGCACTGCTGCCGTCCTCCAGCGCCTGCGCGGAGCCGGTGCCCAGCTGGGTCAGGCCGGTCTTTCTGGTCTTCCGGAGGAGTTCGGTCAGGGTGGCGGCGTCGGGACCGCCCTCGGCCTCCAGGTCACGGAGGGAGAAGCCGACGTCGTACGCCTTCGTGAGGACGAGGTCGTTCGCGGCGCGGACGTTCTCAAGACCGGCGATCCCCCGGGCGTGGATGCCGTTCTCGGGAAAGGTGAACGGCCGCTCGACGCCGTCCCCGTACCGGACGGTCAGTTCCTGGCCCGCCTGTGGAACCTGTGAAACCTGTGGAAGCGGCACCGGCCGGGGCGCCCTGGCCAGGGCGGGATCGTCCCTCGGATCCGGCGCGGGCAAGAGCGTGTCTGCGCCGGACGGCTCCATCAAGCTGAGCGGCACGTGCTCGCGCAACTCGCCGACGTCGTGTTCCTCGACGATCTGGCGCCTGCCCCGGAAGTGGTCGAGGGCCGTGACCGTCCCCTCCTGCGGCTCCCGGCCGGCCGGGGCGCCCGTGTGGGGGCTGTCGTCCGCCTCCAGAGTGATCCGCATACGGTACGGGGTGACGATCTCCGCGTGCGGTTCGGTGGACGCCGCCCGATAGATCGTGACGGTGGTGGTCGCGTGACTCGACGCGACCGTCTTCCGCTGGGATCCGCTTTCGCTGTACGTGGGCCCGGCGGCCGGGACGTCCACATTGCCGGTGTGCACCAGCTGGCTAGTGATGAACCCCACGTCCGCCCCGGACGAGGACTCCGAGCTCTTCTGGACGGTCTCGATGGCCCGCCGGTTCTCCTCCAGCTCCACGCTGTGGTCGAGTCCCTGAAATTCGGGTGTCCCGGGGATCAGTTCGACTCGGGCCCGGACCCACCGGTTGCCGATTCGCGCACCGTCCCAGCCCAAGCCTCCGACGGTGACCATCGTGGACGGACCGGTGGTCGTCATCTCCCCCTTCAGGGCGCGGGTGGCGCGGGCCGTCACCAGCTGCCGGATCCTCTCCCGGCTCGCCTCGTCAAGGCCCAGCTTCGAGATCCGCTCCTCGAACGCGAGCAGCGCCTCGGTCGGGTCCAGCGCGTTCACCGCGTACGTACCGAAGGCGGCGCCGCGCAGCCACGGCTGCGGCGACCAGACCTCCCGCGTGTAACGGGGGACCTCGCCCAAGCCGTCGTCCAGCAGCCCCATCCGGTGCGCGCTCTTCTCCGGCAGATGCCCCAGCACGCCGCCAGGGGTCGTCAGCTCCGTCCCCGCCGCTCCGGCGAGCAACCGCGGTACGAGCGGACTGGCCGCCGCGGCCTTCCCGATCCGGCCCATCCCGATCCGGCTGGCCGTCAGCGCGAACCAGTGGTGCACGTCGCCGGTCACCAGTACCTGGTGGGTGAACCCCTTGCGGTTCATATCGGCGACGACGGTCCGCACGACGTTGACGCTCCGCGCGCGTGCCAGCGACACAGGGTTGGCGACGAGTCCGTAACCGCCCATGACACCGTGCCCGGGAAACTGGGCCACGGAGTAGACCAGTTGACCGCCGAAGACGAAGCTCGTACCGGTACTGATCTTGCCGCCCGCCTGCCGGGTGCCGCCGAGTGTCATCTCGGTGTCCATGGACATCGACGGAGTGAGGGCGTGCAGTCCCTCCACCGTCGTCGCGTACCGAAAGGTCCCCCACAGCTCGTGGGCGGGCCCCTTGCCCAGCAGGCCGCTGCCCGTCAGGCCCAGGGGCCCCGAGCTCTGGTCGAAGCCCGACGCCGCGTACTGGGGCGTAAAGGTGCGGACGATCGCCTCCCGGGTGGGGGCGCCCTCCTTCACCAGCTGCCAGGCGTCGCCCGACGCCGCCTTCAGGACCCGGCTCACCTCCGCAATCAGCGTGGGCGACAACACCACGTTCACGATCACGAACGGGTGCCGCTGGAACTCCCTGAACTGATCCGTCCCGCGCCCGGCGAGCCGCCCGCCACCGCTCCCGCCGTCGCCGTCGCCGGGCAGCACGAGGTCTCCCCTCGCCAGCGCGAGGGCCCGCTCGGTGGACATGGACACGGGATCGGGCTCGCCGGCCAGGAAGGGGTTGAGGGCCCCGTCCGCGTACGGGTCCACGATGGGGGTGTGCTGGACAGGGACGCTGATCAGCACCTGCCCGGTCACCGGCCCGTCGCCCCGCAGCCCGCCCTGCGCCGTCCAGCCGAAGAGCACATGGGTCGGTTCGTCCAGGACCAGCAGTCCGGGCAGCCCGAAGCCGAAGCTGCGGATCAGGCCGCGGGGCCGCCAGTAGCCGCCCATGGTCGCGGTGAGTTCGAGGTTGTAGCGGTACAGGTGTGTGGGCTCGTTGCTCACCGACATCGGTTCGTTGGTGACCGTCGAGCCGTAGGCGGTCTCCGCCTCCCGCTGCCATCCCTTGCGCGCGCCCAGTGTCAGCCCGAGCGTGTTCTTGGGCAGCCCCGTGGTGTCGATGTTGTTGTCACGGCCCGAGAGAGTGCCTTCGAAGCCCAGGTCCATGCCGCGTTTGACGCTCGTCTGGCCGTCCAGCCGATCGACACCCTGGGCGCTGAAGCGCATCCCTTCGTTGATGTCCTTGCCCTCGTACCGCCGTCCGGTCAGCGTTCCGTGCACCCAGAGGGTGTAGTAGCTCTGTCCGACGGCACCGGGGTCCGTGAGCCTGATCCGCAGGCCGATCGTGGTCAGCGCCTCCAGGTTGGCGGTGACGTTCTGCTGGGACAGCACACCGAGGATCTGCAAGGTGTTCTGGAGCGCCGTGTGGTACTTCGCGGGGTCGGTCCACTGGGGCGGCACGGGCAGGCTCCGAGCCGCGTCGAGCACGTCGTCGGGCTTCCGCTTCAGCAGGTCGTTGAAGCGGGCGCGCCAGCCCTTGGGCAGGTTCGGGGGCAGCAACTGGTCGAGCGGCACCACCATTCCCGGGTGCTGGGCGGCGACGGAGTTCACCACGCTGTCGGCGAACGCGTCGAGCAGTGTGCGGCCGACGCCGTCCGCCGCGTCCGGCGTGACTTGGGTGCGCAGCCCGTCGTCGAAGGTGAACTCCTTCACCCGGTGCATGCCCAGGGTCCGTGGGCGGTCCACGGTCAGATAGGGCGGGACGGGCGGCGGGGAACCATGGCGCAGGACGAGTCTGGTCCCGTCGTCCCATCCGGCCAGCCGCCGTGCCTCGGAGCTGGTCATCCGGTCCAGGCTCCAGGTGAGGAACTGCCGCGGCGGGCCGCTGTCTCCGGCCCGCCGTACCCGCACTGACTTCATGACCAGGTAGAGCGCGGTCCTGGGGCCCTTCACCTGTCCCGCCGACTTGAGGGTGCCCGCACCGCCGAGCCCGGCCGCGTAGGTCCTCGCGTACGAGTACTGGGCGGTCGGCCCGAACTGGAGCCTCAGGTCGAACGGCGCCGTGCCCGGGTCGAGGAAGTTGAACGCGGGTCCGGCGACAGCTTGCAGCATCAGGCTTCTGCCCTGTGCCCGGCTCCGCTCGCTGCGGACGGTCGAGGTGTTGATGTCCCGTATCTCGGCCTTGTCGGTCTCCCCGATGAGCACCGCCGCCCGGGGGATCACCTCCTCCACCACGAAGACGCCCAGCGGTGACTTCTTGCGGTCGTCGGCGAACAGCGGCGGGGTGGTGATCCGGCCGCGCGCCATCGTGCCGCTGTGCCGCTGGAAGCTGTCGCCCGAGAAGAACGTGTCCAGCTCGTCGTAGGCGGTGCTGCCCGGCAGGGCTCCGATGCTCGCTGCCGCCCAGTCGCGGATCGCCGCGACGGGGCCGAACCCCTCGATACGGACGAAGCGGTACTGCGAGTTCCGGTCAAGGTCCATCGACCTGGGGATCCGGCCCGGCTTGGACATCTTGAGCACGCTGTCGGGCAGGCGCACCAGCAGTCCGTTGCGTATGCCGAAGGCGAACTGGGCCGGCGCGGCCGGGTCGGCGTCGGTGCCCGTGACGACCCGTCCGGCGGTGTCGGTGACGCGTAACTCGTAGTAGAGGTCGTCCAGATACGCCCGGGAATCGTCGAGCGTACGGGTCTCCATCTGGTTCATCCGCTGGTCCGTCAGCGTATAGCCGACCTTGTTGATGAAGCCGAGCCGGAAGGCGAGGCGGCCGAAGCCACCGAACGCCGCGGCGCTTGCCGGGCCGATCGGCGCGCCGAGGCCGTACTGGGAGTTGGCCTGCATGTTCTTGGTGAACCCGAAGGTCGCGGCGCCCCGGTGCATGCTGTCGATCTTCGAGGCGTGGCCGAGGCCGTCGTCGAACGGCGTCCAGTTGCCCAAGTGGCGCGTGTTGACGTACAGCACCCGGATCTTTCCGTCCGCGTTGACGTACGGGAACGGGCGCCCGCCGTCCGCCGGCGTCTTCGGCTTCTCCCGGAGCGTCTTGCGGATGTCGGTCAGCAGTTGGGTGTCGCCCTCGGGAAGCCGGGCGTCCGGCCGGCGACCCAGCTCGTACTGGATCGCGTCCATCACCTGGTCGATGCCGCGCAGGACGACGGTGCTCTGGCCGAAGGTACTGGAGTTGACGAGGAGTTGTCCGAGCTCGTCATCGGTCAGGTCGGGCGGCAGCAGCGACTGGAGGTCGTCGATGTAGGCGGGCATCTGCCTGCCGTCCTCGAACCGGGTCGGGTCGCGGCGTCCCCGCAGCGGCGGGGGGAGGCCGCGATCCAGGCGGGGCGCGCTCGGGTCCTCGGGCGGCGGCGGGTCGGACGGTGCCAGGTCGGACGGCGGGTCGGGGAACGGGACAGGTACCACAATCGCGACGGGGTCGGTGGACGGGGTGGAGGCGGAGGAGGAAGTGGGCTGCTTGACGGGGGGCGTGGCCCCGTCCGCGTCCTCGCCCGCGAAGGTGATCCCGGTTTCGCCGATGTTGCCGGTCGACGCGCCGAGGTCCGGTGGGAGCAGATCCCGCGGCCTGATGGCCGCCCAGTCGGCGGCCACCGGACGTCCCTGCCCAGTGGTGAGCACGGAGGGGATGTACGGGTTCGACTGACCGGTTCGGCCCAGGCCCACGCTGCCTTGTGAGGCCCACACACCCCGGCCGGTCGCCACGCTGATGACAGCCCGGGGATCGGTGTTCGGGACGCCTCCGCCCGCCGGTCCCACCAGCCCTGCCTTCGGGACAGCCAGAACGACATCGCCGTTCAGATGGCGGTCGGACAGCACCGGGTCACGCGACAGCAGTTCGGCGACCTCGTCGTACGGCACCCGGCGGCTGAAGCCGCCGGGCAGGGTCATCAGCAGGTGGTCCGATCCGCCCGGAGCCCAGACCAGGTACGGCGCAGGCCGGTCGGGAGCACTCCATGGCGCGCCCTGTGTACCCGTCGGGTGGTAACCGCCGCCCTGCGACGGGGCGAAGGCGACGACGCGGCCCGTGTCCACCCTCGCGTTCGGCGCGGACTGTGCCCAGTTGCGGCCGGTCGGCACGCCTCCGGCATCGGCCAGCTGGGTTTCGGAGGAGAGGGCTCCCAGCAGTTCGAGATGGAACGCGGCCAGCTCTGTCGGGCTGTCCACATCACGCCCCACAGCCGCTGCCTGGGCAACCAGTTGGAGCAGCTCGGGCCGCCGCGCCGGGTCCGGCTGGTCCAGATGGAGAACCTTGGCGGTGAGCGCGTCCGGGTCGGGGACCCTGCTCTCCCATTCCAGGCCTTTCACCGTCGCCCAGAACAGCCGTGACCGCTCGGGCTCCCCGACGGCGGCCGGGCCGCCGTCCAGGCGCAGGATCCTGACGGCCTCGGCGTCCAGGTCCGCGAGGCCGCCCAGCCGCTGGGCCGTCGCGACGATCTGCGGCAGGGCGACGAAGTCGCTGAGGGCGGTGCCGGGCCGCGTGTTCGCGACCTCGGCGGCCCTGGTCAGCAGGTCCCGATAGGCGTCGGGACCCGGGTCGCCGTCCACTGCGCCGGGCTGCCGCTGACGGTCCGCGCGGGCGGCACGCTCGAACAGGTCCATGGTGAACGGCCCGAAACCGCCGAGCGATGGATCGGACTCGCGCATGGCCTCCAGCGCGCCGATGCCGCCGAGCAGATCCGCGTACTGGCTGTCGTCCTCGACAGTCACCCCGAAGGCCAGGCGCAGCGCGCGGACCAGCCTCAGCGCCCGGTCACGGGTCGCGTCCGGGACGGGCCCGGGACCGGTGTGCAGGCCGGCCGCACGGGCGCGGTCGTCGAGCGCGTCACCGGCGGGCTCCGGACGGAACTCCAGCCACCTGCCGCGCCGTCCCTGCGCATCGGTCAGCGCGACATGTACGTATCCCCGGCCCGGCAGGTTCACGAGCCCGACGGCGCGGGTGGAGCCGTACACGGTACGGCCGGTCACGTTGGACGCGTGCTGACCTTCGCTGACAGCCGCCAGCGGGTCGGGGACGAAGGCGTCACGAGCGTCCCTGCGGGAGCGGACCACCCCTTCCGGGGCCGCGTTCCAGCATGCCTCCATCAGCACGCCGTATTCCTTGGGGAGTCGTGCCAGGCTCGGACGCCGTTTGAGCATTCCCCCGGCCTCTCGCCGCCGGGCGACCTTGACCGTGTTCCCCTCTGTCGGCAGATGGGTCTGGCCCGGCCAGGCGTGCGCGCCGAAGACGTACACCGGCTTTCCGGCGAACGGCACGGGCGCGTCGTCCTTGGTCCAGACGTTGGTGGCCGGGTTCCTGTGCCAGAGCTCCGTCGCCTCCGTCGCGTGCCGGAGGTGTTCCATCATCCGCGGGGCCTCGGCCTCGTCGAACACACCTCTGCCGATCGTTCCGTTGTCGGTGACGACGGTGTGGGTCAGCACCTCGCGCTCCCAGCCCGGGGCGCTCTCGTACTCGGCGGAGTCGAGCACCTGACCGGGGGTGCTGCGGATCCAGTCGGCGCGCAACAGGCCCTCACCGGACGACAGAGAAATGGTGTGCGGCAGGGACGGGTCCTGCTGCGGGGCCAGCTTCACGGTGCCGTTGGCCGACCAGGTGTCCCGGCCGATCCGGTCCGCCGTCCGGCGTGGCAGATCCAGGCCCCGGGCACCCGCGCCGGGAATCAGCAGTACGACGGGAACGCCCTCGGGGAGCCCGGCCAGTGCCGGGTCGATGGCCAGCAGCTCGGCGAACACATCGATCGGCACCCGGCGCGGCGCGCCGTCGAAGCCGCGCACCACGACATGGTTGTGCGTGCCCGCCGCCACCACCACATACGGCTCCGGCTCGCCGGGACGGTGCCAGGGGGCCGTACGGACATCGCCGCGCGCCGCCGTGCCGTCGGGTTGGTGGACGACCTTTCCGGCGGTCGTCAGATCCAGATCCGCGATCGCGGCGCCCGTCGTCCAGTTACGGCCCCGGACGCCACCGCCGGGGGCGGTCATGGCCCGGGTGGAGGACAGTACGCCCCTCAACTGGAGGTGGAACGCGGCCAGGGCCGCCAGGCTGCCCGCGGATTCCACCGCCTCGTCCATCGCCACCCGGAACAACTCGCCGCGCTGCGCGCCGGTCACCGGGGCGGCGGTGTCCAGGCCGAGCACCCGGCGGGTCAGGGCGTCCAGATCGAGCGGACCGTCCCGCAGACCGGGGTCGGTCTGCCGCAGCAGGTCGAGCCGCTCCATGGCATCGCGGAGGGCGGGGTAGATGCGGTTCGACTCGACGTCGGAGCCGAATACGCCCGCGAGCAACTGGTGGTGGATCTCTTCGGTGGTGGGGGACGGCTCGGGGGATTCGGCCATGGACTCGTCGTCGGACACCGCGTCGTTGCCGTCCTCCCAGTCCATGATCATGTCGAGCGAGTCGGGGGAACCGGGCATGGACGGCGCGGGGGAGCTGAAGTACACCCCTTCGGAGGCGGTGGGTGGCAATCCCCCGGAGGCAGCCCGGGAGGAGTCCACCGGCAGGGCTTCGGACTCGGTCCGCAGGGGTCGGTACGGCGGCGGACCGTCTGACGTGGTCTTCTCGGACGAGGGAGTACGGGTGTCGGCACCATCGCCGAGCGTGCCGGCGAACGTGCTGCTGACAGGGGCCGCCTGCTCCTGCTGGTCGGGCGGGAGCTGGGTTTCCTCCGCGACCGCCGCCTCGCCGTTGGGGGTGCTCACGGGAGTGGTGCCCCGAGCCGGGGTCGGCTGCTGCGCGCCGGCTTCGGGGCGGGGTGCGGCGTGGGTGTGGGTGTGGGCAGGCGCGGGCGAGAGGTCCGGCACCACCACGGGTACCGACAAGGCCACGGCAGTGTCGGCCGGGGCCACCACCTCCGTTGTGGCGGCGTTCGGTGCTGTCCGGGGGGCCGGGGTGATGTCGTCGGCGGCCGGGGTGCCCTTCACCTGCGCGGTGGCGTCCGGGACGCCGTCCGTGTCCGTGTCCCTGTCCACGTGTGTGTCCTCGGCGAACGGTGCCAAGGTGTCGTCGTCGTCCGCCGTCCGCTCTCGTACGGTCTCTTCCGGGACGGAGCCGGTGCCGTTGTTGGTGCCCGGTCGGCCCGCGGGCGACTCGGCGGACGGAGTGCTCTCCGGATCCGGCAGCCCCTCTTCGGGAACGACGAGGTTGTCGTCGGCGAGGAGGCTGTCGGGGTCCTGGTAGCCGGAGGCGGCGGCCGGAGTGTACGGCGGCACGGGGGCGGAAGAGCCCACGGTGGCGGGGATGTTGGGCAGCGCGCCGACACCCGTACCCGCGGGTGGAACGTACCCGGGTGCCGTGGCGCCCGAGGGGTTGAGCGTGGAGAAGACGCTCTCGGGACTCAAGTCCCCCGTCACGGGCAGAGCGTTCTCCCCGTCCGGATCCGAGGCGTACGAGTACGGCGGCTTGGCCGCACCGCCCGCGCCCAGTCCGTTCACGGTCCCCAGACCGTTCGCCGCGCCCGGGTATGTACCGGCGCCCCCGCCGATCAGCGGCCCCTGCTGCCCGTACTCGCCCCCGTCGAAGTCGTAGTCCGAGACGGACGAAACATCGCTGACGTCGCTGAAAATCGACTGGGTGTCACTGACATCGCTGACAGACGACGCGGAGTCGTAGGTGTCGTAGGTGCCGTTGGCGGAAGCCGTATACGGACGGGGCGAGGCGTCGAAGCGGTACTCGGTCGGGAAGCCGTAGGGATCGGTGCTCTGCTCGGGACCGGGATCGGGGGCCTTCCAGGGAGTCGGCGTGTAGTTGTCACCTCCACTACCGTTCCCGTTCCCACCACCGCCGCCACCCGTGACGTAATTGGTGTCATTCTGACCGAAGTTGAGATCTTGAAAGAACTTGTGGTGCAGCCACTTCCCGCCGTACTCGGCGGTGGTGGAAGCGGCCTCGAAGAGGACCCCACTGGTTCCGGCGCTCACGAACGTGGCCGGGTTGATGGAGAACGTGCCCGTGAAGAAGAGTTTGGTGAACGCTTCCGCGAAGGTTTCGGCCTGCCCCTCGTTGACGAAGGCCAGCGGAAGGTCGAATACCTCCTTCCACGGCGAGTTCTTCTTGAAGAGGTCACGGATGAACGGCGCCGTCACATGGGAGAAAATGTCGCTGAACACCCCCGCCAGCGCCCCCGCGACCGCCGCCTGCCCGATGTCAGCCCAGTCGAATTCCGGACGCCGCCGATCCGGATCGTCCGGCGCGATCATCGAGATAACCTGAGACGCGAAGGTGATGAACGCCTCCTGGATCGCTTCCAGCAACGCGGAGAGCGGCGTCGGGACAGCGCGCCCCAGCCGCTGGAGCAGCAGCAGTATCGTCAGCGCGGTGCGTGACCTCACCAGGGCTATCTGAGTCAGCGAAGTACCACCGGTGAAAACCGCGAGCGCGGCGATCAGAGCGATCTCAAGATTCATGAAAATGAACTCAAGAAGAATCTGGTACTTCGCTTCCCCCAGCTTGATCGACCGGTCCACATTCCGGGCGCCGATCGCCCGGACCTCGTCGGCGAAATCCTGAAGATGGTTCTGCCCGGCATCGTCGACGAACATCTTCACCGCGGCGACGAACTCCTTGGCGATCTCCGGCGGAAGAGAGTCCCCGGCTGTGGCAATCGCCGCCTTCATCGCGTCGGACAGCACTCCGATATCGTCCGCCAGCCGAATATAAGGGTTACGGCTGTCGAAGCCCCTGTCCTCATTGCCGGTGGCGACGTTCGCGCCCACCCAGATCTCGATGAACTCCCGCAACCCCGGCGGGAACATGATCGCCATCTAACGCTTTGTTTCGCTTTCCGCGCAGCGCGAGGCGCGCGGAAACTCCCACCGAACCAAGCCCGTCACGTTCCCCCACAGCCCCCGAGGCGGCACCCCCGGCTCGCCGATGCACGTCATCGCTCCGGGTAGTTCACTCCTGTCAGGTGACAAGCACCTGGGCCTAGTGGGTGACCAATACATGGCGAGCTGACGACAAAAGAGGTCAACGATGTGCCCAGCGGACCGTACGTACGGGAAGAACCGGCCGCCGCCCAGGCGGAAGCGGCATCACCCGAGGGGGTAGCGCACGTATCCGTTCCCCACCGGCCAGAGGGTGTACGGCCTCACGCCACCGGCTGCCCTGGGCAGGAGCCGGATCCAGGAGGCCCCCGGCAGCGTTACCGTTTCGCCGTCGTCGTCCACGGCGCCACCGTCCGGCCCGTACACCTGAAGGCCTGCGATACCGGCCAGGCGGTCCGCCGACAGTTCGACGTCCTCGGCGTACTCGTAGGCATTGACCGGGAGGTACACCGGCTGCCCCAGCGCGGAGGCCACCTCCGAAGCCCACGTGACCAGGGACGCTGAAATGTCGTCGGTGGGGTGGGCGATCACCAGCGGCTGCCCCGGCGACCAGCCCAGGCGGGGCAGCATCGCGATGAACTCCGCGACCCCGAGCCGCCGGCTTCCACCCGAACCGAAGACGTTTGGCACATAGGGCGGACGATTGAACGCGATCATGGAGACAAAGGCGTCGCCGCCCTCGTACATGGCGCGCAGCCTCGCCGACGCAGCCGCAGCCGCTTCCCCCCGGTCCGCTCCTTCCTCGGCGGACCGGAAGAACACCGCTCCCCCGGGCAGTTGGCTGACCAACACGCCGCCCAGCGGCTCCAGCGCCTCAAGCCCCGGCACACCGGCCGTCTCCAGCAGACCGGCCGTGGCGGCGTCGGTCCGAGCGGCGCCCGCGCCGCCGTACCACGAGGTGACCGAGTACAGGGCCATGGCCTGCTCACGGTCCTCGGGCCGCCAGAAGATCAGGTCCAGCATCTCCCGGAAGAGCGCGGTGACTTCGGCCTCTTCCGGCTCGAAGACGGTCACCGAGCCCGGCCCGTCTGCCGCGCGCAGCGCCTGCTGCGCCACGCCGGCGTGCGCGCCCACCTCCTGGTGGGCGGGCGGCTTCCAGTCCGGGTCGCCGGCCATCCGCAGTGCCGCGTACACGAGCCCGAGCGAGATCTTGAGCCTGGTCTGGATCTCTCCCTCGTCCAGGCTCCCGTCGTACGACCGGAACTCCACATGGTCCGAGCCGGTGCCCTGGACCTTCTCGGTGTTCAACGCGTCACCGCGCACCCCGTTGGGGGTGTCGAGGACGCCGTCGTTCCCGCCGGGCGTCTGCGCGCGCAGCGGCCGGGCGTGTTTCACACCTCGGTGGGCCTCGGCCCGCGGGTCCATCGACAGCCGGAACAACACGTCCTGGTAGGCGCTGAACAAGGTCATCAGGGCCGCCTGCGCCCGGTCGTCGGTTCCCAGCTGACGCGTGCTCACATGGACGTGCCCACTCGCCCGCTGGGTGATCCGCGCACCGTGCCGCCCGGCGACAGCCAGTACGGTCCGGATGTCCTGCCATGTCTCCGGGGTGTCACGCAACAGCGGAGAGACGAACTCCCCGCCGACCGTCGGGTCCCGCTCCAGCATCCATCCGTCCCTGTCCTCCCCGTAGCCCCGCGCCCGCGCGGCGTGGTACGTCCCGATCTCGGTCTGCGTGGTGAGCCCGGCCTCACGCAGTTCGTCGACGATCGCCGTGTACGCGTCCTCCTTCGCCTGGTCCGTCAGGCTGTCGGGGAGCTCGAACTCGAACTCAAGGCCGAACACCAGTCCGCCGCGCTCCGGGTCGGCCAGGCCGCCGGTCGCGTTCTCCGGGATGTGAGGCACGTGCGGCTCGCCCCGGGACACCCGGTCGGCCACCCGCCGCGCCGCCGCCGCAAGGGCCTCTTGGCTCGTCGCCGGCGCCTCTCCGGACCGCGACCACCACTCCCGGGCGTGGTCCCGTACCGCCGAAGCCGGGATCGACACCGAGGAGGGTCCGCTGTCGGCGCCGGGAGCGGACAGCTCCTGTGCCAGATGACGCCGCACCGCCCGGTACAGCACCGGGTCGGCCTCCACCACGGCAGGCGGTTCAGATGCCGGTGCGGGGTCCGTAGGTGCGAAAGTGACGGTCTCATGCCGGACGGTGCCGTCCGCGATGCCGCCGCGGTCCGGCAGGAGTACGTCCTCGGGCGAGGTGGCCTTCCAGCCCGCGTCCGCGATCTGCTGCCCGGGGTCGTCGGCGGGCCGCAGCACGAGCATGGACACCGTGTCGTCCTCGACAAGCGTCACGGAGGAGCCCCGGACGGTCCAGTTGGTCCGGCCGGTCGCTTCGGCGACCAGATCTCCCAGGTCGGGCTCGCCGGAGTTGCCGTTCTCCGCCTTCGGCGGCGTCGGGACGGCCAGGGCGATGCCGACGCCCAGATTCTGGGTGCGCATCAGCACCGGGGCGTACGAGAGCAACTCGGCGATCTCTTCGTACGACGCCTGGACAGTGACCTCCTCGTCGTCGGCGTTGCGGAAGGTGAGGGCGGCATAGCCCCGGCGGCCCTCTGCCTCGTCCGCCCGCACTACGTACGGCGCGGGAAGGCCGGCTCGGTGCCACGGCGCGTTTTCCGTGATCTTGAGGTCGCCGCCGTTGTCGTCGCTGCCGCTGTCGTCGCTGTCGTAGCCGTCGTCGGGCAGGGCGACGCGCAGCTGATAGCGGTTCCTGTCCAGGGGCTTGGCCGCGGGGGCACTGCTCCAGTCGAGGCCCGCTTCCCGCTTGCCGTCGCCACCGGTGATGGCGTTCTCCGGGTCGAAGGCTCCCAGCATTTCCAGATGGAACGCGCCGAGCTGTATCTCGCCCAGGTCGCGTCCCGCTGCCGCCGCCTGGATCGCCACTTCGAGCAGATCCTCACGCTGGTCCGGTTCCGGCTGGTCCAGGTGCAGGACCCGCATGGCGACCGCGTCCGGGTCCAGGAGCCCGCCGTACCACTCCCTGCCCCGTACCCCCGCCCAGAACGCCCGGGACCGCTCGGCGTCGCCCACCCTCGCCTCATCGTCCAGGAGCAGGTTCTCCCGGACCCAGTCGTCCAGCTCCGACTCCTCCATGGAGGCCAGATCGTCGGCCACCTCGTCGGCGTACGGGGAGAGGGGGAAGACCTCGGTCAGCGCGGTGCCCGGCTCGGTCCCGTACGCCGCGTCCAGCAGATCGCGGTAGGCGTCGGCGCCCAGCTCGCCGGTCGGCTGCTGAGCGTGCGCTCGGGCGGCCTGTTCGAACAGGTCCATGGTGAACGGCCCGAACCGGTTCAGCGCCGGATCGTCCTGCCGCATCCGCTCCAGCGCGCCGATGCCCTTCAGCAGCTTCTGATACTCCGCGGACGACGGGTTCCGGTCGATGTCCTGGCCGAACCCCGGCACCAAGCGCAGCGCCCGCACCAGCCGCAGCGCCCGGTCCAGGTCCTGCTCCGGCACGTCGCCGGCCAGGCCCGCCGTGCGCGCCCGCTGCGCCAGCTCCTCGCGGGTCGGCTCCGGCCGGTGGATCACCCACTCGCCGAACACCTGCCCCCGGGCGTCGGTGTCCTGCGCGTAGAAGTACCGGGGCCGCCCGTTCTCGTCGTCGATGTTGACCAGTGCCGCGACCCGGTTGCCGACGCGTACGTTCACGCGTGTCTCGTTGGCCACGTGCTGGCCCACCGATACGAAGGACAGCGGGTCGAAGGACGGGACGCGCGCGCCGCTGTTGCGGACGGAGTACCGGTACCCGCGGCTCGCGTCCATGGCCGCGCCGGCCCAGCAGGCGAGCAGGTTGATCCAGACGTCGTCTGCACGCCCGTCCGCCGCAGCCCTGGCCTTGAGGTCCTGGAAGCTCGGCCGTCTGTTGAGCGTGCCGCCGAACTCCGGGCCGTCCGCCATGTGCGTGCCGTCGTTCTCCAGCGGCACGAAGATGAAGCCGGGCATACCGTGCGCGGCGGTGTCGTACACCAGGTCGGCCGGCTCTTCGCCCGGCATCGGCTGCTCGGTGAGGACAAGCCGGTCCGTGGCGGGGTTGAGATGCCAGAAGGTCTTGGCCTCCTTCAGATGGGAGAGCATGTCTCCCATCTGCCCGGCCATCTCGCTGTCGCTGAAGAAGGCCCGGCCGGGTCCGATGAGGCTGTGGCTCACCACCCGGCTCTCCCACTCCGGCGCACTGCCGTCGGCGGGCAGCGCCTGGCCGGACGTGCTGGGGAACCACAGTCCGGGCGGGTCCATTGACAGCAGGTCGAGGGTAGGCGCCTGTGACGGGCTCTCCTGACGTACCGTCATAGCGACGTCGGCGGACCACACCTGCTTGCCGAGCCTGTCGGACACCCGCTCTGGCAACGCCCGCTCCCCGGCACCCGCACGGGGCACCGCCAGCACCACCGGCACGTCCAACTTCAGCTTCGACAGCACCTGAACGTCAAGGGCGAGCAGCTCGGCGAACACCTCCAGCGGCACCTTGACCGGCACACCGTCATCGCCGCGTACGACGACGTGTTCGGGCCCGCCGTCGGCGATCAGGACGAACGGCGCGGGCCCGCCCGGGCGATGCCAGGGCGCCGTACGCACCTGGTCGCGTACGAGAGCGCCGTCGGGCCCGGCGGACAGCACGCCCGCCGTCGTCAGATCCGGATCGGTGACGGGGGTGTCCGTCCAGTTGTATCCGGTGACACTGCCGTCGCCCGCGATCACACGGCGGGCGGCGGAGAACGCGCCCCGGTCCTTCAGTCGGGACGCGGCCATGGTCACCAGACTGCTTGCCTGCCCGAGCTCCGACTCCGCACTCGCCTGCTGGATCACCTCCCGCCGCTGCGCGGGGGACACCGGACTCCCGGCGTCCAGCAGGAGGACACGCCGTACCACTGCGTCCAGGTCCAATGGGCCCTGCCGCAGGCCCGGATCGGCGAGCCGCATGCTGTCCAGCCATATGACACCGCCGTACAGCTCCTCGTAGACCGGCTGCGAGACGATGCCGGGGCCGAAGACGTCCTGAAGGATACGGGCTTCCGGGTCGGCGGGAACGGGACTGCTCGGCCCGCTCAGGGACACGATGTTCTCCGGCGACAGGCGCACCCCCGCTGCCGCCGGGGAGACGGCGGAGTGTGCCGCCACGGCCCGGCGCATCGCGTCGAGCGCCTGCTCGGCTTCCTCCCTGGTCGGCGTCAGGAGAACTGTGTCGTCCGTGTCGTCGTCGACCGTGCCCGGCGCGGGGGTCTCCTGGGAATACGCGGCCTGGGCCTGGGCCTGGCCCTGTGGGCCGGGGGCGTAGCCGTCGGCGAACCTTGGCAGCACGTCCACGGGGAGGGTGGACTGCCACAGCTCGGCCGGTGGCTGCTCCGGCTGGCCGGGCAGCCCGGCCGGCGCCGTGCTGATCACGGTGCTTCTGCCCACCGGGAGGAGCACCGAGAAGCCGTTGTAGGACCAAGTCGTCCGGCCCGTCGCCCACGTCACAGCGGCCCGGAGGTCTTCCGCCGGCAGGCCCGGGCCGGTGAATACGACGTCCGTCGCCAAGTCCTCGCTGACGAACAGGGGGTCGTGGGACGCCAGTGCTGCGAGCTCCTCGTTGGACACCGTCCGCAGGACGCCGTCGCCGAAGTCCCCGGTGACATGACCTGGCCGCGGCGAACCGGACAGGTTCAGGACGAGCGGCGCCCGGGCGCCGGGCTTCCTCCACGGTCCCTCGTACAGGCGCAGGCCGTCGCCATTGGGCGTGTCGGCGTAGCCCTGGACGAAGCCGGTGTTGAGGTTCTCGGGTCGCGCGCCATCCAGATAGTTCCGGCCCACTCCCCCGGAGCCGTCGGCCTTGAAAATGAGCGTCTTCGGACCGTAGGCGCCCAGCGTCTGCAGGTGGAAGGCGCCCAGCTCGGTGGGGTCGCGGAAGTCGCGCCCCACGGTGGCGGCCTGGGTGGCCAACAGGATCACAGCGTCCCGGTCGTCCTGCGTGGGCTGGTGACCGTCCGGCAGGTGCAGGGCCCGCTGGGCAGCGGAGTCGAGGTCGGCACCGCCTTCCAGCCACTCGGCGACCTTGACGGCCGCCCAGAACGTCTCGGAGCGCTCGTCCTCACCCACCACCGGGTTGGTGGCCGTCAGGTGCAGGACCTCGACCGTGTACGCGTTGAACTCGTCCTGCCCGTGTGTGTCGTGGAGCCTTTGCGCCGTCGCCCGCAGGTCGTCGAGCATGGGGTGGTCGGTGAGCCGGGGCAGACCGTCCGGGTGGGTCACTTCCTCGGCCGCCCAGGTCAGTACAGCCCGGTAATCCACTTCGTCCGGCGTGCCGTCACGGGCGATCGCCTCGCCGTCCTCGGATTCTTCAGCGCCGTCGGACATCGAACTGCCGTCGGTGCCCATGGCATCCAGCCGTTGCCGCTCCGCGCGGGCCGCGCGCTCGAACAGGTTCAGATGGAAGGGACCGAAGGAGGCCAGCAGCGGATCGGCCTGCCGCATCCGCTCCAGCGCGCCAATGCCCTTCAGCAGATGCTCGTGGTTGTCCGCGTGGTCGATGTCGTGGCCGAAGACCTGTCGCAGCGCGTACAGCAGCCGCCGGGTGGTCGCGCGCACCTCCTCGGTGGCCGGGCCGTCCCCGGTGTGCAGACCGGCGGTGCGCGCCGGTTCGTCCAGCTCCTCCCCGAGCCGCTCCGGCTCCAGGTCCACCCAGAACTCGGGCCCGCCGCCCCGGCCGTAGATGTCGGTAATGGCGCTGTAGACGTGCCACGTCACGCCCTTGCGGATTGCGGAGTTGATCGACACGCCCCGCGTACGGGCGCGGGTCTTCGCCCGGAGCCGGTTGGCGTGCTCCTGGCCCACCGGGCGCATCCCGGGATGCAGCACGTCCGCGACGAACGGTGTGGGGGACCCGTAGTTCACCGCTGTGGTAGGGCCGGGCGAGGCGCTCCAGCAGACGATGTCATCGAGCCAGGCGTCCTGGCGGCGCTCCAGCAGGTCCTGCAGGCTTGGTCGGCGCTGGAGCCACTTGGCATGCTCCCCGCCCCGCAGATCCACAGGGGCACCGGTCGTCTGCTTCATCCCCGTGTAGCCCGGCCAGCCGTGCCCGGCGTAGCGGTAGGCCGCGTCCGCGGGGCCCTCAGGAGGGAGGCGGAGCTCGGGCCCGTACTGGCCCGTCGCCGGGTTGTGCGCCACATAGGTCGTGATATCTCGGAGGTAGCGCTGGCCGTCCTCCTTTCCGTCCGCGAGCTCGCCTGCGGACACCGTCGTGCGGCCGATCGACTCGCCCTGTTCGGTGGCGATGGGATGGCTGGCGATCCAGCGGTCCTGTTCCGACACGCTGTCGACGGGCCGGAGCACCGGTCGGGGGCGGCTGCGGATCCAGAATCCGCGCTTCGCTCCCGGGGAGTCGGACAGGGCGATGGTGTGCGGGGAGAAGCCGTCCGGGGTGGCCACGTTCAGGATGCCGCTGGTCGAGTAGACCTCACGGAGGTGGCGGTTGGCCGTGCGGCGCGGCAGGTCCACGTAGCCGTCTCCGGCCTGGTCGACGAGCAGCAGGACCGGGGCGTCCTGCGGAGTGGCGGCCAGGATCGGGTCCAGGCCCAGCAGTTCGACGAAGACCGAGGTGGGCACGGTGTGGGACATGCGGGCGCTGTCCCACACTAGGACGTGGTCCTGATCACCGGAGGAGATGACGGTGTACGGCCGGCGACTGTCGATCCGGGACTTCCAGGGCGCGGGGCCCATGGGGCGCAGCCCCTCTTCGTCCATGTACTGGACGCCGACCTCGGCCAGGTTCAGGTCCGGGATCTCCTCCGGGCCCCAGTTCCGCCCGTACGCCGTGCCCTCCGGAGCGGTGAGGGCGAACCTGCCGTCGAAGACGCCCAGGTTTCTGAGATGGACCGCCGCCACCGTGTCCAGGGTGACCGCCTGCGCGGCAGCCGGGTCCATGACCGCGGCGAAGAGCGCGGCATACGCGTCGGGGTCCAGCGCCGCGCCGGGAGCCAGGCTGAGCACCCGGCGCGCCACCGCCTCCAGGTCGAACGTGCCCTGGTCCGCCGCCGGGTCCGCCGAGCGGAGGGTGTCCAGGCGCAAGGCGGCCTGGTACAGGGCCGGGTAGTCAGGACGCGACACCGTATCCGGGCCGAGCGCGAGCGCGAGCTGGTCGCGGACGAGATCGACGGTTCCGGCGTTCGGTGAGGCGCCCTCGGGCGTGCCGAGGACGTCGCCCCGGGCGCCGCCCAGCCCACGGGGCCGCAGTCCGAGGTCGAGCCGGAGCCGGTCGGCGAGTTGCACGGCCGTACGGGGGTCCGCCCCGTCCGTCGCCAGGTGGCGGGCGACCTGCCACACCGCGTCGCGATACGCGTCCCCGGCGTACCGGGAGTCCGCGAGCACGGGGGGCGGCTCCAGCGGTAGCACCAGGCCGACGGCGGTGTCCCACGCCCGGACCGCGTCCGTGTCTGCGCCCGTGTCCGTGTCCGTGTCCGTGTCCGTGCTCGTGTTCGGGCTGTCGGCCGAGACCGTGGCTTTGAAGTCCGTGAATGCCGACCGCCAGATCCGCCGCGACGCCTCGGCCGCGATGGCGTCGAACTCAGGAGGCCACGAGTCGAGCCGTACCATCAGCAGCCGCACATGGTCGAGCGGCTCCAGTTCGCTGTCGCCCACGCGAAGCCGGTCGGCGCCGAGCTGCAACTGGATGTCCTGCTTGGGCGTCAGTGCGATGCCCGCGTCGGTCAGTTCGGCCTTCTTGATGGTGTCGCCGGCGTCAAGACCGGGCGGGTTTTCGGGCAGGTCCGCCGCTGTCACGTGGTGTGCGATCCACTGGCGTGCGGCATCGTCGCGAGGGACGACGGGCACCTGCTCCGCACTGCCGAAGCCGCGCCGCGGTCCCAGGTCGTACGGGTTGACGCCAAGGCCGATCAGCCGCGCCTCGGTGTCCTCCAGGCGCAGACGCGCCTGCTCGGCCCGGTCCGTCGCCCCCTGGAGCGCGGTGGCGCGCAGCGCGTCGGCGTGTTCGTCCCGCGCGACGGCGATAGCCCCGTCGTCCCGGCCGTCCGGGTCGTCGCTCGGGTGCTGCTGTTCCGTGCTCGTGCCGTAGCCGGAGACGTTGGCGCCCAGGTTCACGGGCACGTCAACTGGTGCGGCGTCGCTGCCGTCGTAGTGGTTGACGCCGTTGTAGTAGACCTCCATATGACGTACAGCGGTGGCCGGCCCCGCAATCTCGCTGAACCGCCGGTAGCTCGACCCGACCGGCTGGACCACGTCGACCTGCACGTCGAAGGCATGGGCCAGCAGGGGCAGGAAGGTATGTCCCGTCGGCGTCCGCCAGCGCTTCTCCCAGTTGTCGACGGCGTCCTGGAGCGTGGCCAGCTCCTGGGTGTCCAGCGGCGCGTGGCTCAGCGGGTAGACGGCACTGAGCAAGCGGCGCAGCTCGGCGTCCGTGAGGGCGCCCAGCGCCGGAAGCAGACCACGGTCCCTCAGATAGGCGAACATGTCACGCGGTGCCAGGTCGGCGGCTTGCGCCGCGTGACCGGCCCGGACGTCCTGCGGTGAAATGCCGGAGGTGCCCGGTTCCGCTGCCACGCGGGCGTCGACATAGCGGGTCAGCAGATCCGGGGGGTCGAACGCCTCCGTCAGAGAGACGTGCTGGACACCGTGGTGCGCGAGATGGCGGAGCATCTCGGGCCGGTTCATTCCGTCGACACGAGTGGCGAACGCACGGGTCACTGTCTGCCGGAACTGGCCCACGATCTGGGGATGGAGCCGACCACCGCTGCCGCGCACATAGGCCGCAGCGAAGGTACGCATGGCCTTGATGACGGCGTTCCACTCGCCAGGTCGCCAGATGGAGGCGTGGCTGCGCAGGTCTCTGTGGACCGAGGCGGGATTCGCGAGCCAGTCGTACGCGGCGCGATTGGTGGTGGCGAGGCCGGGCAGGCGGCTGCGGATGTGCACGGGGTCGCTGGCCATGAAGGAGGCGAGCAGGCACGCACCGTTGCCGTGCACGCGTACGGCACCTCCCCGCGCGGGGAGGCTGGCGGCGTTACCCGGCCGCGTCGATGCCTTCGACGTCGATGCCTTCGACGTCGAGGCGCTCTTCGCCGGGTCGTGCTTGGTGGACGTCTTCGCCGAGGTCTGCGAGGCATCGGTGACCGACGGATCCGGCGGAGGCGGGGGCAGAGGTAGAGGCGGGGACAGAGGCGGAGGCGGAGGCAGAGGCTTCGGCTTTCCCTTCCCGCCGGGCGGGCCGGATGCCGGCAGGACCGTCCCGGTGACTATGGACGGGGGCCGCGGGGGCCGGGGCTCGCTGGTCTGGTGGTTCAGGGGACCGCGGGGGTTACGGGGTTCGCGGGGCAGCGCGGTGAGGTATTCGCCGCCGCGCTCGTACACCGTAAGGCAGTCCAGGGGGTCGGCCAGCACATTGCCGAAGGTGTCGACCGTGCCGTCCTCGTGCACGAGCGTGATGTGGAGCTCCCCATCGTCCGGCGCCAGCAACTCGGCGGCCAGCAGGGCTGTACCGCGGTCCCAGCGGCGGGCCGTAACCAACTGCGTACGGATGAGGGCTTCCTCTTGCTCGCGGGTGAGCAGGAGCGACGCGGGCAGGCGGCCTCCGCCGCGGGTGAACTCGCGTTCCTGCTGCTCGTCGAGTTGAATTCCGGCGTCCTGAAGCTCCAGCAGCCGGAACGTCGCCCGGGGGGCGAGCCGCGCCGTGTCCGGTAGGGGCTCGCTTCTGATGGGCTCGATCAGGCCAGAAGCCACCGAAGGGGCCACGAGGGAAACAGCCGAGTAAGCCACCGAAGCAGACCCCGCGCTGGACAGATCCGCTCCGTCGGAGTATTCGGGCGTGGGGTCTTTCGCCTCCGCCAGGGCCTTGTAGAAAAGGTTCCCGTCGCCACGCAGTGGGATCAGGTCGAAGACATAACCGTCGGGATCGACCAGTTCCGCGTAGTGCGAGGCCGCGTCGAACCTGGGTTCGCTCCCGTACGTCTCCTCGTCAAGGCCCTCCCACGTCCACGGGAGGCTGGTGTGGGCAGGCAGGAGATTGCCGTCAGGCGCGGGCTCGGGGGGCTTGAGCGGCTCGGACGGGGGCGGCCCTTCCGCAACCTCCACTGCCTCCAAAGCACGGAAGTGCCGGTCGGCCAGGTACATCACCACCGAAACCCGCTCGGCAACCTCCCGCAGGGGCTGATCGGGGTCGGGGCCGGGGTCGGGGACAACGGGGTCGTAGTCGAGGAAAGTGCCGTCGTCCAGGACGACGCGTACGCCTATGCCGTACATACCGGCCGCGAGCGAAGGGAGTATGTCGGCGGCGCCGTGGTCCCAGCTCGCTTCGTCCTTGATGTCGGCCGGGCGGCGCAACTGCGCGGCGGCGAGCCCTCGGCGCTGTGCGGGAGTCGTCCCCACCGAGTGCGGAATCACCTTCAGGGCGTCGAACTCCCGCTGTTGCGGTGTGTCGGCGCCGAGGTCGAGCGTGGCGTTGCCCAACTCGGCCGAGGTGAAGGTGTCCTTCTCGTCCGGGAACAGGTAATCGAGCAGCGGCGAGCCGTCCGGCAGGGCGTCCAGGGCGTCCGCGAACTCCGTTCGCAGCTGGTCAACAGGCGTGGTGAGCCCATTGGCCAGGCGAAACGCGTGGAAGAAGGAGTTGCCGTCCTTCGGCACGTCTCGCAGCCGGTGGGTCGCCCCCTCCGGGGACTTCAGCGCGGGTGAGCCGTCGTCGAGGTCGGTCACCTCGCTGTAGAGACGCGGCGGCTCCGGCTCCTCGGTTGTCGAGTCGAGCTCCGGCTCCTCGACCACCAAGTCGACCGCGGGCTCCTCGATTACCGATTCGAGCGTCGGCTCCTCGATTACCGAGTCGAGCTCCGGCTCCTCGGTTATCGAGTCGAGCTCCGGCCTCTTTGCCACTCTTTGCGCGGGAGACCCGCTCGTCCTGATCGGCTGCGCCACTGTGGGCTCCGATGTGGGCTCCGGCAACTCGGGCTCCGCCACCCCGGCGCGCGTCGGGGCCGCCCCGTCCGCGCCGCTGCCGGGGTCTTCCGGCAGCCGGTGCCAGCGGTTCAGCCGGTCGGTCGCGGACCGCACCAGATGAAAGTCGTCCGCCGCGGTCTCGGCGATCGTCTGCTGCCGGCCCACCTCACGGATTCGGTCGTCCAGAGTCCGCTGCGCCTCCCGCACCGCGTGCGCCGCCTCCCGCACCGCCTCCTCGGTCTTCCACCGCGGCAGGTTCGCCGTCTCCCGCCGCAGCGTGAGGGCCGACTCGGCGTCCGCGACGAGCTGGTCCCGCTCGGCCTGCCGGAGACCGGCGACCCGGAGCTCCGCGGCGGCGAGCTGCTCGCGCTGGTACTCCGCCCAGCCGTCGTCCTCGGGCTGCGCCATGCTGTCGTTGAGCCGCTCGGCCGCCAAAGCGTCGAGAGCGGAGCGGAGCAGCCCCCGGGAATCGGCGTAGACCGCCTCGGCGGGGCGGAGCAGTGCCGCGTCGGCGGCCCGCACGGCGGCGGTGAAATCCCGCTGGGCGGCGGCGCGCTCCTCGCGGGCGGTGTTCCGGGCCTCGTCCCGCTGCCGTCTGGCGACAGAACGCTGTGCCAGCGCCTTGTCAACGGCCTCCCGCAAGCCAGGGACGTCCCGGCGCAGACTCAGGTACTTCTTGTCCGCGGCGGTCCATGCCTTGCCCGCGGCGTTGACCTTGTCCCATGCCTCGACGACCTGCTTGGGGAAGTTGGCGTCGGTGATCAGCCCGAGGTCGCGGGCGATGTCCTCGCGTATCCAGGTAAGGACATGGGTCTGCGTCTCGACGGCCTGGTCGCCGGGCTTGACTCCGCCCAGTGAGCCCATCAGGTGCTTACGTGCCCAGACGGCGAACGCGGTGTCCTTGAACTGCCGGTCCACGTGGGCGACGCTCAGCCAGGTGGTCGGAATGGCGAACGCGAACCCCCGGCCCGTCTTCGGTTTGACGTTCGCCTGCTCGGCCTCATTGTTGATGACCACCCGCCCGTCGGTATCAGTGGTGTCGGTGCCCGTCCCGGACAGTCCCGGATTCGCCGCGCCGATTCCGTCCGACTTGGCCACGGGGAACACGCCGATGATCGTGTCCTGGGTGCCCCCCTGCGCGGCGGTCGAGCTGTCGCTGTGCCCGTCCCGCGTGACGCTCTCCATCCGGATGCCGTCGGCCACCGCCAGCAGTTCCGCACCGGCGAAGTCCGGCCGGGAGTACACGACGAGCAAGCCGTCCGACCGGTCCATGAGCGAGTTCTCGAGCAGCCCTGCGGTCCGGTAGCCGAACCTCGTCGCGGCATCGGGTGCGAACGCGGAGAGAGCCCCGCTCCCGTGGGAGTCCTCCAGCGCCTGCGCCGATCCGGTCCCTTCCGCGGTCAGGGGGGTGACCCGTGCCGCCGTCAGAGCCCGGTCGAGCGCGTCGCCGGTCAGTTCCCCGGATGTGGTGGTAAGCCGGTTGTCGTACGCCTTGCCCAGGGCGATGACGCTCGCCGCCTGGATCTGTTCCGCTCCGATGACGTTGCGGACGTGGTATCCCGTGGGCGGCATTTCGAACGGCCCGTGCGTGCCGTCGGGCCGTTTGATGGAGCGCCACTTCTCAAGCCCCCTACCGCCCCCGGCTTCGTCCCTCAGCGGGTTGTCCTTCCCCGTCAACACGTTCACCCTCGGCGCCGTGCGGCCAAGCTCCGGCGGGCGCAACGGGTCAAAGGCGCCGGTGTCCGACCGCAGCAGGCTGACCGGGACGATCTCACGCAACGCGCCGACCGGCCCCTCGGCGGAGGCCAGCAGCTTCTTCTTCTTCGGCGTGTCCCCCTTCTTCTGGCCGAATTCGACGGTGAGGCGGAGCGAGTACTTGGTGGTGAACTCGGCATGCGGCTCACTGGTATACGTCGTCCACAGCCTGGTGTGGGTGACGGCCTCCGATATGGACTGCGTCTGCCGGTTGGAACCGGTCTCGGAGTGTGTGGGACCCACCGCACTCACCGTGGAGTCATGGGTGTGCACACCCTCGGTGACCTGCGTACCGATGTCGACGCCCCGCCCCTCGAAGGACGAGTCGCTGTGGGTCTCGATCGCGAACCGGTGGTCCTCCAGCTCCAGGCTGGGCCAGAGCTGAACGAATTCCTGGCCGTCGCTGTCCGGCACCAGCTGCGCCCTGACCCGTACGTTCCGCCCGCCGATCCGCGCGCTCTTCCACCCGGGGCCGCCGACCCTGGCGGTCACCGAGGAGCCGATGCCGAGCATCTCCCGGCGCAGCGCACGCGTGACCCGGCTCGACACCAGACCGTGCACGCCCTCCCGGCTGGCGTCGTCGATCCCCAGATCACGCAGCTGCTTGTCGAAGTCGGCCAGGACACCGGAGGTGTCCAGGGAGTTGACCGGGTAGCTGGCGAACGGATGGTTCCGGAACCACCCGGGCTGGGTCCACTTCTTGCGCGCGTACTTCGGTACCGCGCCGAGACCGTCCCGGATGACGCCCATCTGGAGCGCGCTCCGCTCGGGCAGGTGCCCGAGCCAGCCGCCCTTGATCTTCTGCCGTAGCCCGGCCCAGTCCCTCCAGCCCGGAACGATCCGTCCGAACGCCGAGAGCCAGCCGAGGACGTGCACCTCCGCCGCGACCTCGTGCTCCGCGTCGCCGGCGGTCAGCACCTGGTAGCCCTCGTCGACCCGGTTGATCTCCGAGGTGACCGTCCGGGTGACGGTTGTCGTCGATCCCCGGGAGCGCCACCACGGCCGGAGGACGACCCCGTAGTTGCCGGTCACGCCCGGTCCCACGGAGTGGGCTTTACCGTAGACGGCCGTGATGCCGGCATGCTGCGTCATGGACTTGCCCATCGTCCCCGCGGCCCGGTTGCTGCCGCCGGCCGTCATCTCGGTCTGCAGCGGCTCCGGTCTGCCCAGGGCGCGCAGCCCGGTCACCCGCACCCGGTGGACGACCGTCGCCAGCCGTTCGTTGTACGGCCCCTTGCCGAACAGGCCCGCGGTACGCGACCCCAGCGGTCCGGCGCTCTGGTCGAAGTCCGCTGTCCGGAACTGCGGCTGGTTCGGGCGCACGGCGGCGTCGTGTGCGGGCGCGCCCGCGTACGTCAGATGCCAGCTGCCATCCGACGCCGTGTTCAGTACCCTGCCCACGATTCCTGGGTCGTTCTTCTTGAGTTTCGGGGCCAGGACGGAGACGGTCTGGTACGGGTGCTGGTCGAGCGGCCCCGGCTCCTGGTCGCTGTCGATGGCCGAGAGTGAACCGCGCGCCAGTGCCTTCGCCTCGTTCGCGGGCATGGGAGTCGGGTCGCTCTGGGCGTGGTCGCTGTAGGGGTTGTCCGCGCCTTTGATGTGCGGATCGCTGGACGGGGTGTGCTCCGCGGGGACACTGAACAGCACCCGGCCCCGCACGCTGGGATCCTGGGCGTCGCCGCCGATGAGATCAACCCTGTCCTGGTTGCCGAAGACGAACCAGTGGGTGCCCAGGATGCCGACTGAGATGGCTCCCCGGAGCGCGCCGCGGAACCGCCAGTAGCCGCCGGTGCTCGCGGTGATAGCGAGGGCGTAGCTGTACTCGTGGGCCGGCTTGGTGGAGACCGACATCGACTCGAACGTCGCGGTCGGGCCATAGCCGGACTCGCTCTGCCTTTTGCGGGACCTCTGGTACCCGATCTGTATGGTGCCCGCGTCCTTGGGGACCTTGATGTCGTCGGTGGCGGCATTCCGGAGCGACGCCAGCCCCTCGACTCCGGCTTCGGTGCTCTGAGACCCGAACCGAGACCCGTCGACACGGGTTTCACCGACCGCGCTGGCCCGGATGATGGGCTGTCGTGGGGTGCCCTCGTACCTCCGGCCGGTCAGCTCCGCGTCCAGCCAGACATAGCGGTAACCACGAGTGAACCGGCCCGGTTCCACCAGACCGATGCGCATGCCGGTGTTCATCATGGCCTCCAGGTTCCCGGCCATGCTGTGGTGCGCCAGCGCGTTCATGATCGTCAGTGTGTTGTGCAGCGCCATCGAATACTGCCCGTGGTTCCGCCACGTGGACGGATCACCCAGTCCTTCGAGTGGGGCGACCATCGTGGGGTACTTGCGGGCGACCGCGGCCACGACCATCCTGGTCAACTCGCCGAGCGCGGTGGGCGGGGGGCCAGCCGTCGCGGGAGCGGGCGCGGGCGCGGAGAGCTTGGAGAGTTCGATGCCGTCCTGGCCCTCAACGGGCGGGGTGGGCGAGGTTTCCGGCGGGCTCTTGAGGCTGTACTTGCCGTCCTCGAAGGTGAACTGCACCACCCTGCTCATGGCAAGCGTCGGCGGGTGGTCCGGGGTGAGATACGCCGGGGCGAAGGGTTCCTCACCGTCGGGCAGCGCCTTGGCACGGTCGTCGTCCCAGCCGGCCAGGCGGCGCGCCTCGGAGTGCGTCATCCGGTCCAGGCTCCACACGGTGAACGGCGTCGCCTCCGTGTCCCCGGTCTTGCGCACATAGACCGTCTTCTCGACCTTGTACAGATCGGTGGTGGTGGCCTTGGACCGGCCCACCGACTTGGTCGCACCCGAACCCCCCGTCGCCCGGGAACGCCCCGACGAATGCCCGTAGCGCGCGTTCGGCCCCAACTGCAACCGCACCTTCACCGTATCCACCAGCCCGAACAGGAAGTTCGGAAGGTTGAACGCCGGCCCCACGGCGATGGAGACATCCTTGGTGAACGCCTTCGACTCCTTCCGTACGTTCTCCAACGTCAACTGGCCGGTGACCCGAAGCTCAGCCTTGTCGGACTCCGAGACCAGCACTGCCCGCCTCGGCACCGTCCGCTCGATCACGAACGCGCCCAGGGGCGTGCGCTTCCTGTCATCCGCGTACAGCGGGGTTCCCGCGACCATGGACTGGGACAGCCGCTGGGACATCTGATGAAAGCTGTGGCTGGAGAAGAACAAGTCCAGTTCGTCGTAGGCGGAGCTGTCCGGCTTGGCGCCGATACGGTTCACCGCCCAGTCCCGGATCTGCTGGATGGGACCGAAACCCTCGGTGACGACGAGCCGGTAGTCGGATTCGGGCCCCAGCGTCATCTCCCGCGGAGTGCGGCGCGGCTTCGACTCACTGGTCAGGCTGTCCGGGAGCCGTACCATGAGCCCGTCACGCATGCCGAAACCGAATATCTGCTCCCCGGCCTGCACTCTGGCGGCTCTGCGCCGCCAGGGGGTGCCCAGCACTCCCCGCCTGGCCGACTTCGGCTCTTGTGCGTCGGTGATGCGCACCTCGTAGTACACGTCGTCGAGATGTACGCGCGAATGGTCGAGAGTGCGGGTCTCCCCCTGGCTGGCCACTTGGTCGTTCATCGTGTAGTTGACGTTGCGGCTGTATCCGAGCCTCACGGCGATCCGGCCGAACGGCGCGACGAGCCACGACGGCGGCCCGATCGGCACGCCCGGAGCCACTTGCAGGGCCTTGCCGACCGTCTTGCTGCTCCCGGTGGTGGCCTGGCTGCGACGCGTGTTGTCGAGCTTGGTCAGATCACTGCCTTCGTTGAACTGCTCCCACTCGCCGTAATTCCGGATCTTGATGTGCAGCCTCAGGAGCCGTCCCGACTCGGAGCGGTACAACCACTCGCGCCCGTCCTGAGCGAAGGTGCGCGGATTCTCCGACAGGGCCCATCCGAGCCTGTCGATGACAGGATCGCCGTGGTGGCGGCCTCGCCGCCACTTGCTGCGGGGATCCGGCGGGAGTGGCCGGGTGTCTGAATCACCGTTCAGTACCAAGCTGATTTCCTGTACGACTTGACCGGTGCCGCGCAGGTGGACATCGCTCTGACCGAAGGCGATCGCGTCGGGGGACTGGCCCTGTGTGCCTTGCTGTCCGGCGAACGACAGAAGGCCGTCGACATAGCTCGGCAGTCTGCTGTCGTTCGTGAACCGACTGGGTCCATGGACCACCGGGGGCAGCGGCATGACTTGGTCCACCCGAGGCGGGCGGCGGCGGTTCAGCTCATAGTCGATCTGCACGCTCGGGAACTTCGGCGTCTGATCCTGTGGCGGAGGGGGTGTAGGGGAGGGCGGAAGGGGCGGAAGGGGAGGAAGGGGAGGAGCGGCGTCGGTCTCCGCCTCGACGACCGGAGCGGATTCCGACAGTTGGGCGGCGGAGAGGCCCGGGTCGGAGTCGGAGACCGGCACCGAGGTGGCGGGCTGGACAACCGGTGCTTGCGGGGCAGCAGGGTGGGCGGCGTTCCAGCCGGTCTTCCACGAAGCGGATACGTGGCCCATCATCGCGGGGGCTGTCGCGCTGAAGCCGGACCAGCTGATCATCTTGTCGGGGTGCCAGACGTCTCTGCCGAGCCTGGCGGCGAGCTTGTCCGCCAGCCGGTCGTACGTGCCGTTGCCGGTCGACACGGACAGGACGAGAGGAACCTCCAGTTTCTGGGCGTATATCTCGGGGTCGTTGGCCAGCAGTTCGACGAACTCGTCCTCGGTCACAACACGACGCTTCCCCGCGGCGTTCGTCAGCGTGAGGCGGTTTCCCGCTACGCGCTCGACGGCGACGACCATCGGAGCGGGACCGTCCTCGACGTGCCACGGGGCCTGCTCCGTGACCGTCGCCGACACCCTGAGCTGGGACGCGTCCACCCCACCGGGTATGGGCAGACCTGCCCAGTTGCGGCCGAAAGACTCCCCTCGTATACGGGTGTCCGAGGACAGAAAACCATCGAGTTCGAGAGCGAACGCGACCAACGCGTCCGTGCTGTACGGATCCCGCCCATCGGCCACCGCCATGGCCACCGAATCGCGCAGTTCCTCACGCCGCCCCGGATCCGGCGCCCTCAGATGCAGCACCCGCACCGCCAGCGCGTCCAGATCGGACGTTCCCGCAAACGCCTCCTTGGTTCTGGACATCGCCCTGAACAGCTTGGAGAACTCGGACTTCCCCACCGGCGTCTCATCGGGCAGACGCAGAATCCGGCGGGCGAGAGCGGCACGCTCCACATCCCCCAGTGCGGCCAGCTCCCCCGCCACTTCCTTCAGCAGCGGGAGCGCGGCGAACGAGGTGAAGAGGCGGCCGGGGTCGGCTGCCCGGGTTTGCGCCGCTCTGACCAGCAGGTCGCGGTAGACATCGGGGTCCAGGTCGCGCTCCGCCCGGCCGGTCCGGTCCTGCCGGTCCGCACGGGTCACCTGCTCCAGCAGATCCGTCGTGAACAACGGCGCCACGGACGACAGAGCGGGGTCAGCCTGTCGCATCAGCTCCAGGGCACCCGCGCCACGCAGCAGCTCCTGATACGCGTCGCTCTGGCTGTCCCGGTCCACATCGGACCCGAAGACCAGCCGCAAGGCACGCACCAGCCGCAACGCACGGTCCCTCGCCTCCTGCGGAACATCCCCCTCGCCCTGGTGCAGACCCGCGACCCTGGCCCGCTCGTCAAGCTCCCCATCCTTCGGCTCCGGCCAGAACTCCAGCCACTGCCCCTCCTCATCACGCACAGAGCCGGACAGCGCGTCCCAGTACGTTCCGTCGAGCTTGAGGTGATAGCCGCGGGTCCGGTTGGCGGAGATCACACGATGGCCGGTCTCGTTGGCCACGTGCTGACCGACGGGAACGTTCTCCAGCGGGTCGGCGACGAACAGATCAGGAGAGGCATCCTGGGCGGTCGCGGCGTCACGGCCACGGTCCGAAGCCGCACCGGCCCAGCACGGCGCGATGTACAGCGTGCTGCCCTTGGGAAGCCTCGCCACGCTCGGCCGCCGCTTGAGAGCCCCCCCGAGCTCCGGGCCACTGACCTTCTTCGTGGTCTTCGAGGTGCCGTCGTCCAGCTCCAGGAGCACCCAGCCCGGCCCACCATGGCTGAAGAACCTGTAGTCGGCCCCCTCCGGAGGAAAGGACTTCTCTTCCCGTCCCATCGTTCTCAACGCGGGGCGGAAGTGAATCTTCTTCATGGCCTCCGAGTGACGGTGGTATTCCTCTCTGACCGCCAGATCCTCCGGCTTGAACGAGGACCGTCCCAGGCGCTTACCGTCTGTGTTGACGATGGTGTGCGTCACCCAGTGGGCCTCCCACTCCGGCGCGCCCGGCTCCGGCGCGCGCCGGTCAGCCGGCGCGCTGGAGACCCAGTCGCCGCCCGCCAGGTCCGGGTGTTTCACCGACGCGATGTAGTAACGCCCCTGGTCGGAAGTTTTCACCCCCACGTCACCGCTGTACGACCAGACGGTCCTGCCGGTCTTCTCGGCGACAAGCTGCGGCAGCTCAAGCCCTCTGTCACCGGAGTACGGGAACGCCAGAACCACAGGGGCGTCCCGGGGAAGTCCCTTCACGTCCGGGTCGTTCGCCAGCAGTTCGGCGAACTCCTCGATACCCACCCGTACGGTCCTGCCGTCCGGCAACGGCACCATCACATGGTCGTGGCCACCGGCATCCGCCGCCACGACATAGGGCAACTCACTGGTGTCGTCCACCTCCCACGGCGCCTCGTCGACATCGAGACGGCTGCCTGCGGGGGTCAGCTTCGCGACCGACCGCGACGGCAGACGGACAGAGCCGTGGGACGTCCAGTTCAGACCCCGGGTCGCACCCTGGAAACCGGGGTTGTCGGGCCGCCCCTGGGACGTCTGAAGGTGATACGCGCCCAACGCGGCCAGACTGGACGCCCGGCCGACAGCGCGCGCATCCCGCAGCAAAGTAAGCAGGTCCTCGCGCACAGCCAGATCCACGGGCGCCGTGCTCTTCAGGTGAAGGACCTGACGGGCGACAGCGTCCACATCCAACAGGCCGTCCCGCAGGCCGGGATCCTTCAGCCGCAACGCGTCCAACAGCGCGAGATCCGTCCCGGGATCCGCGATCCTGACGGTCGCCAGCCGCCGGTCCTCAGGATCCACACCGGCGGTCCAGCCGACCTCGCCGACCTCGCTCCCCCGGCTCAGCGGCTCCATCAGCAGATCGTCGGCTGACACGCGTTGCGCCTGCGGCAGGCCCTGCTGACGCTCGGCGAGCACCCGGGACAACTCCGCCCGCAACACGTCGGTCACCGCTCCCGCACGCTGCGCCCCCGTCTTTCTGGCGCGCTCCTCTCCGCCGAACACCGACCCGTTGCCATACCCCGTGACCACGGCCTTCGGCAGCGGCAGCTCCGCCCGCCGATTACGCAGAGCTGCCTTGGCCAAGTGATCAGCCAATTTCGCGACGTCCAACTTCCAGACCGCCGCCAGCCTCTTGGAACCCTCTGCGAACGGGAATGCCTTCAGCGGCGGCAGCACAGGAATGGCCCCGTCAACCGGCACGGCACCCCTCGGAGCAGAGGCCACCCCTGTGCCGGAAGCCGGCTGCTGCCGCGGCGTCTTGGCCATGTCCGCGGTCAACGCCCCCTCATCCGGGCCGGGGGCGCTGTCCGTGAGGGGCGTTTCAGCACGCGGGTCAGCCGGCAGGCCCGCTGCGGTCCGCACGGGCTCACCGGACGGCAGCACGATCCCCTCGGGCTCGGGCTGTTCCTCAACGTCAATGCCCGAGTCCCGCCGCAGCGGGGTATCGGAGGAGGCCGGGGCGGAATCGAAGTTCGGCGCGGGGCCGGTTGTTGTCGGCGGCGGCGCCGAGGTGACGGGCTGGGCAACGGGGGCCTGCGAGGCAGCAGGCTTGGCGACGTTCCAGTTGCTGTAGCCCATCATGGCGGTGGGGTCTGTGCTGCTGAAGCCGGACCACTTGATCAGGTTGTCGGTGTGCCAGACGTCTCTGCCGAGCCTGGCAGCGAGCTTGTCCGCCAGCCCGTCGTACGTGCCGTTGCCGGTCGACACAGCCAGTACGAGAGGAACCTCCAGCTTCTGGCCGTATATCTCGGAGTCTTGGGCCAGCAGTTCGACGAACTCGTCCTCGGTCACCACGCGACGCTCCCCCGCGGCGTTCGTCAGCGTGAAGCGGTTATTTTCCGCGCCCTCGAACGCGACGACCTGAGGTGTGGGACCGTCCTCGACGTGCCACGGGGCCTGCTCCGTGACCGTCGCCGACACCCTGAGCTCAGTCGCGTCCACCCCGCCGGACAGGGGCAGGTCCGCCCAGTTACGGCCGCTGGACTTCCCGCGGATACGGGTGCCCGGGTCCAGGAAACCGTCGACTTCGAGAGCGAACGCGGACAACTCGTCCGTATTGTACGGATCCCGCCCCAAGGCCACCGCCATGGCCACGGCCACCGTAAAGCGTGCGCGCAACTGCGGACCCGGCGTCCCTTGATGCAGCACCCGCATCGCCAGCGCGTCCAGATCGGACACTCCCGCAAGCGCCTCCCTGGTCCTGAACATCGCCCGGAACAGCTTGGAGAACTCGGACTTCCCCACCGGCGCCCCATCGGGCAGACGCAGAATCCGGCGGGCGAGAGCGGAATGCTGCACATCCCCCAGCGCGCTCAGCCTCCCCGCGACTTCCTTCAGCAGAGGGAGCGCGGCAAACGAGGTGAGTACACGGCCAGGATCGGCTGCCCGCGCCTTTGCCGCCCGGACCAGCAGGTCGCGGTAGACATCGGGGTCCAGGTCACCCTCGACCACGCCGGCCTGTGCCTGCCGGTCCGCACGGGCCACCTGCTCCAACAGGTCCATCGTGAACAACGGTGCGGCGGACGACAGATCGGGGTCGCCCTGCCGCATCAGCTCCAGGGCACCCGCACCACGCAGCAGTTCCTGGTACGTCTCGCTCTGGCTGTCCCGGTCCACATCGGACCCGAAGACCAGCCGCAGCGCATGCACCAGCCGCAGAGCACGAGCCCTCGTCTCCTCCGGGACATCTCCGTCGCCCTCGTGCAGACCCGCGATCCTGGCCCGCTCGTCAAGCTCCTCCCCTGTCGGCTCCGGCCAGAAGTCCACCAACTGCCCTTCCCGGCCACGCGCGTCGGTGGACAGCGCGTCCCGGTACTTTCGGACTCCGCCAATGATCACGTACCCGATCCCACGGGACCGGGTGAAGGCGATCACGTGATGGCCCGTCTCATTGGCCACGTGCTGACCGACGGGATGGTTTTCCAGCGGGTCGGCGACGAACAGAGCGGGAGCGCTGTTCAGACTGGCCGGAGCATTGAGTCGACGGTCCGAAGCCGCCCCGGCCCAGCACGGCCCGACGTACAGCGTGCTGCCCTTGGGAAGCTTCGCCACGCTCGGCCGCCGCTTGAGAGCCCCCCCGAGCTGCGGGCCACTGACCCTCTTCGTGGTCTTCGAGATGCCGTCGTCCAGCTCCAGGATCACCGAGTTCGGCCTGCCATGGCTGAAGAACGAGTAGTCCACCGTCCCCGGCGGAAAGGACGTCTCTTCGCGCACATACTTATTCGTGACGGGGTTGTAGTGCCATCTGGTCAGGGTCGCGGCGTGACGGTAGTTGTCCTCCCTGATCGCCAGACTTTTCGGCTTGAACGAGGACCGTCCGAGGCGTTCACCGTCGGTGCTCATCATGGTGTGCGTCACCCAACGGCGTTCCCACTCCGGCGCCCCCGGCTCCGGCTCGCGCCAGTCACCCGGCTTGCTGGGGATCCAGTCGCCGAACGGCAGGCCCGGGTGGGTCACCGTCGTGATGTGGGAATCACCTTGGTCTTCGCCAGGCACCCTCACGTCACCGCTGAACGACCAGACGGTCCTGCCGGTCTTCTCGGCGACAAGCCGCGGCAGGTCAAGCCCTCCGCCACCCGAATGCGGGAACGCCAGAACAACGGGAGCACCCTCGGGAAGCTCCTTCAAGTCCGGGTCGTTCACGAGCAGTTCAACAAACTCCTCAATACTTACCCGCAGGCTCCCCCCATCCCGCGAAGGCACCATCACATGGTCATGACCGCCCGCAGCCGCCGCGACGACATAGGGCCTGCTGCTGCCGTCCTTGTCCCACGGCGCCCTGTCGGGATTGTCGGCGGGAGTGCCGTCGGCGGTTGTCTTCCTGACCGCCCCCGTCCGCAACACGACAGACTCCTGCGACGTCCAGTTCAGGCCACGGGTCACGCCGTGGAAACGGCGGTTGACCGGCCCTTGGGACCTCTGAAGGTGATACGCACCCAACGCCGGCAGACTGGACGCCCGGCCGACGGCACGCGCACTTCGCACCACAGTGAGCAACTCGGTGCGCACAGCCAGATCCACGACCGCCGTCTCCTCCAGGCGAAGGACCCGGCGGGCGGCAGCATCGACATCCAGCGGACCGTCACGCAGACCGGGATCCTTTTGCCGCAACCCGTCCAACGTCACGAGATCCACCCAGGGATCCGTGATGCTGACGGTCACCTGCCGACGCAGATCTTCAAGAGCCACACCGTCGGCCAGGCCATCCCGGTCGACCGCGCTCCCCCCGCTCCGTGGCTCCATCAGGAGATCGTCGGCCGACACGCGTTCCGCCCGCGGCAGGTCCTGCTGAAGCTCGGCAAGCACCCGGGACAACTCCGCCCGGAACACATCAGCCACCGCTTCGGCGCGCTCCGCACCCGTCTGACTGGCCCGCTTCTCGCCCCCGAGCACCGACCCATTGCCATACCCCGTGACCACGGCCCTCGGCAGCGGCAACCGCGCCCGCGAGTTACGGTCAGCCGCCTCGGCCATCCCCGCCGCCAAGCCCTCGACGTCCGACTTCCAGACCGCCAGCTTCTTGGACCCCTCTCGGAACGAGATTCGCGTCAGGGGCGGCACTACGGGGACGGCCCCGGCAACCGGCACGGCGACCATCGGAGCGGAGGTCACCCCTGTGCCGGAAGCCGGCTCCTCCTGCGACGCCTCAGCCATGTCCGCAACCGGCGCCCCCTCATCCGTACCAGGGGCACTCTCCATGAGGGGCGTCTCGGCACGCGAGTCAGCCGGCGGTCCCGCTACGGTCGGCAGAGTTTCGGACTCGGTCCGTACGGGCCGGTACGGCGGCGGGGCGTCGGACGCGGTCCCCGGCACCGCCGAACGCTGTGCGCGCTCCTCGGACGAGGGGGTACGGACATCGGGGTCCGTACGGACGTCGGGGTCCACGGCGTCCGGGTGTGACGGCAGGGCGGAATGGGGCGGGCCGTCGGCGGAGGAGGCAACGGCCGCGACGGCCTCACCGGAAGCGGTCTGGGGCCGTTGCTGCGGGGCGGCGGCCTGCGGACCGCCGACGAGGGGAGAAGCGGCGGCCGGGAGCGGCGCCGGGGTGGCCGACTGTTCCCGCTGGTCGGGGATGAGCTGGGTTTCCTCCTGGACCGCTGTCTCGCCCTCGGGCGTGGTGCCCTGCGCCGGGGTCGGCTGCTGTACGCCGGTTTCGGGGCGGGGTGCGCCGGGGGCAGGGGCAAGCGCGAGGTCCGGCACCACCAGGGGCTGCGAAAGGCCCTCCACGGTGTCGGCCGGGGCCACCTCCTCCGGAACGAGCTCCGGTTCGGCCATGGAGTCGGCGCGCTCCGTCGTACCGGCGCTCGGTGCTGTCCCCGGGGCCGGGGCCGGGGTGGCTCCGCCGGCGGTCGGGAGGCCCTGCACCGGCGCGGTGAGGTCCGGGACGCCGTTCTCTGTGCCGGCGGCTTCGGACGGAAGAGTGTCCGCGTCCGACAAGGTGTTGTCGTCGTCCGCTGTCCGCTCTCGTACGGTCTCTTCCGGGACGGAGCCGGTGCTGTTGTTGGTCCCCGGCCGGTTCACAGGCGACTCGGCGGACGGAGTGCTCTCCGGATCCGGCAGCCCCTCCTCCGGAACGACGAGGTTCTCGTCGGCGAAGAGACTGTCGGGGTCCTGGTAGCCGGAGGTGGCGGCGGCCGGAGTGTACGGCGGCACGGGAGCGGAAGAGCCCACGGTGGCGGGGATGTTCGGCAGCGCGCCGACACCCGTACCAGCGGGTGGAACGTACCCGGGTGCCGTGGCCCCCGAGGGATTGAGCGCGGAGAAGACACTCTCGGGACTCAAGTCCCCCGTCACGGGAAGAGAGTTCTCACCATCCGGATCCGAGGCGTACGAGTACGGCGGCTTGGCCGCACCGCCCACACCGCCCAGCCCATTCGCCCCGCCCGGGTACGTACCGGCGCCCCCGGCGATCAGCGGCCCCTGCTGCCCGAACTCGCCCTCGTCGAAGTCGTAGTCAGAGACGGAGGAAACATCGCTGACGTCGCTGAAAATCGACCGGGTGTCACTGACATCACCGACAGACGACGCGGAGTCGTAGGGATCGTCGGGGTCGTAGGCGTTGTTGGGGGCGGACTGATACGGCGGGACATAGATGTCGTTGGCGGAAGCTGTGTCCGGGCGGGGTGTGGCGTCGAAGCGGTAGTCGGTCGGGAAGCCGTAGGGGTCGGTGCTCTGCCCGGGGCCGGGATCGGGGGCCTTCCAGGGAGTCGGCGTGTAGTTGTCACCTCCACTACCGTTCCCGTTTCCATGACCGCCGCCGCTTGTTGGGTGATTGATGTCATTCTGGCCGAAGTCGAGGTCCTGAAAGAACTTGTGGTGCAGCCACTTTCCGCCGTACTCGGCAGTGGTGGAAGCGGCCTCGAAGAGGACCCCACTGGTTCCGGCGCTCACGAACGTGGCCGGGTTGATGGAGAACGTGCCCGTGAAGAAGAGTTTGGTGAACGCTTCCGCGAACGTTTCGGCCTGCCCCTCGTTGACGAAGGTCAGGGGAAGGTCGAACACCTCCTTCCACGGCGAGTTCTTCTTGAAGAGGTCACGGATGAACGGCGCCGTCACATGGGTGAAAATGCCGCTGAACGCCCCCGCCAGCGCCCCCGCCACCGCCGCCTGCCCGATATCGCCCCAGTCGAATTCCGTACGCCGCCGATTCGGGTCGTCCGGCGCGACCATCGAAATAACCTGGGACGCGAACGTGATGAACGCCTCCTGGATCGCCTCCAGCAACGCCGAGAGCGGCGTCGGGACAGCACGCCCCAGCCGCTGGAGCAGCAGCAGTATCGTCAGCGCGGTGCGTGCCCTCGCCAGAGCTATCTCAGTCAGCGAAGTACCACCGGTGAAAACCGCGAGCGCGGCGATCAGAGCAATCTCAAGATTCATGAAAATGAACTCGAGAAGAATCTGGTACTTCGCTTCACCGAGCTTGATCGACCGGTCCACATTCCGGGCGCCGATCGCCCGGACCTCATTGGCGAAATCCTGAAGATGGTTCTGCCCGCCGTCGTCGACGAACATCTTCACCGCGGCGACGAACTCCTTGGCGATCTCCGGCGGAAGAGACTCACCCGCCGAAGAAATCGCAGCCTTCATCGCATCGGACAGCGCACCGATATCGTCCGCCAGCCGGATATAAGGGTTACGGCTGTCGAAGCCCCTGTCCTCATTACCGGTGGCCACGTTCGCGCCCACCCAGATCTCGATGAACTCCCGCAACCCCGGCGGGAACATGATCGCCATCTAACGCCTTGTTTCGATTTCCCCGCCATACGCCTGAATGTCTTCCAGCGCGAGGTCCTGCGGTCTCTGCACGTTGTCGGCCTCCGCTTCGACCGCGTCGACCAGAGCCCGAAAACCGCTGGTGATGGCATCAAGCGTCTGCATCACCTGCGCCCGCTCTTCACGGACCTGCGGAATGACCTGGTTGGCGAAGAGGTCGTCGCCGCCCTCCTCGCCCCAGCAGTCGTCGTACTTCTCGCTGTCGGTCTCGAACCTGGGCCCGATCGCATCGCCTTGTCTGGAGGCTTCACCAATTTCCCTGGAACTGCCGCGGATTCCGTCGGGGAACGCCGAAAACTCACCAGCCATCGCTACTCGCCCCCCTGCCGCACGTTCTTCGCGCCACGACCGCCGGGCGGGCCTGTGGGCTCCGCCTCGTCCTCGTGAATCTCGTCACGAAGCCGGCTCATCGCCGTCGGCCCCTCGTCCACAGAGGTTTCGCTGAGCAACGACCCGAAGACCGAGCCCCAGTCGACGCCCATACGCTCCGGGGCCATGCCGCGCGCGGTCATCCTGGTGAGGGGGTCCAGCAGGTCGACGACCCGGCGTGCCATCTCGGCGCGAGCCGTGTTCGCGGCTTCCAGCACCGAGGCGGACAGCTGTGAGGCGGCCATGGACCGGTACTTGCCGTCGAGGAACTCCAGACTCGTCAGTTCACCCTTCGGCCCGACGGCCACCCGGACCGATCTGTCCGCCGAGCGCGCGGTGACCGACGCCGTGTTCAGCTCGCCCTCCGCCTTGGCCACCGCCTCTTCCGTCGCCTTGAGATGGGCCCTCGCCGCGGCCACACGGTCTTCCATCGACTGACTCAACGCGGTCTCCTCACTGGGCAACATGTGTACAACCGACACGCGGTATTGCGGCCCACCCGTCACATATGACGGGCCGCCATCCTGTCATCTCCCCAGTGCCTGGGGAGCGCCGCCCTCATCAGTGCCCCAGACGTCCTCGTCCTCCGCCACCCATGTGGTCCGCTCCCGGTCGCCGCTCTCCGTCTGCTGCCCTCCCCCTCCGCCTCCGGGCATGCCTCCCATCGGCGGCATGAAGGGCTGCTGGCTGCTGGTCTGCGTGCCCCTCGGGGCCACGCGGTGTTCCTCGCCCTCGACGGTCGGCGTGGCGTTGCCCGCTCTGGCGGAGCGGCCGACACCAGGCTCGATGACATTACGGGTCCGCTCGCCGGAGGACCCGGACTCGCCGCCGCCACCGGCGCCCCGCATCATCGGCGGGGCCATCCCCGGCGAACCCGCTGCCCCATTGGAACCGTCAGAGGCGGAGGCCATGGCATCGCTTCCCTGGGGGCGCCCCAGCGCGGATGACAGATCGTCCTGGTTGTAGAGGTTGTCGCGGAACGCGGAGGAGTACGCCGAGCCGGCGCCGTACGACGAGAGGTCAGGGGGCACCGGGAGATCCGCGATGCGCTGGCGGATCAGCTCGTCGATGTCCTTCTCGCCGGCCCCGATCCGGTCGTACTCGGCCTGGATGTCCCCCATGGTCCGGTCGTACTCGGCTCTGGCGTCCCGCCGCGCCTGCTCCGCGTCCGTGCGCGCCTGCTGCCGTTCGTCCTGGGCGGCGGCCTTCTGCTCCTCGTACTCGCTTCTGGCCTCCGCCTCGGCGCCGTTGGCCTGCTGCACGGCTTCCCGTTCGGCGGCGTCGATCTCGGCGATCCGGCGGTCGTACTCCTCGCGGGCTGTCCGCTCGTCGGCGCCGCCGGCTACCTCACGGTCGTAGTCCTGCCGTGCTTCCGTCCGCTCCTGCTCGGCCTGCTGCTTTGCCTCGTCGCGCTGCTGCTGCGCCTCGGCCTTCTCCTGCTCGTACTCCTGCTTCGCCGCCGCCTCCTGGCGATCGGCTTCCTGCTCAGTGGCTTCGCGCTCCGCCCGCGCCTCGGCCTTCTGCTGCTCATACTCAGTCTGTGCTTCGGTCTTGGCCTGCTCGGCCTCCAACCTGGCCTGCTGCTTTTCCCGTACAGCCTCTTGCCGGGCCTGCTCCTGGACGTTCTCCGCCTCGCCCCTCGCGGCGGCCTGCTCCTGCTTCCCGGCGGCTTTTTCCTGCTCGGCTTCGGCCCTGGCCTCCGCCTGTTCCTGCTTCGCGGCGGCCTTCTCCGCCGTCGCCTCGGCCTTCGCCTCCTCCTGGCCCTTCTTGGCCTCGGCCCGGTCCTTCTCGTTCTGGGCCTTCGCCTCGTCCTTCTCCTTCTCCGCTTCGGCCTTGGCCTCGGTCTGTTCCTGCTTCGCGGCGTCCTTCTCCGCCTTCGCCTCGGCCTTCGCCTCTTCCTGGCCCTTCTTGGCCTCGGCCCGGTCCTTCTCGTTCTGGGCCTTCGCCTCGTCCTTCTCCTTCTCCGCCTCGGCCTTGGCCTCCGCCTGCTCGGCCTTGGCCTCGTCCTTCTCCTTCTTGGCTTCGGCCTTCGCCTCGGCCTTCTCCGCGTCCGCCTCCTTCTTGGCCTCCTCCTGATCCTTCTTGGCCTCCGCTCGCTGCTTTTCCGCCAGGGCGAGGGCGACCGCCTGCTGCGCTGCCGCCTCGGTCTTCGCGTCCTCCTGGCCCTTCTTGGCCTCGGCCCGGTCCGCCTCGTTCTGGGCCTTCGCCTCGTCC
>NZ_JBIUBL010000014.1:164789-165040 GCF_044548015.1 Streptomyces sp. NPDC052236 | reverse complement strand
TTCTCCTTGTTCGCCTCTTCCTTCGCCGCAGCCTGCTCGGACTTGGCCTCGTCCTTCTCCTTCTTGGCTTCGGCCTTCGCTTCCTCCTTGTCCTTGTCCGCCTGGGCCCTATCCGCGTCCCGCTCGGACTTGGCCTCGTCCTTCTCCTTGTTCGCCTCTTCCTTCGCCGCAGCCTGCTCGGACTTGGCCTCGTCCTTCTCCTTCTTGGCTTCGGCCTTCGCTTCCTCCTTGTCCTTTTCCGCCTCGGCCCT